>JAJZNX010000064.1 GCA_021852275.1 Planctomycetota bacterium | reverse complement strand
TCTTCGTTCTTCGTGTTGAAAACGTTTTTTCACAGCGTCATCCGTCTTTGGTGTTTTTAGAGTCTTTCGTGGTTAATCATTCGCCCCGATCCTGCAACCGACAACCCACAACGGGCAACCCGCGGCACAGCCGCGCCGCGTTACCCCCAACCATGCCCCGCCTAGCACTGCATGTGGAAACTTCCGACCATAACCTCGCCGCCCATTCCCCTGCCGAAAGCCCAGCACCCACGACCAACAACCCGCAACCCACGGCCCTCACCGACGACCCCGTCGCCACCACGACGCCACAAATGAACGACGCCCAACTCGCCCAATGGATCGACATGGTCGATGGCCCGCCCAAGCCCCTCGCCGCCTGCTCATATCTATCAAAAACAACCTTGGCCCGCCGCCACCCGCCATCGGCTACAGCGTTGCCGATTCCCGCATTATCTGGCATCCCGACCAGGCACCAAGCACCATCGACCCCGACAGCCTGCTTTCACTGCCTCCGCAGAAACCCGGACCCGATCCCGTCAAGCTTGATGCCTGCACCGCCTGGTTCGCCCAACAACTCGAATCCGGCCCACGATCCCGCGCCGAACTCATCACCCTCGGCGCCACCGCCGGTTTCTCCAGATCCACCCTTGATCGTGCCAAGGCCGCTCTCCGTCTCGCCCACGCCATCGCGTCGGACCAAAGGCATCTCTGGTCCCTTCCAACACCAAGCCCGGCGACGCCTTCACCGCGTTCAGGCCGGACATATAAATAACTCGAGCAACTCGAGCAACTCGAGCAACTCATCAAAAGCCCCATGAAATCGCATATTTCAGCCCGGCCGCAACTTGAGCAACACATGAGTCGCTCAAGATCATCGTGAGTAACTCCCCGCCGGAAACCACCTCCTGTCTTCTGCCTTGTGTTTCCTCACGTATTTATCCCCGCTCATGCTGCGCCTATACGTAAATAGACAAGACCTGCGCGCACCACAATACCGCGCAGCGCTCTTTGACAACCGAATATCCCGCGATCCGTGCGATCCGTGTCATCCGTGGTGGAAAATAGAGAAGGCCCGCGGTGCGACCCTGTGCACATCAAATTTCTTCGTGTCTTTGTGCCTTCGTGTTGAATCCCGTCGTTTTTCCTGATCGCTGATCGCTTCGCTCCCCGTTGAGGCATGGATGCCGAAATCTTCCGGCGCGGCCGGGACAGGTCTCTTTGGCAGGAGTCGCCAATCGGGACTGATCGCTGATCGCTTCGCTCCCCGTCGTTGCATGGATGCCGAAATCCTCGATGTGGCAGGAGCCAGACATCGGGAAAGCAGGATGCCCGCGGTCCCAGGGCAAACAAGATGGCGATTCATGGCCACAAATAAGAATGTCTGTGCTATGCTACGGACACTGGAATCTCCAAGCCAAATGTTACCGGGGTAGTTTGGGCAGAGATAGCCCGGTGCGGGCTGCCGCGGCATCCGCCGCCAGAAAAAGCCGGCGATGCCGGGGCATATCTATCCGCAAAATTTGCCCGAAACGATCCAGCCAGAACGTAATCTGGGGCACATCCAGACGCATCATACGTACACACCAGAGCCGGTGTTTTTCGCCCGCGAAAATTACGGCCCTTCGACCCATAACTTCCATGACGCAGCCCGGACGGGTATGCAGATAACGAATGCCGAGTTCCGGCACCGCCAGAACCAGCCCTTTACGCCGGGGCATGGCCATGGCCAGCACCGTCAATGCCGGAGTGGGCACCACGTTAAAGAGAATGGGGATTTTATTAACAGTTGTGCCTGCATAGGGTTTTACAGGAATAAGCAACGCTCCCCGGCGAATAAACCTGCGATGTCCATGGAAATCATGAAAGGTTAAAGATGTTATTAAAAATGGCGGCGCACGGCGATTATCACCAACGGAAAAAATCATGTGTATCCTTTGGGTCTGTACGCCGCAACCGGCCACGGCGCGCACACTCCAAAGCAGATGACCGATAGTTCCAGCACGGGTAATCTGCAGATGGACCATGCCAATGGCAATATGATGATCAAAGAGCCGATACCAGTAATTTTTCGCAAGGCTATGATGGGTGTGGAAGGTATCGGGTGGCACACGATTCCATTGCATCGTAAATGGCGTCGGTGGTGGATTGAGCGGAGCCGGTACACCGGCCATCACCGCCAGGCCGGAAATTGCCAGCGCCGAGGGCGGCACACGCAAATGAATGACGCGATCACCACGGGCCACCGCCACCGAAAACAATGGCAGCGAACTATGGAGCAGGTGGTAGAGAACAACCGCCAGTTGCGACCGGGATTTAATCCGGTGGTGTTCCACCCACGTGATAATATCGCCGGGGTGTAATGCCGGCCGGGGCGCAGATCCGGGCGGCCACAAGGATACAATCAGCAACCCAGTAGCGGCTGGCCGGCGCATGGCGGAAAGCACGTGTTGAAAATTTTGATTTATTGCAGATCCGGAGTCGGCTGTTTGCATAACAGCGCGCAACGAGCCTCCGGAATAAGCCCCGAATACTACAACCGCCAGGCCGATAATACCAAAGCGCCGCGTAGCCGCTTTCCACCAAGGGACCGCACAAAAATAAATTCGTGTTTTACGGCGCAGAAATTTTGGCCGCCAGCGAGGCGTAAGTGAGGCGCATACCCCGGCAGTGGGTCTGAAACGAGCGAACAACGAAGCTGGAGGCCAAAAGGGCCAGCCGGAAAGTGCGAAGTTATTTTTGCCCGGTTCCCAAGTGGATTGGGTTACCCGTCTGCCCGCCAGGCAGGTCTGCATCTGAATCTTCGGTTGGCTCATTGGTCCACATTTTTCGGGCTAGCGGGTGGCTTCGGCAAGCGGCTTTTCAAACTGAATCAGCAGATCGCTGTGCATGGAATCCCAGCGAGTACCGACCATATCGTATTCCAGCGTCACCGCCAGATGAACCATGGAGCGATGACGGTTAAGAGTTTCCAGCCGCGTATACTCGTAACCATGAGAACCCGCCCATTCATTTTGGGATTCCATCAATTGCCGGCCGATGTTTTTGCGGCGGAAATCCGCATGCACACCCAGCAGCCAGGTATAAAATACCTGGGGTTTAAGCTCAAATCCGATGCAGAAACCGACCGGACGATTATCCAGTGCGGCCAACATGACCAACACATTGTAGCGGCCCTGAAACCGGCGCCGAAAATAGGCGTCATTTTCCGGCGGACGAAAAACCTGATTGTACAACTCCACAATCAGGGGAAGCTGCTGTTCATTGATGATGCTGATATCGGCCTGTGCCATGTTAATTGATCCAAGATGCGTGCTCAAAATCATCCGCCGGCGGCGGACAGTACACCTCCGCCCGCACAAAACCCATGTCCGCGATAATAACGGAAATCGGCCATGGATCAACACGGCACCCAAAGCAAGTGTGTCTGGGCATTATACGGCCGTTTGATTCGGTGACGCACCCGCCGCGACCGCCAGCTTTGCGGCAGACTTGCTCTGCAGCGGCAGGCCGTTAGGATGGTTGGCAATGAGCGTGCTATGGCCGCAACTCACTGCGTTCAAAAGGAGACCCATGTCATGGATGATCTGAAGCGGCTGATCCGGGATGTTCCTGATTTTCCCAAGCCCGGCATAATTTTCAAGGATATTACCCCTCTGCTGGCTGATCCTGCCGGTCTGGCTCTGGCGGTGGAGTTGCTGGCCAATCCGTTTCGGGGGCGCCATGTGGACGTAGTCGCGGGAGCCGAGTCCCGCGGCTTTATTTTCGGTATTGCCGTGGCCCAGGCACTTTCCTGCGGTTTCATTCCGATTCGCAAGCCGCGTAAACTTCCGGCGGAAAAAATTTCGTTAACGTACCAGCTTGAATATGGGCACGATACCCTGGAAATGCACCGCGATGCCATTGCCGCCGGCCAGCGGGTTTTAATTGTCGATGACCTGCTGGCGACAGGCGGTACCATGAAAGCCTGTTGCGAGCTGGTGGAGAGCGCGGGCGGCCATGTTCTGGGCATTGCAGTTCTCATCGAATTGCTGTTTATTAAGGCCGGCACCAGATTTACCGATTACGACCTCCACAGCGTCATTCGCTACGAGTCTCCCTGAAAGCCAATGGTTGGTGTATAATGATCCGGGCTATAAGTTTTTCCGGACTTATAAGGATGCCTATTCATGGCCAGATCAGCAAGAAAAACCGTCGTTTACCAGCCTCGGCACTGTGTTCCCTGCGAAGGCGGCATTCAACCCATGCGTAACAACGAGGTGCGGTCGGCCATGGCCAGGGTCGCCGGCTGGACCGTGGAGGATGGAAAACTGTCGCGGGTTTTTGAATTTACGAACTTTCATCAGACCATGGCCTTTGTCAACGCGGTGGCCTGGCTGGCCAATCTGGAAAATCACCACCCGGACATGGAAGTGGGTTACAGCCGCTGCAAGGTATGTTATCATACACATTCCATTGGGGGGCTTTCGCAAAATGACTTCATCTGCGCCGGCAAAATTAATGCCATGCTGAATTTGTAAGAGATAAATATCAGCCACGTGCAGCAAGGTGCATCGCCTCCACGATGACAGAAGAGAATTTCAGGTTATGGACCAGGTTCAGCCAACTCCGCGCAAGGTGCTTATTCTTTCGGCTTCGGCCGGTACCGGTCACGTTCGTGCCGGGGACGCCTTGTATCAGGTCTGCCGCAACCATCCGCGGATCAGCGAGGTGCAGCACTGGGACATGCTTAAATATACCACGCGACTTTTCCGGCATTTGTATTCGCAGGTCTATCTGGATCTGATCAACCGGGCCCCCAAAATGCTGGGCTGGATTTACGATACCACGGACACCCCATGGCGAAACGAAAAAAAACGCCTGGCCTTCGAAAAATTCAACGCCCGCAGTTTTCTCCGCCAGACCACCAGGTTTCAGCCCGACATTATCGTGTGTACGCATTTTACTCCCGCCAACCTCGTCGCCTGGCTGTATGACAGCGAAAAGATTGCCGTGCGTCCCGCCATTGTGATCACCGATCTTGATGTTCATGCCATGTGGCTGGTGCGATCTTACCAGTACTATTTTGTGGCGCTGGATGAAACCCGTGAACTTTTGGTCAGGCTGGGAATCGATCCGGCACGTATCAACATCTCCGGAATTCCCATTGATGCGGGTTTTCGCCGGCCGCGATCCATTCATGAAGCCCGCAGACTGTTGAACTTGCAGGAAAATCTTTTTACCATTCTTGTTTCCGCGGGCGGATATGGTGTTGGACCGGTGGAGGACATCATCCATGAACTGCTGCGTTTGCGGCACCCGGCGCAGATCGTCGTGATTGCTGGCAAGGGTGCCGTGCTGAAAAACAAGGTCGACACCATGGCCGCCGCATTATCTCCGGAAAGTGCTGTACGTCTGGTATCGGTGGGCTTCACCGATCGGATGCATGAATACATGGCCGCAGCCGATATTCTTCTGGGAAAACCTGGCGGCCTGACCACCAGCGAAGCCATGGCCCGGCACCTGCCGATGTGTATCATCAATCCGATCCCCGGTCAGGAAGAGCGCAACAGTGACCACCTGCTGGAGCGGGGTGTAGCCATTCGCTGCAATAATCTGCCTACGCTGGCTTTTAAGATTCAAAAACTCATTAACAGCCCCGACATCCTGATAGAAATGCGCGCCAAGGCTCAAATGCTGGCCCGCCCGGATGCTGCGGCGAGTATCGTCGAGCAATTACTGGCTTGCCCACCCGTTCCCAGCCTGGACACGGCCGCTTTGAAGTCCATGCGTCGCAAACGCCGCGCCGTCCGCCGCCATATTGTGCAGCAACCGCTGGCGGAACTTTCCTGATCAATCCCATGAGTTTAGATTCATGCAAACCAGCATTTTGGATTATGATTTGCCGGAATCGGCCATCGCCCGGTTTCCTGCGGAGCCGCGGGATCACAGCCGACTGCTGGTGTTTTGGCGCAGCACCAGCCGCATACAACATGCCCGCTTTCATCAACTTCCGGAGTTTCTGACGGCCAATGATATGTTGCTGGCCAACGATACCCGTGTGCTGCCGGCAAAATTGACCTTGACCCGATCCAGTGGCCGCAAATTTCAAGGCCTGTTTCTGGAAGAACTTTCGGCAGGTACTTGGTGCGTTATGCTGCGTTCCAACGGACAACTGGTAGTTGGTGAAGAATTAAGCCTGACTGGCAACCATCCGTCGTTGCGCTGGACCGTGAAATTGGTTAGTCGCGATGTTCATGAACCCGCCCAATGGCTGGTAAAGCTTTCCCCGGCGCAAAGTGCGATAACGGTTCTCCAGCACGTAGGCGAAGTTCCTCTACCACCGTATATTGAGAAGGCCCGCCACAAACATCCCCTCTCCTCGCCAGCCGGCCTTGATGATCGCCGCAGCTATCAGACCATTTATGCGGCAACGCCAGGAGCCTTGGCCGCGCCCACGGCCGGCCTGCATTTTACACCTGATCTGATGCAGCGGCTGAACGCCCACGGGGTAACGTCGGCCTTTGTAACCCTCGATGTGGGACCAGGCACGTTTTTGCCGATACGTAGTAAAAATCTAAGCGACCATCCCATGCATCAGGAGAAATTTCATATACCCGCCGCTACCGTAGAAGCCATTCGACGGCACCGAGAGCGGGCGGGAAGATTGGTGCTGGTGGGAACCACGGTAGTGCGGACTTTGGAAAGTGCGGCATCCACTATTTTGGGAGACAGTAATCCAGCGACGGATATCAGCGGTTCAACTGATTTATTTATTGCACCCGGGTTTCATTTTCAGCTCACGGATTCGCTGATTACTAATTTTCACCTGCCCAAAAGCACACTGCTGGCTTTGGTGGCCGCCCTGATTGGCATCACCAGACTTCATGAGCTTTACACTCTGGCTCTGCGGGAAGGCTACCGGTTTTACAGTTATGGTGATGCCATGCTGATTTTGCCCTGACCGCATGCGCGCAGACATTTGCCGCATGAATGTATTGGGCAACTTGGACGGTAACATCCAGCCTTTTTTTTAACTCAAGAAGATGGGCGAAGCGAATTAACTGACTTCTTGCGCACGAAAAAAATCAGTCAGAATCGCAGCAATGTTGGACTGAACTTTAGCCTTGGAATCCAGAGCAGATATAACACGGTAGCAATCTGGAAAACGCCGCGATTGCGCGAGAAAACCTTCTCGCACCTGGCGGTGATAATCCACCTTACGCCGTTCAATCCGGTCTTGGAATAACCCAACCTGCAGCGTACCTGTTTTTTTGCCCTTTCCGGGAGACTGTAACCGAGCCATGGCATCTTCCGCAGGTAAATCCAGAATAATAGTGAGATCCGGCCATACACCATCCAAAGCCACTTTGCCAACTTCCAGAATAGCCTCCACCGGCAAGCCACCTGCAGCGCCCTGATACGCCAGCGTACTGCTTAGAAAACGGTCCGAGAGTACTGTTTGCCCCGCCACCAAAGCAGGCTTAATGCGCTCCTGAACAAGCTGGGCGCGGCTGGCCATATACAGCAGCATTTCCGCGCGAATATCCATGCCCTCGCCCTTGCTCGAAAGCAGCACTTCGCGGATATGTTCGCCAATTGTCGTACCGCCGGGTTCACGCACCCGAATGGCTTTACCGCCGGCTTTGTTGATGGACTGCTCCAGCATGTCCAGTTGCGTACTTTTGCCGGAGCCATCCAAACCGTCAAGCACAATGAATTTTCCGGCTAACCAGGTGAATACTTTTAATTCCGCCATGCACGCTCCAGGAAGAACAACATCAGCCTTGATGCTACGCCCAAAGCGGCACTCTGGTCAAACACCCGGTCGGCAGTAGACTGGTCAACCAGTCTACGCCCGGCTGTTGCAAAGCGACTTGTCTCGCCGGTGGCCGCAGCCATAGAAGCAGGTTATGGCTTAGAAGACTTAAAGCTAAGCACGAGCAGAATTACTCCCAGCATAATAGCCAGACCGGCAACGACAGGCGCACCCAGTAGATGATGATGCACAGTAACATCCATGTGGACCGTTCCAACCTGAATGATGGGTTTGCGGCTGGACCAGGTAAATCCTTTGAAGGCCATAGCAAGGATGCCCAGCAGGATCAATATGATTCCAGTTATCCTTTTCCAATTCATGCGACACCTTCCTTTTCCAGTTCATCTGGCTCCAGTCGTGGATTCCACCAGTCACCTTCGCCAATAATAAGTTTGTTAGCTTCGGCAGGCCCCCACGAACCCGGCGAGTACGGGCGTACCGGTACGGCATTGCCCAGGATGGGGTCCACAATGCGCCAGGCTTGCTCCACCTGATCTTCCCGGGCAAAAAATTCCGATATACCACGGGCCGCATCCAGCAGGAGGCGTTCGTACGGTTCCATTTCGTCCTTGGGCCGGCGCTGAACGACAAGCTCCACATCGGTTCCAACCATGGTTTCACCGATCTTCTTCACCCGGGTCCCCAGGGCCAACACCACCTGCGGGCTTAGCCGAAAACGAACATGATTAGGGCGTCCGCCCGTCCCATGACCGAACACCTGCTGGGGCGGTTTTTTGAATTCGACAACAATTTCCGTGCAGGAAGTGGGCAGGCATTTTCCGGCACGCAGGTAAAAAGGAACGCCGGCCCAGCGCCAGGAGTCAATCCAAAGGCGGACCGCGGCAAAAGTTTCCACAGTTGACTGTTGGGCCACCCCCTGTTCGTTACGATAGCCGGCAAATTGTCCGCGGACTACATCCGCGGGAGTCAAGGTGCGCACCATGGAAAGCACCTTGGCTCGCTCGTCCCGAAGAGGTTCCCCTTCACCGGCGGGCGCTTCCATAGCCAGACAAGCCACGAGTTGCAGCATGTGGTTTTCCAGCACATCGCGAATGGCACCAGCCTCTTCATAAAATTTACCGCGGCCCTGCACGCCGAAATCTTCCGCCATGGTAATTTGCACGGACGCAATATAGTTGCGATTCCATACCGGTTCCCAGATGGTATTGGCAAAACGCGAATACAACAGGCTTTGAACCGCCTCCTTGCCCAGGTAATGATCAATGCGAAACACCGCATCCTCCGGAAAATAATGCACCAGTGTCGCATTGAGTTCCCGGGCGGACTTAAGATCCCGTCCAAAAGGCTTTTCCGCAACAATTCTTGCCCCCTGGTTGCAGTGTGATTGAGCCAAACCTTCAGCCACTTTGCCAAACAGACTCGGCGGGATGGCCAGATAATGCAGGGGATGTGCAGTGCCGTCCAAGGCTGTGCGCAGCCGGGTAAAAGTTGTCGGATCCAGATAATCACCGTCCACGTATCTAAGCAGAGAGCAGAGCTTTTCAAATGCCGGGCGGTCAACTCCTCCTCCATGCTCCTGCAGACTGGCCTTGGCCCGAGCCTTAAACTGCTCCAGGTTCCAGCCGGCTTTGGCCACGCCAATCACAGGCATGTTCAGATGGCCATGCCTGATCATGGATTGCAAGGACGGAAATATCTTTTTGTAGGCCAGATCCCCGGTGGCTCCAAAAAAGACCAGTGCGTCGGCAGGTTCAGTCACGCGATGTCTCCGGGAAAATATTCAGCATCCATTCTAATGTTTTCCTTTTCCGGATTCAGCCTTGAACATCCCGGACGCTCTGGTCCATGGCCGCGGGTTGATTATATCACGGCGAAGCCGCAGGCGGGCTGATGGCACCCGAACTCGGCAATTTTCCAATACCCTGCGACGGTCAAGATTTTTCCACAGTTTTCTCTAAATGCCCGCCAAATTCAAAACGCATGGCCGACAGCAGCCGATCGGTAAAATCGGCTTCACCGCGCGAACTGAAGCGTTCGTATAGCGCCGCACTTAATACAGGAACAGGAACGGCCTCATCAATGGCGGCCGTAATGGTCCATCGGCCTTCACCAGAGTCGGAAACCCGGCCCTGAAAATCTTTCATGTCCGGATTTTTAGCCAGCGCTATGGATGTCAGGTCGAGCAACCACGAACCGACGACCGAACCGCGCCGCCACACTTCCGCAATATCCGCCAAATTTAACTGGTATTGATAATATTCTGGCGTGCGCAGCGGCGTGGTTTCCGCATCATCGTTGGACTGTTTGCCCATCCCTGTGTTGGCATGTTTAAGAACATTAAACCCCTCGGCATACGCGGCCATCAGTCCGTACTCAATACCATTGTGAACCATTTTAACAAAATGGCCTGCTCCATGAGGCCCACAATGCAGGTAGCCATGTTCCGCGGTGGTAGGTGGAATTTTCTCGCGGCCGGGCGTGCGTGGTGCGGAGCCGATGCCGGGGGCCAGCGCCGCAAATATGCCATCCAGCTTCTTCACAACAGCCTCCTCGCCACCTACCATCAGGCAATAACCCCGCTGGGCACCCCACACGCCTCCGGATGTGCCCACATCAACATAATGAAGGCCTTTTTCTTTTAGTTTTTTGGCACGGCGAATGTCATCATGGTAGTAGGAATTGCCGCCGTCAATGACAGTATCACCCGGAGCCAGCAGTGGCGTAAGCTTCTGGAGCGTGGCATCGACAGCACCGGCGGGAACCATCATCCAGATGGCCCGGTGTTGAGGAAGTTTTTCCACCAGATCCTGGAGCGTAGCAGCACCCACCGCACCCTTGGCACTCAATGCGTTGATATTGTCCTGATTGACATCAAAAACCACACAGCGATGCCCGGCACGCATCAACCGCTCGACCATGTTTGCCCCCATGCGTCCAAGTCCGATCATACCGAGATCCATGTTGAACTCCTGTTTTCAGATTGCTGTTGCGCATTTTTTCAGTCGCTGCTGGACTTTATCTCCCTCCCCACCGCCCTTAAAAAATATACTTCTCGACGGCCAAGGCAAACCCCTCCTCTTCATTGGATGCAGTTACGTGCCGTGCCGCCCGTTGCACCTGCGCATCGGCGTTACCCATGGCTATGCTGATACCACTAAGTGCAAACATAAGCACATCATTGGGCATATCTCCGATGGTGGCTATTTGCGCTGCTGGAATTTTAAGCTCCCGTGACAGCCGCCGCACCACCCCGCCTTTGTTGGCGTCCGGATGGGTGATATCCAGGTAATAGGGCTGGGAACGGGCGGCGGATACATGCTGGCCAAAATCCCGGCGAATATCCGCCTCGGCCCGGGCTACCGCCGCCAAGTCGTCGCTGACGCCCACGATTTTCACCACATGCGTCAGTACCGTGCTCACATCAGCCACTACCAGAGGTTTAAACTTCACGGTCCAGCTTTCGCGATCCACATGCGCACCACTTTTTTTTAATACCAGCCAGTCGTTCCCGCGATACACCCACACGTCCAGGTGATGGTCTGCAACAGCCTGGATGATTTGTTTGGTAACCTCGGCGGGCAGAACTTTCTGGTCTATGATACTCAAATCCGGTCGGACAAAAAGCCCACCATTGAAGGCGGCAATCGGCGTGGTAATGTGCAGTGGCCGAATCAACATGGACATGCCGCGCGGCGGTCGACCACTGGTAATGGCGAATTGAATCCCAACTGCGTGTAATTTCCGCACAACACTGCGGGTTCGAGGCGTAAGACGTTTTTCTTTGGTAACCAGCGTGCCATCCACATCGGCAATTAACAACCGCACTGATTTAGACTTTACGGGCAGAGTTGTTGACATGGCACCAAATCCTTTAAGACCAACACATTTTATTATAGGCACTTGGTTAGAACAACGCCGGGATAAATCAGAAATTCAACACGAGAGGCAGCAACCCCACGTAGCGATTCGCAAATCCATCCGTCCACCGAGTGAACGAAGACTCCGAGTCTGTAAATCGCAGAGGCCCGGGAATTGAGAGAATAACCGCACAAACGAGACTATACATCAGTAATTTATGCGCAATACTGTTCGCGGTGGGAATATCCCAAATAAACTAACTCCAGCCGCAAATAGCATGGCCCAGGATGATGGTTCAGGCACCCCACTGATTTGCGTAATCTGGCTGTAGAAGGGTGCAATGTTAATCAGATCCGATTGATTACTAATAAATGCCGTATCTGCGGGCTGGCTGGAGTAAGTACCAATGGCGTCGTTCATACCGATGAGCACGCCAAGAGAATTGAAGACGCCACCACCGGAATCACCACTCACAATCTGGTCCGTTGTGCTGGTAAAAGTTGAATAAAATGCATCCACGTTTCCAAATCCGATGTTATAGGATTGAAAGCCCGCAATAGAATTCTGGCCCCAGCTTTTAGTGTTAGGACTACCGTAGCCAAAGCCCTGGTACGCTGCGGACGAATTCGTAGTTTGCGTAAAGACCTTGGTGGTGGAGTTGTAGGTAAAATATTCTTCCGCTGTATCACGGGCGAGGCCATAACCCACATTGTAAAAAGCCGTTCCGATTACCGGCGATGTGCTGGCTATCGTTAACTGGTTTACATCCGTGGGCCGCGTTGTCAACTGGAACATGATAATATCGGCTGGTCCGGAACCATCGGTGTTGTTGAGGCGGGTTGCCGGAGATCCGTTCCACAAATACGTGGTACCATTGAGAGTAAAATTGCCGGCACCAACATGATCGGCGGTAAGAACCCATCCATTGCCAAGATAAATGCCAGAGGCACCGTTGAGCGTACCAATGTTATTCCACTCCGGCAAACCTGCCGGGGCGGTGGTATTATCTGGCGTTGTAGATGTGGGATTATCCGCATTGACAATGGCATGTGCGGTAATTGGGCATAGTAAAAAGCAACCCAGCATAGCTACAGCAGAGAAGATATGTTCACTTTTCATAGTACAATACCTCCAACTCAATAAGACCCATCAACGGTTACGTCATAACCCAATGCTTAAGCCTGTGGAAATTGGCACCATAATACTAACTTAGCAGGACCAATGTCAGAATACAAGGAAAATCTGCTTAAAATAGAGTGTTGGGTGTCCCCTTAATTATAGGACAAAGGCCTGTATCAAGCTTGGCCTCCCAAGGAAGGCAGTTCGCTGCAGTGATTGACCGCACCATTTGCAGCGGCATCCAGCAGCCAGAGGACCTTGCCATCATCCGGCGATATCCGGGCTGCGGGATATTTATGCGACTGATCGGTAAGCACAGCGCGAGCGATATCCTTCTTCTTTTCTCCGGCTACCAGAAATATCACCAATCGGCAGGCATTGAGCAGGGGAAAGGTAGCAGTAATGCGATCCACGGGAGGAGGCAACACGCCCGGCGACGAATGGATAAACCACGCCCTGTGTTCATCAAGTGATGACTTGCCCGGAAACAGGGATGCGGTGTGGCCGTCATCGCCGAGGCCAAGCAAAATAAGATCCAGCCTGGGAGGAGGACCGTCGGGGTTCATCGCAAAATGGCCCGCTACCAGATGGCTATACGCCCGGGCCGCGGCATTCGCACTGGCCAGATGTGTTGGAACGGCCAGAATCTGGGACGGCGGAATGGGTACGTGGCCCAGAAGCGTTCGGGCCGCCATGCCATAGTTGCTGCGCGGATCATCCAGCGGAACAAAACGTTCATCTCCAAAAATAATATGAACTCTGGACCAATCCAATTGTGCGATCTTGGGTGGCTGGGCCAGCAATTCGTAAGCTTTTTCCGGAGTGGAACCGCCGGATAAAGCGATGGAGAAACGACCGCGGGCTTGAATGGCATCCTTGGCCGCGTGGATCACAGCATCTGCAGCGGCTGCCGCTAGATCACTGGAATTTTTTACGACACAAATGTTTGGCCTGATCATAACATCAATTCCTCATTTAGTGCGATGGCAAGAGCACACTTAGGCAGTCGCAAGGCTACTGCCCGGGAGGCAGATTAGTCAAGCAGATTTACGTCTCCGGATTTCGCATTTAGTTCCTGGCTCCGAAAGGTCGGTTGGAGTAAAATTTAGATATGAAAATTCACGTCAATACCGGTGGCCCGGTTGCCACCAATGGATATCTCATTGTGGACGAAACTACGGGCATGGCGGCCGTGATCGATGCACCCTATTCCACGGTTACGCCACTGCTGAATATTGCCGCACATGAAAACTACCAGATTACGCAGCTACTGCTAACGCATGGCCATTGGGATCACATTGCAGACCATCAGGTGGTTACCGATTCCTATCCGCAAGCAGCGGTGTTGATTCATCGCCTGGATGAACCGAAACTAATTCGCCCCATCAGTTTGCTTATGCCCCTGCCTTTTGTCATTCCATCGCGCAAAGCGACGGGGTACCTGGAAGATGGGCAGAAGCTTCAGGTAGGCAAGTTAGAATTCCAGGTGTTATTTACCCCCGGGCACTCCCCCGGCCATGTAGCGTTGTATTGTCCCGCAGAAGGTGTGCTGTTCGCCGGGGATCTGCTCTTTGCCGGCTCCATTGGCCGTACCGATCTACCCGATTCCAACGCTCGCGACATGGCCGCTTCCTTGGCTCGTGTATTAAAACTGCCGGATGAAACGGATGTGCGCAGTGGTCACGGTCCGCCCACCACCATCGGTGCCGAACGCCACAGTAATCCATGGCTGGAGCATTTATAACCCGCGACTGGTCGCTGGTGACACGGTCCTGGCCTGTTGTCGGGGACAAAGCGTACTATAACTTTTAATTATTATATCTATTACAAGAATATATTTTCATTATGCTACGCCAAGCTCTATGCTCAGGTTGAAGGATGAAGTGACGGCGTTGAGAACGTCATTTCGGAAAATATGAGGACTACATCATGATGATTGGAATTATCGGAGCGGGCTATTCCGGCGTGGCGCTGGCATATAATATTTATCGTGAGGCTCAGTATCCAGAGCATGTTTTACTTTTTGAGCGACGCAAAGAACACGGTCTTGGGGCCGCGTACTCCACGACCAATCCAGAACATCTGCTGAATGTTCCCGCCGGCGGGATGAGTGGACTGGCTGATGAACCGGATGATTTTGTCAATTTTTTACGGCGTGACCGTCGCGCCGCGGCCTATATCCGCGGAGATCAAAACATCCGCAACCAATTTGTTCCGCGCATGGTTTATGGCTGGTACATTCAGAGCCTTCTGGCCCAGAGCCGGAGTCCTTCGTCCCACGGTTCCGTGGTGGAAACAATTGGCGATGAGGTAACGGGCGTCATGAGCACCAAGCAAGGTGTGGTGCTGCATACGCAGCGCGGCCGGGTAGTTCGGGTGGACAAGCTGGTGTTGGCCACGGGCCATGCCCCACCGTCACAAGGTCTTCTGGCGGCGGTTCCCGCCGAGCATCTGGTCGCCGACCCATGGAATTATGCCAGGATTGAAGGCATTGATCGCAACGCCTCGGTCCTGATTGTGGGCACAGGGCTGACCATGGTCGATACTGTTATAACCCTGGCCAAATTAGAGCATCGCGGACCGATTGTTGCCTTGTCCCGGCGGGGTTTAGCCCCACAATCGCATTGCAGTTTGGAATCGGATGATCCGGCAGAATGGCAAGTTGACCGGCTGCGAGCACTACGGCGAAAACTTTGCCGCAGTGGGCGAAACCGGGTCGAAAGCGGCGGCGATTGGCGGGAAGTGGTGAATGCCCTGCGCGGTAAAACCCAGGAATTATGGCTTGGGCTGAACCAGCGTGAGCAGAACGCCTTTCTCCGGCATTTGGCACCCTACTGGGAATCGCACCGACATCGTATCGCGCCGGAAGTCGCGGGGCGAATACAGGCCATGATTCAGGCTGGGCAATTGCGGATCATGGCCGGAAAGATCGTCAACATCGCCACGGACGGGCAACCTGCCGCTCCAGTACAAATAAGCGTGCGTCCGCGCGGATCCGGCGGCAATACCATGATGCTACGCGCCGATGCGGTGGTGAATTGCACCGGCCCGGAAACCAACATTGCCCGCAACCAAGACCCGCTGATTCAATCAATGCTAAGGCAGGGCCTGATCCGTCCTGATGCACATCGCTTAGGTTTGGATGTTTCTGATGACGGCGGACTGATTAACGCCGCTGGCAACGTCTCTGACACGCTTTTTACCTTAGGCCCCACCACGCGTGGCCGATGGTATGAAATTGTGGCGGTACCTGATATCCGCAAACAAAGCCACGCCCTGGCCCGGCGACTGCTTTCGCCAATAGCCAGAGAGTCCCGATTAGTAGCCGTCGCATAAACGCTGCCCTGAACCGGGTTACAGCTTGACCGCCGTTGATTTTGACAAGGACGCAATTTCGTTGGCGGTAACTTCACGGCGGAGTTTTTCCGAAAGATAAATACCCTCACTCACCAACATCGTCAGCAGCGCGGTTTCAGCGGACGGCAGCAGATCTACCGCCCCGCGCAACGCTCCGATCCAGTGACTCTGAGAAGAATCGTAATAAACCTGTTGCGCGTTGAGGGAATGCCAACGGCCCAGAATAGCTTCAGTTTCAAAGGTGGTGTTAATTTCCAGGTCTTCGGGGGTCGTCGCATGATAGCTCAGTGGAGACAGACGCAGGCCGCCTGCGCTGCCCACAATGTAACTGCTGTCGAATCCATCGAGGTGAATCGCCCATGATTCAATAATTTCCATCGCGATTCCTCCGGAAAAGCGGGCCAAACCCAAGCCCAATTCTTCTACGGAATACCGACTGCTCGCTCGACGGGCAGGATCCATGGCCGTTTCCTGAAAGGTGCGACCACTGATCCGCTCTAACTTGGGCAAACCTAAGAGAAACAGAACCTGGGCAATGTGGTATACGCCCATGTCATAAAGCGCTCCACCGCCAGCTATGTTCTTTTGCACAAAGTTTTTGGTGGCATAACCATCCACGTAAGGCCGGCCTCTGCGACGAAAACCCGCCGACCGGGCGTGGTAAATGTGTCCGAGTTTGCCGGTTTCAATGAAACGCCGGGCCAATTGTGTTTCCTTGGCAAAAAGAGTGTTGAGTTGTATGGAAAGTTTTCGTCGACATTTCCGAGCGGTATCCAGCATACGTTTGGCGTCAATATACGCTCCAGCCATGGGCTTTTCGCAGTACACATCTTTGCCCGCCTCCAGCGCAGCGATAGTCACCGGTGCATGTAGATTGTTGTGTAAACATACATCCACTGCATCAATGTCTTTCCGCTTGAGCAGTTCGCGGAAGTTGACATACTTGTGGGGAATTTTGAAGCGATCAGCTACGCGATTCAATTCCGGTGTATTGATATCGCACGCGGCCACCAATTCCACCCCGGGCATTTTAGAGTATGTTTCCAGGTGCGCCTTGCCGATGATACCTGTACCCACAATGCCGATACGTATAGTTTTATCCATATTTTTCATACGTTGCTTCATTTATTATGTAACCGTTTTAACATTCTCCAAACCTGTAAGCACCAAGGCCTTAACCTGCAGAAACTGTGCAGCTTAGTCTCATCCGCGGCTTATTTATGCTCAGCAGCGGCTGTTTTCGCCAGCACCCGTTTCACTTCTGCTATCTGATATTCCACTTCCGCATATTCGTTTGTGCCGGAGTGATGTTCCACGCCCCAATATCCGCTGTAGCCGGCCTCCAAAAGTATCTGCATCGCCGATTCCAGACGCGTTTTCGTGATATTGGCATCCACATGGGTATGCATCGCCCATTTCGCCAGCCGCCGATCTCCCTCTTCCGCCGCCGCCACGCCCTCCCAGTGGCCGATATGCAGCAGAATACCAAATGCCGGGCTGTCCACGGCCTTTGCCAGACGCTCCATATTGTCCGGCACAAGTTCCGGCCCCCAATGGGATTCCGGCCCCACCTTGGCACCAAAGTCTGCGGCAATGGCGCAATATTCGCGAAAGCCCTTCACAATGTACTCAAACTGTTCGGGAGTCCACATATTGCCTGTGCCACCGGCGTCAATGCGTATGGTTTTGGCTCCGATGACCTTGCTTAGTTGCAAGTGGCGAATTGCCGTCGCGCGGTGCTGGTGCCGTTTGGCGGGATCATCTTCCCATAAATGGCAACCATCCACGTGGTAATTGGCCACACTCATTTCACGCTCCGCTAAAGCCTCACACATTTTTTTTTGAAACGCCGAATCCAACAGCAGTGAATCCGGCCCTGCAATGCCGTTCCAAATGTCGGCGGTATCCAGACGATAGCGGTACTTGACCGCCTCGACGTACGAAAAAAAATCCATCATGCCAGAGCTACGCAAACCATGAAAGGAAAAGGACGCAATAGAGATTTTCACCCTTGTTCTCCAAATCGAACCAATCTGTTTGCCAATGCAGACCTAAAACCGTGCTTAATCAACGCTACCATCTATGGCATTATTGCACCAATCAACCATTTTGGATACTCCTTCCAACACCGGCACACTGTCGACGGGATTATTTAACGTGACAGCGGCATTGGCAAACAGTAGCTGTGCAAATAGATTGGATCATATTCAGTGTCCTACGGCAAAAATCCGACTTCACTGGTTGGTCACCGGCGGGTAGATCCGTGCGAGCCTATCAATTTTAGCGTATTCTTGCACCAGTGAAAAAGAATGTCTCCATTCAAGGCCTGGGATTAATTACTCCACTGGGCGTGACCGCCGACGCCAATTGGCAGGCTATTCGCGCGGACCACAAGATCATCGACCGTGGCGTTATTTCCGACCAGATTCTGCAACAGCAGGAAACTCGCTATAGCCCGTATCTCCGACTCGACCGTCTTGGCAACATCACGCCTGATCGTGTCATTCGCCTGGGCCTTATTGCGGCGTGCCAGGCATTAGAGCACGCCGACTGGCTCCAAGTCAGACAACAATCGGATACGGCACTGTTTGTTGCCACCAGCAAAGGCCCTGTTCTTTCCAGCCTCGAAGCCTGTCGCCGGCTCCGGGAGGCCGGCCCAGCCGGCGTTAACGCCTCGCTGGCGTGGCACGTCGGCCATGGCCCCGCCGCTATCGCCCTGGCCATTTCCGCCGCCCTGGATTTGCCGGTTTATGGCACCTTTGTCGGGGCGTGCGCCGGAGCCTTAATCGCGATTCATTACGCTCGAATGGCTTTGGTTTCTGGTTATTGCCGGAAGGCCCTGGTGGTAGCCGCCGATGCATCGCTGCACCCTATATTTGAAAACAGTTTTGATAATCTCGGGGTTCTGGCTCAGCGCGAAATGGATGGCCACCGTCGCTGCCATCCCTTTGCGCCGCAGGGTGGTGGATTTTTTATATCTGAAGGCGCAGCGGCAATTTGTCTGAAAAGAACCCAATCTCCCGGTGATCTTATTATTGAACATTCGTGGACTGGTGCCGACGCTACCCATCTCGTTCGCACGGACCCTTGGGCCGGCGCGCTCATTGGTGGATTAAAATCCTTTTCCGCCTTGCCGCCGCCGAATTTTATCCATGCCCATGCCGCCGGTACGCACGGTGATCTATTCGAATTATCCGCTATTCGCCAGGTGTTTGGTGTAACCCCTGAAGTCTTTTCTTCTAAAGAATGGCTTGGACACGCCTTAGGTGCGGCCGGGCTTATCAGCCTGACGCTTTCGGCGTTGTGCCATCAACGTCAACAAACGCTGCCTGGAAATCCCCTGCAACCAAAATCCCGCAGCATCACCATCGGTCAGGGCTTTGGCGGCCACATAGCTTTGTGCGACTTAAAGTCGAATGGTTGAAACACCTCTATAACCAGTTATGCTTATTTCGGAGTTTTCGCATGCGCATAGCCATGGCTCAAACCAATCCGACTGTCGGAGATATTGCCGGCAACACGCAGGCCATCCTGAGTGCTGTACACGATGCCCGCCGCCAACAGGTTGATCTGGTGGTATTCTCCGAACTGGCCATCATTGGTTATCCGCCACGAGATTTATTGCTTAAACCCAGCGTGCTGGCTCAAATGGCGGAATCCGTGGATATTATCGCTACGGCCAGCCAGAACATTGCGTGCCTGCTGGGGTGCGTCATCCCCAATACCGCCACTGCGGGTCGCCAGCTTTATAATGCCGCCGTGCTGCTGCGAGATTCCACCGTACTGGCCAGGGCCTATAAAAGCCTTCTGCCTACCTATGATGTTTTCGACGAAAGCCGCTATTTTGAACCCGGCCCCAGCGTGCAAATCGCTCCTTTGAATGGCCATCAATTAGGTCTTTCCATTTGCGAAGACCTGTGGAATGATGAACAGCTTTTCAGCCGACAGCTTTATCATATTAATCCCGTGGAGCAATTAGCACGAGGCGGTGCACAAATTCTTTTTAACCTTAGTGCCTCTCCTTTCGTTTTGGGAAAAAACGAGTTTCGGCGTAAACTCATCAGCCATCAGGCATCCCGGTGGAACATCCCTATCGTTTACGTCAATCAGATCGGGGCCAATGACGAGCTTATCTTCGACGGCAACTCCATGGCCTTTGATGCCCACGGCAACCTTCTGGCCCAAGCAGCAGATTTTGCCACAGACCTGGTCGTCTTTGATCTTCAGTTCAATGCGCCAGCCGCCAATGTTGCTGCTCCCCCACCGATCATCGCCCGTGAAGGCATCGCTTCCCTCCATGCTGCTCTGGTATTGGGCGTGCGGGATTATGCTCGAAAGTGCGGC
Organism: Planctomycetota bacterium; assembly: GCA_021852275.1. Classification (GTDB taxonomy): domain Bacteria; phylum Planctomycetota; class Phycisphaerae; order WQYP01; family WQYP01; genus JABEVA01. The sequence continues at coordinate 9,914 of JAJZNX010000064.1, read as the reverse complement.
TTTCAGTCCGCGGTGCTTGGACTTTCCGGCGGTATAGATTCCGCCGTTGTGGCCGCCATTGCCGCCGATGCCCTGGGGCCACAGCACGTACTGGGCGTATCGCTGCCGTCCCGGTTTTCCAGCGAGCACAGCCGGAAGGATGCCGCAGCTCTGGCCGCTGCCTTGGGAATTCAATACCAGGTTTTGCCCATTGAGGAAGTACATAAGGCCATGGAACACACACTGGCAGATTGCTTCGCTCATACCCAGCCCGGCCTGGCGGAAGAAAATCTGCAAGCCCGTATTCGCGGGAATCTGTTGATGGCTCTTTCCAACAAGTTCGGCCACCTGTTGTTGACCACGGGTAACAAAAGTGAAATTGCCACAGGTTATTGCACTCTTTATGGAGATATGTCCGGTGGCCTGGCCGTAATCAGTGACGTACCCAAAACCATGGTTTATCCTCTTGCCAAATATATCAACTTCAACTGGTCGCAATCCGGTCATGGTGCTCCCATTCCCGAAAGCACCCTTACCAAGGCCCCCAGTGCGGAACTTCGTCCCGACCAGAAAGATCAGGATACCCTGCCGCCGTACGATGTTCTGGATGCCATCTTGCAGCGATACATAGAAGAAGAGCAATCGGTTTGGAATATCATCGACGCCGGCTTCGACCGGGCCACCGTGCTGCGCGTGGCACGCATGGTAGACCTCAACGAATACAAGCGTAAACAAATGCCCCCGGGGTTAAAGGTTACCTCCCGCGCCTTCGGGATGGGCCGGCGGATGCCGATTGCCCAGCGTTATGACCCGGCCAAGTTATCGATCAGGCCGTAAAGCAAACCCACCGAAACGAAACGCTATATTGGATAACTGTTCCATCATATTTTCATGGGGCTATGGATGGTGCCAATAATAGCCACATCACAATTTAGCGGAGGCTTGCAGCTACAAAACCCCGGAACTTTAAGAAAAGCAGGCATTTTTTTGACTTCCGGGTATAGCACGCCTACTATAAAGATGACAGGAAAGTAGGCCGAAAACAGCCAGTACTGACTGTAATTTAGTGCGAATACCAAAGGATTGAATTCGACACTCGCCTTGAACCGGACCAAAGCCATCGGTACAAGGTGTGGAATTACAAATTTCCTGTGGGGATTTTCAATTTAGGGCTTATACGGTTGATGCCCGGTGATTGTTCACCGGGGCCGTGGAAGCTTTGTACTCAAGTTTTACTGCGCAAGGAGTAAAAGTATGTTTTCTCGTTACGGAATTCTTTCTTTAGTGGGCGCTTCCGCGGCCGCATTGATGATGACCGCCGCCGCCCAGGCCAATGTATCCAACGCCACGGTGTATTACTCGACCAATGGCTCGACATTCACGGCAACCGCCCCCGGTGGCTTTGTCACCACGGGTATTTCCGGCTTGGGAATTGGTTATTCACAGGGTGGGGTATTGGAGCTCAATGGCACCACCATCAGCGGTAGCGGCACACTGGATATTCTGGTGAATGCCACTGGCTTCTCCGGCCTGCCCAATCAACTCAACGAGTCGCTGAGTGCCACATTTTCCCAGGGTTCCGGCACCCTGATCATGAATTCGTATCTGGATACGGCCAATATGGCTTATACCACCAGTGCACCAGGTTCTGGTGCCACCATCACCGGCATTACCGGGACATGGACTGGAGCGGCCGGCGTTAATGGCGTGGGTGGCCCGGGTACTTTGACCTTGGTAACCCCGCCAGGCACGGGCACGGTTTCAACCCCGGCCGAGCCTTATTCACTTACGCAATTGCTGGAGATCAACTTGGCTCCGGAGTCGAGCTTTACGCTCCAGACCACAGGCCAGACTTATGCCACCACCGATGGCACGCTGCCGGAACCGGCTTCGCTGGCCATGCTGGCCAGTGGCGCTTTGCCGCTGCTGGGTCTGCGTCGGCGGAAAATCGCCAAGGTTTAACTTCATCAGATAAACAACCACCCGCTCCGAACTTGTGGTTCGGAGCGGGTTAGCCCAGATTCTATTGGAGTGTGTATCTCGATTCTTTTGGAATCACTTACTTGAAAGGGAGAATACTATGTTCTCTAACAAAATCAGCTTGTCCTTGGCCGCAGTGGCCGCTTCCATCTTTGTAGCTTCCGCCGCCCAAGCCAGTTTTACCGCCAACATCACCAGCAGCGGCGCTGGTGGGCCGGTGAATCTGACCGGTTCGGCCAATCCGCCGGCCGCTGCCGGAACCTTGCAAATTGGCCCGACCAATGTGTCGATCAATTCGCCGCAGATTGGCGGTTCGCAATTGTTCAGCATCACCAACTTCACGGCCACATCCAACAGTCCCAGTGCGACCAGCGAAGCGGTGGAGGTTGGCTCTTCGGTGCAGATCATGAACACCAGCAACTCGCTGGAAACCTTAACCATTGAGCTTACCGATAACGGTTTCACCGCACCGGTGGGTTCCAATCTGCAGGCTACCGCCCACGGTACGCTCACGTGGGGCCTCACCGACACGGCCAACTCTAATGACGTGGTAACTGCGGAAAGTGTGGTTCAGGGCAATGCGGTAGCTGGCACCCAGACCAGCAACACCCTTAGCCCCAGCACCACGGACCTGTCCACCTATATGCCACTGGCCAGTGGCCCCTTGGGCACTTTGGGATCGCCCTATTCCCTGGGCAGCATGCTCACGGTGCAATTAAATGCCGGCGATTCGGTGAACGTGGTCTGGTACAGCACTGTGTCTTCAGTGCCGGAGCCGACCTCGGCTTCCCTGCTGGGCATGGGCGGGTTGGGAGCCTTGTTGCTCCTGGGTGGTCGCCGTCGCAAGGCCTGAGTCTTCACCCTCACTGCCGGTCCGCGATTTGCACCGGCGCAACATGGCTGGTCGTAAGACCCGCTCCCTGACATAATTTCCCCGACGGGGAGCCGCTATGGCTCCCCGTTTTATTTTGGAGTGGACGGCTATTTTTATACCGTGAGCCGCGGTGACTGCAGCGAAGGCCTGATCGATGGCTAAAGCGTGGTATAATTCATGGATTCGGATAACAGGATAAATACCATGCACATTGAAGATATCTTTGTCCGCGACCGCACCACCTTTTCGTTTGAGTTTTTCCCCCCCAAAACAGATGCGGCCGCCGAGCAGCTTTTTGCGCATATCCGCCAGCTTGAACCGCTCAAGCCATCCTTTGTTTCAGTGACGTACGGAGCGGGGGGTTCCACACGGCAACGCACGCACGAACTGGTGCTGCGGATCCGTCGCACCACCACTCTGGAACCGATTCCCCATCTAACCTGCATACGCCACAGCCGCGTGGAAATTGAAGAAATTTTGACTCGTTACGCTCAAGCCGGGGCCGGCAATATCCTGGCATTGGCGGGCGACCCTCCAAGGGATGCTCCCGATTACGATCGCACCAACGATGATTTTCAACATGCCGGGGACCTGGTGCGGTTTATCGGGGAATTCAACCGTGGTGGAACTCATCCGGACAAACGTGGCTTTGGCATCGGTGCGGCGGCGTTTCCGGAGGGACATCCAGGCATGCCCAACCGACTTATGGAAATGGATTATCTCAAGGCCAAGGTGGACGCCGGTACGAACTATCTATGTACACAGTTATTCTTCGACAACCATGATTTCTACGATTTTCGCGACCGTTGTGAACTCGCTGGAATTCGGGTGCCGATTTTGGCCGGTATCATGCCCATCACTTCCCTGGCAGGAATGCAGCGCATGGCGGAATTGGCCCTGGGTACACATTATCCCGCTCCCCTGTTGCGGGCCGTCCGCCGCTGTGGGGAAGATCCGGATGCCATCCGACGGGTCGGTATTCACTGGGCCACCGAACAGTGCCGCGATTTATTGGATCAGAACGTACGAGGTATTCACTTCTACACGCTCAACCATTCCGGTGCTACGCTCGAAATTTTCAAAAATCTTGGCGCCGTGGATGCCGTCAGCCTGGGCGCAGGTGGAGGATAGTAACTAATTCAGGAGTCGGCCATGCATACACTTCAGGATCTGCTGGAGGAAAATCTGTGGCAGCAATATGTGACTCTTAACCCTCAGGTGAAAGTCATTCACCGTCTGTTGCGCGCCCGCGGAGAACAAATTGTCAACGATCACCTTGCCCTGCGAACCTTCGGTGACCCACGTGTGGGGCTGGATGTCATAGCTCAACCTTTTGTGCAACTGGGTTATCGCTGCGCCGGAGATTACACCTTCATTGAAAAAAAACTGCGGGCGAGGCACTATGAACATCCCGACATCACTCAACCCAAAATATTCATCAGCGAATTAAAATTGGAGCAATGTTCCCCCGCACTGCGGAATTGTGTCGATTTGTTGCTGGATCAAATGCCGTCCGGGGCCACCAACGTCTGGTATTTCCCCGGCAGCGGACGATTGTGGAAACTCTCCTATCCGCAATATGAAAGCCTCAGGGCAGAATCCGAATATGCAGCCTGGGTGGCGGCCTTTGGCTTTATGGCCAACCACTTCACCGTGCTGGTTAACGCGTTAAAAACATTCGACGGCATCCAGAACCTGAATATTTTTCTGCGGGGGCACGGGTTTAAGCTTAATACCGCCGGCGGCGAAATCAAGGGTTCGCCGGCGATATTTCTGGAACAGTCCTCCACTCTGGCCGATAAGGTGACCGTGGAATTTTCCGACGGCGTCAATACCATCCCGGGGTGCTATTACGAATTTGCCCGACGTTATCCGTTACCCGATGGCCGGTTGTATCAAGGATTTGTCGAAAAATCCGCGGATAAAATATTTCACAGCACCGATCGTTCGCCGTAGCCATCTTTTGCCGTTGTGCTCATCGGAATTATTTTGCCATGCACCACGGCCGTCCCCGACTCGTGCTACAAATCGTAGATTCCGGGCAAGCACAAAATAGTCATCAGTTCATCCAAAGCCGCACAGGATTCGCTGATAAGCTTAGGATCGGCCAGATCCTGCGGTGAAAGCCGATCGCGATAATGGCGCTGGATCCATTGGCGCAGCCGCTTGGCCAACGTCGCGGTCAACATCACACCCTGATGCACCGCAGCCAGTTCCACAGCCGTAGCCACAACGCGCAGACGCAAGCACGCCGGACCACCACCATTACGCATGCTCTGGCGGACATTGATGAACTTCAGTACCGAAAATATGCCCCGGTCCTGCAGCGATTGCAGCACATCCATGGCCCGCCGATGATGCTGACATTCCTCCGGAGCCAGCCATAACATGCGCCCGTCCGGCAAGGTTAATAATTGACTGTTAAAAAGATACGTATTTACGGCATCGACCAGGGAGAAATGCCGGGCGGGTACAGTATGAACGACCGGCTCGGCGCGAAATAGCGCGCAATACCGCCGGCGAATGTCCTCCATCGCCCCGGCGGCAAAGGCGTATTCATGGCAGATCAAGACATTGTCCTGAGAAAGAGAAATAACATCATTATGAAACACCCCTGCATCAATGGCTGTGGGGTTTTGCCGGATGAACGCAACAGCCCGGGAATGCAGCCCATGGTTGCGGGCGACTGCCGCGGACGCCGCAGCGGTTTGTCGGGCCGGAAAGCGATGCCCAGGCTTCCCGCTGCAGTCAGCATGGGCCGCCGTGTCGATGCCGTAGATAAAAAGCTCCAGCCCCCGCCGCCCACCAGGCGGTGCCAGCCGCAATTGATTGGCGGCTCCCTCATCGCCAAGAGCCGGCACCGGGGGCAATGGATCATGGTGCGCGAAAAATTGCGGCGCGCTAAAAATCGCCCGCAAGATGCGCGCCGTCGTAGCCGCTTCTATGGACCGGTGCAATTGCCCGATGAGATTGGCAGGGGTGAAGTGGATACGTCCATCGGCGCAGTCCGCAGACGGTGACACACTTGCGGCATTGGCCGCCCACATGGCCGCTGCACTCCACGCCGCCGCCGCCAGCGGCGGCGCATGTCGCATGGCCCGGCGGATCACCTGAGCATCGGAACCGCAGAATCCCAACCGCCGCAGCAAGCCCAAATCCGGCCGCTGGTGCGGTGGCAACACCAGTTGCGTTATCCCCAGCCCTGCCACCAATTCCATTTTGGCCAGGCCCTGCAAAGCGGCCAGTCGTGGATTGGCCGTCTGTTGACCATGTTTCATCGAGGCCAGGTTGCCCCACGCAATGCCAGCGTAATTGTGCGTTGGTCCTACCAGCGCATCGCATTGGATTTCTGCAGTCGCGTTCATCCGCTTATTCCCGGTGGCAGCCACAAAGGTGCCGGCCTGGCGGATTCCAGCGATGCCACGGGGTAATCGCAATAATCCGCAGAATAATATCCGGCGGGCCGATGGTTGCCGCTGTAGCCCGTGCCGCCAAAAGGCAACTCGCTGGAGGCTCCGGTGGTAGGGCGGTTCCAATTGATCACGCCCGCTTTAATGGCCCCACGAAAAGCTTCATATAGATCCCGCCGGTCGGTGATAATTGCTGCCGCCAGTCCATAGCGCGTGTGGTTGGCCTCGGCCATAGCCGCTTCAAAATCCGCCACGCGAATCACCTGCAGCAACGGACCGAAAATTTCTTCATCATCCCGGCGATCCGCCATGGCCGTAACGTCCACAATGGCCGGGGTCAGCAGTGCCGGCGATTCCGGTTGTGGCCGGGCCAGCCGCAAAGCCGACCCACCGCCCGCTATCATCGCCTGCTGGGCCTTCAAAATCTGCAATGCCGCTTCCTGGGTTACCAGCGGCCCCATGAACGGCTCGGGGCGCAATGTGTGCGACCCCACGCGAATTTCTCCCGTGGCACGTACCAGGGCCTCCACAACGGCATCGCCATCCCGCCCCCGCGGCAACACCAGCCTGCGGGCGCAACTGCACCTTTGACCGGCTGTGATAAATGCCGACACAATGGTGGTCATCACCGCCGTCTTGATGTCCGCTGCTTCCCAGATCACAAGCGGATTATTTCCGCCCATTTCCAGAGCCACAATGCGCTGCGGAAATTCCACAGACGCTTTCGCCAGAGCCATGCCTGACCGAATGCCGCCGGTGAAAAATAATCCGTCCAGGTCCGGCTCTGCTCCCAAAACCTGCCCCACCTGCCCATCGCCTTGAATCAAATTAAACACTCCCGCCGGAAGCTGCGCTTCCCGCCAGAGTTCCGCCATCCACCGGCCTGCGCCAGGCGTAAGTTCGCTGGGCTTAAACACGATGGTATTACCCGCCAATAATGCCGGCAAAATATGGCCATGCGGCAGATGCCCGGGCATATTAAATGGTCCGAGCACCGCAATTGCCCCGTGCGGTCGAAACCGGGTGTAGCCCGTGGCATCCGGTAAATCTAGCCGGCTCTGGGCGCGACGGATGGTATACGCCCGGCACGCAATGGTGAATTTAGCCTGCATCGCCGCCACTTCCGCCAGCGATTCCCAATCTGGCTTGCCGGTTTCCGCCGATATAACCGCTGCCAGCTCTACCCGATGCTTTGCCAGCAAGTCCGTAAAACAGGCCAGAAATTCCGTTCGTTGACTGATGCTCAGGTCGGCCCAGGAGCCAAAAGCCGCTTTGGCCGCCGCTACCGCCTCATGAACCTGCTCTGCATCTCCAGCACGGCCCCGCCACACCAATGTCTCATCCGCCGGATTGTGCGACTCAAACATCTCCCCGCGACCCGCCACCCAGTTGCCGCCAATAAACAGCTCGCCCGCATCAGCCATGGGCATTCCCCCGCACAGTTACGCCCGCTCCGCCGCGCAAGGTTACGTAGCGAATGTTGTCACCCGCTTTTACCAGAAGAGCCTCTGCGCAGAGGCCGTCAATTTGCACACCTCCATCGGCACCCACCTGTACCCCCGCACGGCATGCCCGAAAATCCAGTGCCGTATTCGACATGGCATACACATCCGTCCCCTCCGGCAAGGCCCCGATACGCATCACCTTTCCCACGCGGCTCTCCCGCACCGTGCGAATCTTATCGCGGGGGCAACCCACCACCGCTCCGGCCTCAAATATGTCCACCATGTTTTCAAACACAAAGCCTTCATCCTGCAAAATTTTCAGCGCCGGCTGCGTGGCCGGATGAACCTTGCCGATGGCTTCCTGAGCCGCGGACCCCAGCAACGGAATATAAATGGGGTGCCGTGGCATTAATTCCACAATAAACCGCTTGTCTACCATGGTTAGATAATCCGCCCTGGGAAAGTCGATATCAAAAAAATGCCGTCCCACCGCATCCCAAAAAGGTGAATGGCCGTCGGCATCAATCTTCCCGCGCATTTCGGCAATCACGTGCGGATCAAACCGCTGTGGAAACTGCGCCATGAATAAAAAACGTGACAGCGACAGCAGCCGCCCATTGCCATCCCTGCGGTACTCCGGCAATAAAAACAAACTACCTACAATCGCCGGCCCATCATACATAATGCTCAGTTCCAGCACCGGCATGGTTGTGTTGATGTCCAGCATGGGAGATACCAATGGAATGCTGCCGATCCGGTAGCTGAAAAATGGATCAAACCCGCCCACCTTGGAAACCATGCCGCAAACCCCCGCCGGCCGACCCGTGGCGGTATCCTCCAGTATAAACAAATACGTCTCCCCACGCGGCTTTTCCAGATGAATAACAAACGCATCCATCGATTCATCTATGCGACGCTGCAGAATTTTTTTATCCGGCGGCAATGTGGTCATGCCATAACCCACCTGATGAGCCATGACCAGCAGCGATTCCAAGTCAGCACTGCGAATTGGGCGAAGCACCAGCATAAAATTCCCCTTTATGCCTTCTATCGGCCTGATTGCATTTCGGACCTTTCATTTTCCAGCCCTCCCGTAGGTGCCAACAGGAAATTGCCCCGCCGGCCAACGCCCCACGTCAACAATAATCCCCAGCAGCCATTTTCAGCAGCAATAGGGCCGCCAACGATGCCCGGGGCACCAATGATTCCAGCAGCAGATATTCCTGCGGGCTGTGGATGTCCCCGCCCACCGGTCCCAGGCTGTCCAGCGTGGTTAATCCGTTGGCTGCCAGGCGGTTGCCGTCACAGGTTCCACCGCTGCTTTGCCAGGAAATATTCAAACCCAGTTCTGCGCCGCATGCACAAGCCCGCCCCAGCCACAGCCGCGTGGCGGCATCGGCCACACGCGGTGGCGCATGAAAGTCCCCCAGAACCTGGGCGGAAAGTCCTTCTCGACCTGAAATATCCGCAGCAATGGTATCCAGGTACTCACGCACCTGCGAACCCTGTTCTTTTGAGCTAACACGTACATTCAACCGGCATAGAGTCAACGCAGGCACCACATTCAGCGTTCCGCCACCTTCAATCTGGCCCACGTTCACGCTCACTGCGTCCATTCGGCCGATCACGGCATTGATCCGGACCACCGCCTCGGCCAGAGCGGCGATCGCGTTACGTCCGGCGGCAATATCACGCCCTGCGTGCGCACTTCGGCCCCGCACAATAAAAGTGAAATTGCCTGAACCCCTGCGATCACCGACCAGATTGCCGTTCGGCAGCGCCGGTTCAAACACCAGCCCCAGGTGGTTGCGCCGCGCCGCAGCCGCCAGCAGCGGTCCGGACCCCGGCGAACCAAGCTCTTCATCCGGGTTAATCAAAACCTCCCAGCCGATGCGGCCGGCCCATGGACTTGTTTCCAGCGTTTCCAGCGCCAGCAGCATCACCGCCAGCCCACCCTTGGCATCCAGCACGCCGGGACCGCAAAGATTACCGGGCGAAATTTCCTCGGCCTTTTGAAATAGGCCATCCGGTGGATATACCGTGTCGCTATGAATTCCCAGAAAAACACGAAACTGGCTCTCCGGTCGCTTAACCATCGAAAGCGCCGGCCCCAGCGGTACCTGTTGCGACCTTCCTTCCAGCCCTGAAACACTGTACGCAGGCAGCGAAATGCGCTCGATGGTCGCTCCCAGTGAGGCAAAATCCTCCTCCACAACCGCCACCATC
>JAJZNX010000030.1 GCA_021852275.1 Planctomycetota bacterium | reverse complement strand
CCGGTACAATTATTTTCTATCCGCATAGAAGGTATTGTAAAATAGTGCGTAATTGTTTTTAACCCACAGCGCTAACTCCGGCCCCAATACCTGATTATAGTCCAGCGGCACCGGTTCAACCTTAGCACGGATATTGTGGTCCCCATACTGGGTATGATAGGCGTCATTTTCCCTGGTGGCCTGTTCGATGTGGTTGAAATCATGCTGGAAATAGGGTTCTTCCAGATATGCGTACACGCGCCGGAGAACCTCATCAGGATGCGTGGTCAAATCTTCAAACCGTATCACGTGCATGTTTTTAAGCACGCCGGTCTGAATGGATTCAACCAGTCGAGCCACGGCAACGCCCACCGGCGGTCCGTTGAGCCAGCGCATCACGCGATTGTTGATGGTGATCATGTTCAGTGTACCGGTTACCTCATCGGCATCGGAGAGATGGCGTTTTTTTCGGAAAAGTTTTTCCATGGAAGAAAGAATGGCCCGCAAATCGCGGATGCACACCAGATACTTGGGGTTTGGATGAAATTGGTTCACCCATTCATGGTAGTGAAACCAACTGCGGCATTTGTCCACGCAGACGGGTTTATCGGTGACACCATCAAAAAAACCGTTGATACCATATTTGCAATAGCTGGTGAAGGCCTTGTGCATAAGGTCCGGATCCTGGGCTTTGAATTCCGCCAATTCAGTATAAAACTTGCGGGAGGCCAGCATTAGATCAATAACTCCACTGGTGGGGGTACAGTAAAAGCGCGGATTCTGGGCGAGAATGTTTTGCAACAATGTGGACCCAGATCTCGGTAAGGAGGCATTGAAAACAATTTTTTTGTCGAACATGAAAGGTCTCCAGCAAATTTCTAAACAATATCCACCCCGCGTTGCGAGGCCCATCGGAAAATGCTCCGCGGGCGGTTCCGACATTCTGGAACAGCGGTAGTATAACCCATGGCCGATCTTTTTTTATCTCTACCCTGCGGCCTTCGGCAGGACGTACACCGGCTCTCCCGCCAAACCCCTTACGGACCTGAAATCCCTGGCTCCAAAATATGAAATCCCCGCACATCCCGTAGCCAGAGGTTCCTTCCTTTCGCCGCGGCGAATATCACCCCTCTACACTCCAGTCAGAAATGCTGCGCAGCGTTGTCCGGCGGCATCTGCCGCTTAGAGTTTCTTATGAAACCCATCGCAATAAGGCTTATGCTCGCTGTGCTTGCAGCCGCAGAGAAAAACCTTTTTCTCGGCTTCAACCTTGAATGGCACTGGCGTCATTCCCGATCCGGCGTGTGAGCCATCACAGAATGGCTGGTTTTTAGATTTGCCGCACGCGCACCAGTAATACTCGCCGGGTTGCAGCGTCACGGGATATGGAGCCTTTTGGGCGACAACCGGTTCCGATGCCATAATTATGTCTCCAAACACAAACAACTCACACCGTTTATAGCTTGCCAAATGTTGATTGTCGAGTCCCCACTCCCGACACGCCACTTCCTGCCAAAGCGGACATTTTAACTTTGGCTTGACAACCTTTCAGCGGCAACTTGCTTTTTGTCGCAGTTTTAGCGATACTTATTAACCCGACTCGTTGCGGCGGCTTAGCGCCGGCCTACAGACTCGCGAGGGTGGTTAGCGTTGAAATTGGTCTGGCTCGACAGGAGTTTTTATGGCTTATGCGGTATTTCAGGACAGTGGTACACAATTTAAGGTGGAACCCGGCGATGTATTTGAAGTGGATGTGCGACCACTGCCCGAAGGTGCCACAACCCTTCAGTTTGACCAGGTGCTGCTGGTATCCAACGACAGCGGCCTCAAAATCGGGCAGCCGCTGGTCCCTGGTGCCAGCGTAACAGCCAAAATTCTGGGGCCGGTCAAGGCGGACAAAATTTTTGTTGAACGCTTCACCCGCCGTAAAGGCTTCCATCGCCGCGTCGGCCATCGACAAAAATACCTGGCGATTCGCGTGGAATCCATCAACGCCTGACCGGATAACGGGCGATCCATCAAAAGGGCTTTGACGTGGGAACACTTGCCTCATCCGCAGATGTATTGGATGCATCTCTCCCCGCCTCATTGCTTACCTCCATTGATGAACTGCGTGCCTTGCTGCCGGCCATCACGGATGACCGGGCGGCAATCATGCGTGAAGTTGCGGCGCGGTATCAATTTCGGCTGCCGCGGTTTTACGTCGAAAAAGTGTTGCATAACGATGCAGCCGATCCACTTTGGGATTTGGCTTTACCTGGCGCTGCGGAAATCTATGATGCCGGCACGGAACGCTGGGATGCATTTCAGTTGCCCGTGCGGGTCGTCGATCATCCGCGCTGGATCCAAAAATACGCCTACGAAGCATTGCTGCGAACCACCGATTTTTGCAGCGGCCTGTGCCGATATTGTTATCTGAAAAATCGCGATGTTACCCCCGGCGTCATTTCCATACGGGAAATTGATGCCATCTTCGACGCGGCTGAAAAATCTCCGCACCGCCATGCCCTGCGTGAAATAATTCTCAGCGGTGGTGACCCCATGGCCATTCCCGCCGACCGGCTGGAACACTTTGCCCGGCGCATGGAGCGGCTCAATGGCACGGTTAACCGTCGCATCACCGTCAACATTCATACCCGCGAACCTGTATGGAACCCCCAGCGCATTTTATCCTCCAAACCACTCCAGCAGGCCCTGCGCCGGCTGGCACCCAGCGCCTATGTGCTGCACGTGGTGCATCCCCGCGAGGTAACACCTGAACTGCATCAGGCCATGGAATTGCTAAGCGAACTCGGCCGCCAGCGCCGGCCGCTTATGCTGATCCAGCACCCGCTTTTCAGGCATATCAATGACGATGCACGTATAATAACCAGCATGTATGACCTGCTTGATAGCGGGAATGTCGTGGTAAAGCCCTATTACCTCATTCACCCATTTCCGGACGGCACATTGCCCCACCATCGGCTGACGCTGCTGGAAAGTCAGCGCATTTTGCGTGATTTGGCCAGCGCTCCCGGCAGCCGTGTACCGCTGCTGACCATACCCACGCCCATGGGGAAATGCGTGATCGGACCGTATGAAACGCTCGTGGATCGGGGCGGTTATTATCTGTTGCATACCAAAGACGGAGTGCCGGTAAAATATACTATCGCCGCCCACTACAACCCCGTGGAAACACGGGTGAATATCCCCATCCTGCCCGACCAGACCGCGCCCGAAGCTTGACCAGCCCACCGGCGGTCGACAACTGCGAGGTTCATGCCCAGCAACTTCCGGAGGTCTTTGCATGAAAAACGCCGCCGCAGATCCTCAACCTGCAACTCCCATCCGCCAGCGACACCACTTTGGATATCGAGCCAACCTTTTCATGCTACGTATGGGCAGCCTTTTTTTGCCGCTGGGGTATGCTCTGGTTTTTGCGGCCAGCATATTTTTTTGGATTATCGATGGCCGTTCCCGCCGCGTCAGCATTGAGTTTCTCAACCGCGTTCTGGGGCCGGGCACCTGGCTGGAGCGACGCCTGCAAAGCTGGTGGCACTTTTTTTCCTACGGGCGACTGCTGCTCGATCGCAGCGTGGCCCTGGCCGGGGCGGGGCAGACTTTCCGATGCGCGTGCCCTCATCGGGACAGCTTGCTCGAGGTGGCCTGCGATGATCGGGCCATCTTAATGCTCACCGCCCATTTTGGTGCCGCTGAACTTACCGCTCCCATGCTCAAAGACCTGCCAAACCCCAGACCATTTAATTTTGTCGTCTATCGGGACATGCGCGACAAAACCGAACAGTTTCATCAACAACAATGGCGGGCGCTGGGCAATATGCGATTCATCAATTCCATGGATCCTATTTCCGCAGGCCTGAAAATCATGGCCGCCCTGCAAGCTCATGAATTGGTGGGATTGCGGGCGGACAGGGCCATGTCCGGACGCACCCTGACGGCGCAGTTGCTCGGAAACTCGGTTGAGCTGCCCGCCGGCCCCTTCATGGCCGCCATATTAACCGGTGCCAATGTGGTATCCGCATTTACCGTCCGGCGTGGCTGGCGACGTTATGAATTGCTGGTAAGTAAGCCGCGTCAATACGTAGTAAACGACGGACAGACACGTGCCGATGTATTGCAGAAGGCCGCCGATGATTTTGCCGCGGACCTGGAGGCGGCCGTAAAACAATACCCTTATCAGTGGGGCAATTTTGTTGATCTGTGGCAACAACCACGCCCCGGTTGAGCAATTCACCCCACGGTGATGTCCATCATGGTACAAAGCTTCCCATTTATCTTTAACTCCAGATGAAAATGCAGGTCATCCGGCGATGCCAGCAACGCATCAACCTTCTGCCCCGGGCGTATTGGCAAAAAAAACTTTGCCTGTCGTACCGCCTGCAATCGAGTTGCCATATTCAGCCGCCGCAATACATCCAGCGCCAATTCAATTTGTATGAATCCTGGCAAAATCGGGTCTTCGGGAAAATGTCCGGCAAATGCGGCAAAATCGCGAGGAAAACTCAACTGTGCGGTTACACTTTGGCCATCGCCTTTCCTCGCGGGTAATTCCACGTAACACGCCTGAAAAACCGTCGCACCTGAAAAACCATCATCCATGCCGGCCATCCGCATGCACCATCATGGTTGCCCCAACGCCTTCTGCCGGTCTATATAATCCGCAAGGCTGCCGATATTCTCCAGGGCCGCGCGGGAGGGGGCATCTTCCTCCTGCAACTGCACACCGAAGTGTTTATCCAACAGCACCGCGATTTCCAGTACGTCTACGGAATCCAGCCCCAGGCCGTCCTTGCCAAAAATCGGCGTTTGCGGCCCGATCGACCGCCCCGCCGTCAGCCGCAATGACAGTCCGGATTTGAGTACCTCTAAAAGCTCTTCCTGGGTCTTGGTCAGCACTTGATTCTCCATTGGCCAATCTTGAACAAATTTTACCCTAACTCCAAGGCTATGTCGCAGTATGCCCCAACCAGCCAAAATGCCCTTCACCGACTTTTACATCTCTGAAATCTAAAATCCGCACAATCTGCATAATCTGTGGATCATCCCGTGATCCTTTGTGAACCTTTATGGGGCCGCGCGAAAAAGACTTCGCACTTTCCGTTTAGCATTTTTGGCCGTGGGCGTCGCGGCGAAGCCGCTTGGGAAAATCTGTGGATCCCCTTGCAGCAATTCCTCATTCTCCACCTGCACCATGGATAAAAGCTCCCAAATTCGCCACTTCCGCCTGCACTATCAGCCGTTCACGATACTCCCATGGGTCTGCCAAGGCGGCAGATATAAAGAACCCGGAAGACCGAATTTGGCAGAAGAAAACTCCGGTATAGCGAGGCTAAATAGGTACGCCTCAAATTTTGTAAGTATTTGAAAAATAGGGTGATACAACTATAAATCTGTTGCGGCAAGGCATGCGGTACGGGCTTTGCTTATGTGGTAACTGGAAATTCGCTGCAAAGTTGCGCCTGCGGCGACAATGAGATAATGAAAATGGCTCCGACATCAAGACTTAATGTGCTGCTGACATACCCGCCATCGCGGGAGCAGTATCGCCATGGGGTGTTGGCATGGCCGGAGTTGGTTGCCCGCATGTTGAAACCCATGCAGGTTAAAACTTTTGTGGCCACCAGCGGACGACAGGCCTTGGACCTGGTGGAACACAACTCCATGCATGTCGCGGTGCTGGATGCTCGTTTAGCCGACGACAATGAATCTTCCGGCCTTAGCGCGATGACCGTCATGCGGCTGATTCGCCGGTTGGGTGCGGGTGTACCACCTGCTATCACAGATATTACCGCCGACACATCGCGCCATCGGCTTTCGCACTGGCCGGAAGCGAAAAATGAGGCAGACACCGGCCGACGAATTCCCGTTACGGGGCCGGTCGAGAAGCCTGCATCCGGCTATCAAAGTCGCGCTGAGGTAACCGGCCCGCTGGTGATTTTGCTGGCTCCGCCCGGGAACGATCAATTGATGCATGAGGCTTTGGAATGGAATGTTTTTTCAATTGTGCCTGAACCCATGGATGTCAACGGCCTGTTGGCCGTAATGGCCCGGGCACTGGAAAGATTTTACGACAATCACTGGCCCACATAACCGGCAGCTTGCCTGGGCGGTGGATCCGGTCATGGATTTTTGAGTTGCAGGAGTTCATCGGCGAACTCGATATGGTTAGTGCCGTTTTTAAAGGAGATTTATATGGCAACCAACTTTCGTCCCCTCGGAGACAAAATTGTACTCAAACGTATGGAGGCTGAGGCTGTAACCAAAAGCGGCATTGTGCTGCCCGAAACGGCCAAGGAAAAGCCGAAGCGCGGCAAGGTGCTGGCCATCGGCGAGGGCAAACTGCTGGATAACGGCCAGCGAGCCAAATTCCAGGTAAAAAAAGGTGATGAAGTGATTTTCGCCAGCTATGCCGGCACCGAAGTCAAGGTCAATGGCGAAGAACTGCTAATCCTTAGCGAAGACGAAGTTCTGGCCATCATTGAATAACGTCAAAACAACGAAGACCAAGCTGTAATTAAGTTAACTTTTTTTGGAGAAATACCCATGGCAGCTAAAATGATTGAATTTGATACCCAGGCCCGTGAAGCCATCCGGCGGGGCGTACATACCTTGGCCAAAGCCGTCAAGGTTACGCTTGGGCCGTCCGGCCGCAACGTGGTCATTGAAAAATCCTTCGGCAGTCCCACCGTTACCAAAGACGGAGTTACGGTCGCCAAGGAAATTGAACTGGAAGACGCGTTTGAAAATCTCGGCGCGCAACTGGTGAAAGAAGTCGCCAGCAAAACCAGCACGGTGGCCGGCGACGGCACCACCACTGCTACGGTGTATGCGGAGGCCATTTATGATGAAGGCTTGCGTAATGTTACCGCGGGTGCTAACCCCACGCAGTTGAAACGCGGCATTGAGATCGGA
>JAJZNX010000133.1 GCA_021852275.1 Planctomycetota bacterium | reverse complement strand
AGTGAGGCGCATACCCCGGCAGTGGGTCTGAAACGAGCGAACAACGAAGCTGGAGGCCAAAAGGGCCAGCCGAAAAGTGCGAAGTTATTTTTGCCCGGTTCCTAACCATGATCTGTGCCTTGATTTCAGTGGGTAGTAGAGAGCACTTTTCTTTTATAAGGGTAAATTGTTGTGCAAATGCAACACTTTTTGCAGAGACAGCATTGGAAACTGGCGGATTTACTGATGTTTTTGTATACTGTTCAGGGTTGTATCGCCCATGACGAGAATAAGGAACCGCGCAAAAATAAATTCGTGTTTTACGGCGCAGAAAATTTGGCTGCCAGGGAGGCGTGAGCGAGGCGCATACCCCGGCAGTGGGTCTGGAACGAGCGAACAACGAAGCTGGCGGCCAAAAGGGCCAGCCGGAAAGTGCGAAGTTATTTTTGCCCGGTTCCTAAATCATTCATTCCGATATAACGCGATTCGGCGGACCGATCGGGTTTGAAGCCTGGCCGTAGATCACAAACAAAACTGAAAACCGACATGATTACCACTGCCTCAAAAAACGATACCTCTGACACGGGTGGTTTCTGGTGGAAACGCCATAGCCTGGTGTTTATTGGTCCGCGCAAGATTCCGCCGGCAGGGCGGCTGCGTGAACTGGCGGCATGGGTGGCCGTGGTTGCGGCGATAGCCCTGATGGTGGTCGGGCTGCTGATGCCACAGCGTTTGGGCCTGGCCGACAATCGCATTATTTACATGGCGGGGCCGGCATTGGTGCTGGCGGCGGTGATTCATTTGTTTTTGGTTTTGAGCTGGGTGCGCGGGGCTTGGGTCGTAGCAGGGCCGGGTGGGCTTAAGCTTGACGGTCAAAGATTGCCGTGGTCGCAGGTGGGGCGCCCACGGGTGGAAAGTGTCCATCGACAGGGGCTTATGGAAGCGACTCTGGTGGTGGATGTAACCTGGAAAATGGGTCCGGATCAGCCGGTGGAAACCGTGCCCCTGGTTCCGGCGGGGGTAACAGATGAAGCGGATATGCAGCGGTTGCTGGTAGAAATTCGCAAGTTGATGAGGCACGAGAGTGTGGATTGCGGCAGCTAAATCCGCCGTACCAGCCCCAGCGTGTTATACTGTTGCCGTTGAACCAGCGGCTGCTGAAAATCGCCCCGGAGATTACTTTTGGAAATGTCCACGCTTGATTCTTTACTGCCTGGCAATACTGGAAATGTACCGGTTGGTTGCGGGCAGACACTGTCTGAATTTGCGGCTGCTGGAGGAATGGCCAGGGAATCCGCACGCGGCATCTACCGGGATTTTTTACGGCAAACATCATTGGCCCACATGGCGGCGGTAACGCGGGTGGAGCAAAGCGCCGGAGGCGTTAAGTTTTGTCTGCCAGCCGGACGATCCGGGGCGGCAGCACTGGAAACAGAATCGGTGATTGTGCCGATGCAAAGCTTTCACGGACATCGCTGGTATACGTTGTGTGTATCCAGCCAGGTTGGTTGTCGTATGGGTTGTACTTTTTGCCAGACCGCACGTATGGGGCTGCGGCGCAACCTGACCGCGGCGGAAATTGTGGTGCAGTTGCTGGTGGCCCGGGGCATTTTGCATCGGCTGGCGGGGGCCGAATTGCCTGTGCGCCCGCTGAATACGTGCGACACAGCCATTCGCAATCTGGTGTTTATGGGCATGGGCGAGCCGCTGGATAATTTTGACGCTGTAGTGCAGGCGATTCGGGTATTTACCGATCCGAATGGTCTGAATATGCCTATGAGTCGGATCACCGTTTCTACGGTGGGGCGGATCGACGGCCTGAAAAAGCTGGCGGCGCTGAACTGGCCGCATCTGCGTCTGGCCATTTCTCTCAACGCCGCCGATGATGATCTGCGCAGCCGGTTGATGCCCGTCAACAAGGCTATGCCGCTGGCTGAACTTCGCCAGACGCTGCTGGAATATCCGCTGCCGCGACGGGGGCGCTTTCTGATAGAATACGTGCTGATGAAAGATGTCAACGACCGGCCGCAGGACGCACTGAACATTGCCCAATGGTGCCAGCCGCTGCCGGTCACGGTCAATGTCATTGCTTACAACCCGCAGCAACCGGCGACATTTGCCACCCCCGGCGAAGATGAATTGATCGCTTTTGTGGGCCAACTGCGAAATCTGGGCATTTTTGCCAAACGCCGTGTAACCCATGGCCGGGATTTAATGGGTGCCTGCGGCCAGTTGGGCAATCCCAATTTACAGCGAGCGTAGCCGGGCGATCTTCTAATTTCATCATTTGCCCAAGGGGGACCATGCGATCCGAGATGCAATTGCATTGTTGGTCGTTGGTGCCGCCGGAAGTGATCATTGATATTCCGTCCGGATGCCGCCACAATAGGGGTTGGCACCTCAACCGGTGGCCGGAGGTTATTTATGAAACGCATCGAAATATACGACACTACACTGCGCGATGGCAGCCAGGGAGAAGGAATATCCTTTTCGGTGCAGGATAAATTGCTCATTGCCCGCAGGCTCGATGAACTTGGGGTGGACTTTATCGAAGGCGGCTATCCGCTTTCCAATCCTAAAGATGAGGCTTTTTTCCGCGAGGCGCGCACGCTGGGTTTGAAAACCTCCCGGTTGGTGGCCTTCGGCATGACCCGTCGCAAAGGAATAAAACCCCAGGAGGATACCGGTTTAAATGCCCTGCGCGATGCCGAAACCGAATATGTTACCGTGGTCGGCAAAACCTGGGATCTTCACGCCACCGAAGTGCTGGGTGTTACCTTGCAGGAAAATCTCGATATGATCGGTGAAAGCGTGGCTTACCTGACCCGGCTGGGTCGCAAGGTGATCTACGATGCCGAGCATTTTTTTGATGGCACTGCGGCCAATCCGGAATATGGCCTGAAAACGCTGGTGGCCGCAGCCCAGGCTGGTGCGGTGTTGGTATGCCTGTGTGATACCAATGGCGGCTCGCTGCCGCTGCGGGTGGCGGAATTTGTAAAAAAGGCCGCCGAAAGTGTTTCCGTTCCGGTGGGCATTCACACCCATAATGACAGCGGCCTGGCGGTGGCCAATTCGCTGGTGGCGGTACGGGCCGGAGCGGTACACGTGCAGGGTACCATCAACGGCCTGGGTGAGCGCTGCGGCAACGTGGATATCACCACCGTAATTGCCAACCTCCGGCTGAAGATGGAAATGGATTGCCTGCTGCCCGATTCCCTGCACCGCTTAACGGAAGTGTCGCGGTTTGTGTATGAAATAGCTAATCTTAATTGCCTCAACAATCAGCCTTTTGTAGGTGCCAGCGCCTTTGCCCACAAAGGTGGAATGCACGTTCATGCGGTGAACAAGCTTTCGCGTTCGTATGAGCATATTCCGCCGGAGGCGGTGGGTAATTCGCGGCGCATTCTGGTATCGGAGCTGTCCGGTATTTCCAATATCGCCGCCAAAGCCGGGCGTAAATTTCAAATAGAAAATGACCGTGTGGCCCTTAAAAAAGTGCTGGATCAGATTACCGCGAAGGAAGCCGCGGGCTATCAGTTTGAAGCGGCCGAAGGTTCCTTTGAACTGGTGCTGCGCAAACAGATCGGCCGGTACCGCAAATTTTTCGATCTCGAAAGCTACCACTGCGCCATATCCCGTAGCGGTGACGGCCCGGTATCCACCGTAGCCACGTTGAAAATGCGCATCGGCAAGCACGCGGTCAGCGAATCGGCCACGGGCGACGGCCCGGTCAACGCCTTGGATGCGGCTCTGCGAGCAGCGGTGCTGCCGCACTATCCCGGCATCGCCAAGTTGCACCTTTTGGATTACAAGGTGCGGGTGGTGAATTCATCCGCCGAGACTGCCGCCAAAGTACGCGTGGTTATTGAATTCCGTTCGCCGGAAGGCGTATTTGGTACCGTGGGCGTTTCCGAAAATGTGATTGAGGCCAGTTGGCAGGCTCTTGTGGACGGCATTGAATACCGGTTGATCCATGAAGCGGAAGAGCTGGAAAAGGAAAAACGACCGGCATGAGCAGTGAATTAGCCCCACAGTATGACCCCAAAGCCGTAGAAACGCGGATTTATACCCAGTGGCTGGAAGCACGTGTCTTTCATACCGCACCGGATAATCGCCCGCCCGAACAGCGCTTCAGCATCGTCATTCCGCCTCCCAATGTAACCGGGGCCTTGCACTTGGGCCATGCAATCAATGGGACCATTCAGGATATTTTAATCCGCTACCACCGTATGAAGGGCGACAACACCCTGTGGATGCCCGGCACAGATCATGCCGGCATTGCCACCCAGGCGGTGGTGGAAAAACGTCTTTTTGAAGAGGAAAAGAAAACCCGCCATGATCTGGGCAAAGATGGCCTGGTTAAAAGAATCTGGCAATGGAAGGATGAATACCAGACCCGCATTATTTCCCAGCTTAAACTGGTTGGCTGTTCCTGCGATTGGGACCGTACCCGCTTTACCCTGGATGACCAATGCGCCAAGGCTGTTCATGAGGCCTTTTTCAAACTTTTTAAGGATGGACTGATCTTCCGCGGATTGCGCCTGGTGAACTGGGATACCCAACTGCAAACCGCTGTCGCCGATGATGAAATTTATTATGAACCGGTTCAGGGGCAATTAACCAGTATCCGCTATCCGCTGGTGGGGCGGCGCAATGGTGAACCGGAATATTTAGTTGTCGCCACCACCCGCCCCGAAACCATGCTGGGCGATACCGCCGTGGCGGTGCATCCGGATGATCTTCGGTACAAAAATCTTATTGGCCGCAAGGTGATGGTGCCGCTGGTGGGCCGGGAAATTCCCATTATTGCCGATGGCTT
Source organism: Planctomycetota bacterium (assembly GCA_021852275.1). Classification (GTDB taxonomy): domain Bacteria; phylum Planctomycetota; class Phycisphaerae; order WQYP01; family WQYP01; genus JABEVA01. The sequence continues at coordinate 2,137 of JAJZNX010000133.1, read as the reverse complement.
GCTGGTGGATCCCAAATTCGGCACCGGCGTGGTAAAGGTAACTCCCGCACATGATCCCAATGATTACGCCACCGGCCTGCGGCACAATCTCCAGCAGATAAATTTGCTCACGCCGGATGGCAAGGTCAACGACCATGGCCGGGGCACCTTTAACGGCAAAGCCTGCAATTACACGGGCTTGAAATTTGCCACCACCGCCCGCCAGAAAGTGCTGGAAGATTTGGGCGGGCTGGGCCTGATTGCCGAGCAAAAGCCCCACGAACATGAAGTGGGCCACAGCGACCGCAGTAAAACACCCATTGAACCCTATTTAAGCGAGCAATGGTTTGTAAAAATGGGTGATGTGGAAGGCGGCATCACGTTGGCCGATGGCCGCAAAGTCAGCGGCCTGGCCCAGGCGGCTATTGATGCGGTGCAATCGGGCCGGGTAAAAATTACACCGGAACGCTATGCCAAAGGTTATATCGATTGGCTGGCACAAAAACGTGACTGGTGCATCAGCCGGCAATTGTGGTGGGGCCACCCGATACCGCTGGAGGGCGACCCCGACGTTCTTGACACCTGGTTTTCCTCGGCACTTTGGCCGTTGTCCACCATGGGTTATCCGGCTGCGGGCACCAGCGATAAGCCTGAAGATCAGCTATTACCCTATTTTTACCCCACCAGTGTGCTTTCCACCGCAAGGGAAATATTGTCATTATGGGTCGCCCGAATGGTCATGTTCGGCCTGTATCTGCATGGCGAAGTGCCGTTCAAACAAGTTTACATTCACGCCGTTATTCAGGATGGCCAGGGGCGGCCCATGAAAAAATCGCTTGGCAACGGCGTAGACCCGGTGGATATTGTGGAAAGCCACGGGGCCGATGCGTTGCGTTATACGCTGGCCTCCATGATTACCGATACGCAGGATATTCGTCTGCCGGTGGTGAAGGATAAAACCACCGGTCGCAACACCAGCCCACGCTTTGATGCTGGCCGTAATTTCGCCAATAAAATCTGGAATGCGGCGCGATTTATTTTATCCAATACGGCCGACGTGGCCGTGCCCACCACGGAAGAAATAATTGCCCTGATCCCGAATGTGGATATGGCGGATCGGTGGATATTGGCCCGGCTTAATTGCACGGTCGGCGTGGTGGAAGAATCCATCAACTATTTTCGCTTCGCCCCCTTGGCGGCGGCTTTGTACGAATTTTTGTGGAATGACCTTTGCGACTGGTATCTGGAAATTGCCAAAAACCGTTTGCGCCAACAAGATCGCACCGTGCAGGCCATTTTGTTGTATTGTCTGGATGCCAGCCTGCGACTGCTCCAGCCGCTGATGCCGTTCATTTCCGAAGCGATCTGGGAAAAACTGCCCCAACGCACCGGCCCGGTGATTACAGCGCCGTTCCCCAGGGTAATACCGCAATTGGCATCGCCGCAGGCCGAGGCTCAATTGGCCCTGGTGCAGGAAATAACGCGCAAAATTCGCGACATCCGCAACCAATACAATGTGGATTCCAAAAAAACTCTGACGGTAACGTTGCAACCGACTACTACGGAAATTCAATTGCTATTGGAGAACGGCCGGGGAATCATGGAGCATCTCGCCGCAAGCCAGTTGACCATCGCCACAGATGCGCCAAAGCCCGCCGACGCCGCCGTGGCCATCGTGCCCAATGTGCAGATATTCGTGGCCGGGGTAATTGATCCGCAGGTAGAAATGCAGCGGCTGGCGAAGCGCCGGGCAGAACTGGAGCGCTTTATTGCCGGCAACCGGGCCAAGCTGGCCAACGAAGCTTTTGTCAGTAAGGCCCCGGCCAAAGTGGTGGAAGGCCTGAAAAGTCAGCTTGCCCAGCAGGAATCGGAATTGGCGGCGCTTGCCAACCAAGGCGAAGCCTGAAACCATCTACTATAATTCGTATTTGCGTTTTTTTGGGCGGAAAGGCCAGTCAACAGGTATCTTACTTGGTAGTAGCTCCTGATACCAGGCCGTCGATCTGATTTCAAAATTATTATTGACGAAAAATAAAATTATTTTCTTGCCTTCCCTGTATGTGAGTGCTATATTGCTCCTCGTATAGGTGCTTGGTCCTTTGTTCCGAAGTGTGGTTATGGCTTCGGGGGAGCAAGACGCACCAAAAAAACGCAAATA
>JAJZNX010000095.1 GCA_021852275.1 Planctomycetota bacterium | reverse complement strand
CCTTGAGTTCACCCTATCCTTGGGCTTTACACTCAAATCCTCGAAAGCAAATGGCACCCCCTGTTCGTAGAATTTTATTCCGTCCTCTTCCTTTATGAGTTGAAGCATTCGCTTCGTTTGGTCGCCCCGACCAATGAAGTGTACTTCCTGTACGGACCAAGTTTCCAGAACCTGTGTCGAGCGAACGCTTATGCAATCCGGCATTCCTTCAAAAGATAACCGGGCTATTAAGGTCGCCCAGCCATCGGCGGAGTTGGGGTAAAACACCGTACTATCGGGACGACTTCGTGGTGCCCACATTACGACACGCATAGGCTTCGCTCCACCCGCCTGAGGACGTGGATAATAAACTTGACGGATGTCCAAGGGGCCACGCGAAAATTGCCACGTCGACCTGTGCAGACGCCCTAGACACTCGCGCACGCGCTGGCTAAACTGTTCGAGCGGTTCGAATACGCAGCTCAGCACCAGGTAAGATATTTCGTCAACCACCATAATAGCGCTATTGTCCTAACACCTTCTGGATAACAACCGAATTCGGATCGTTTTGTTGAATCTGCTGTGCATGCACAGAACTACGTGCTGGGTTGTTATCTACCTCATAGTTGTAGTGCACCCCATCCTCGTCCCATTGTAGATCTGGCCGGTTCGTTCCCACAACGTTTCCATTAGCATCGACCTGAACCTGATTCTTCCGAATATTTTCCACCTTTGGGTTGCGCCTGAGATTTTCGGGAGAGCGAAACGGGGACGCAGCTAGTTTCACACGCGACTCCTCCTTTTGTCCCTGCTTTCCGGACGGCCTCCTGAGCGGATCGTGTGCTCCAGGCCCAACCTGCCCGCCATGGCCTGTTTCCATCAACTTTGGCCGATTGGCCGGACGAACGCGAGTATACCTCACGTGCAGCGCCCAATCAAATCCCGCACCGCCACTTTTTTCGTTACCTCCGTTACCTTCTGTAAGCCACGTGCTTGGCTCTCACCCCAGCCAAGCTGGCTTATCCGCCTCCATGCCGCGCCTATACGTCAATAGACAACACCCGCGCGCCTCAAAAGACCGCGCACGGAGTTGATCCCGATTTTTCCGGCAGTGGCTTCGTGGCCGGGACGCTCTTTGACAACCGAATTAGCGAGCAACCAACAGCCGCAACGCAGTTTGGCCGCAGTCGCCTTTCGTTACCTTTGTTTCCTTCTGTTCAAAATCCGCGATCTTCGTTCTTCGTGTTGAAAACGTTTTTTCACAGCGTCATCCGTCTTTGGTATTTTTAGAGTCTTTCGTGGTTAATCATTCGCCCCGATCCTGCAACCGACAACCCGCAACCGGCAACCCACGGCGCAGCCGCGCCGCGTTACCCTCCCCCATACCTCTCCTACGATTATCCAGCGGAACCCACAGTACCGGCTTCGCCGCCTTGTGCCGCAAAGCCGCGTTCCGCCTGACCGCCGACATTTTAACGTCGGCGATCCTTGACAAGTAAATACGTGCCTCGCCGCAACGCCCGCAGCGAAAACAGCACCGCATTCCTTGTGCTCTACTTTTCTCCCTCCCACGTTGAGGCAGGATGCCGAAATCCCGATGGGGTAGGAGCCACACATCGGGAAGGCAGGATGCCGAAATCCCGATGGGGCAGGAGCCACACATCGGGAAGGCAGGATGCCGAAATCCCGATGGGGTAGGAGCCACACATCGGGAAGGCAGGATGCCGAAATCCCGATGCCACACGAGCGTTCCATCGGGATTCTCGCGGCCGGCAGGCCGCGTGGCCCCGTCGAAGCCTCAGGCCAGGCACCACACCAAAATAAGGAATTCGACCCATGCCCATGCTGCGCCTGCAACCAGCCCAAAACCGACCCTTAGCCCGAAAAATTAAAAATGTCTGGCCATCTTGGCCATCTTGGCCACCTTACCTCAAAACCTCAACAAAACCGCCCATTTTTCAACTTATCCAAGATGGCCAACACCAAACACCTTGGCCATCTTGCCCCTCACCGTTGCCACTGCCCTGCGTACCTCTGCGTCCGGAGTTTATCCCGGTATCATTGAACAACACTTTGGCCACCGGGACGTCTCTGCGCGAATACGTATCTCCCATCACCCCTTCTTCCGGTAATTCTTCGTGTCTTCGCGCCTTCGTGTTGAATCCCGTCGTTTTTCCTGATCGCTGATCGCTGATCGCTTCGCTCCCCGTCAAGGCATGGATGCCGAAATCTCCCGGCGCAGCCGGGACAGGCCTCCGCAGACCAAGATCGGGTGTGCGCCGCAGCGCTGGGATGGTTAATCTCACAGGCAGGAATGCCTGTGCTACCTTGGGGGCATGGTGCAGGCGTGGTGGCGCGTGTGGGGCCGGTCAAGACCAGCGATCCGGAGAATCATCCCCGGCGGGCCTGCCTACCCGCAGGCAGGTGCTGGCAGAAAACCTCCAATACTTCAAGAACCATCAGAAAAAGATGGATTACCCGCGTTATCGCAGCAGAGGCTGGCCGATCGGTTCCGGTGTAACGGAATCCGGCGTCAAGCTCTTCAACAAGCGGGTCAAGGGAACGGAGCAGTTCTGGAACCGCCTGCCTACCCGCAGGCAGGCCGGGGCGCTGAGGCCATGCTGGCGCTGCGTGCTCTACGCCTGAGCCAAGATGGCCGCTGGGACGATTACATGCTTCGCCGCTGCGCTCCACGCCGGGCCGCATAACGTGCCACGCACCCCTCAGGATCCGTGATGTGATAGAAGGTGAAGTAACAGCCCGTGGTAATAGCGAATAGACACCTGATAGGGCGGATCGTCAGCGCCAACGCGATTCATCACGCAGGCCCTTGGAATGAGACTGAAATCCGCAGTGTTACGTTGGTTGGTGCAGACGAAAAAGTCGGGATTCATGGGGTGCAAGCTCCAGTGGCGAATCGGCCCCGGGCAAAAATGCAGGCTGGTGATTCCAGGCGTCGTGGGACGAGAATTTTCCCGCGCCAAGTTGTTGCAGCAATGTGGCAGGCACAAGGAGCCGACGTGGTCCATCGCCCCAATTGAAAAGCCCCAGGATGGTTTCACGATCGCCCTGGGCAATCCAGAGGGAGGGTGGCTCGGCAACAGGTCCTGTTGGAACATCAGCACACCAGACACGGCGCGTTGGATTGGAAAGTTCCAACGCGGCATTCAACTGCTTCAGCGCAGCACAATCCACCTTGGTCAGATCTCCACCGAGTTCCAGCGCAGCGCCAGTAACACCGGCCAGATTCAGCCAGGTTTGCCATTGCGTGGCATTCCAATTTTTGCTCACGCCAATAGAATCCATATTGGGGAGTACCGGTCGCTGCGACATAAGCATGTTGGTATTGGCGCACCATGCAGCAATGCGCTTGACCAACGCCCAATCACCATTACCAATGTCTTCGGAGCAGCGGAAATAATCCGCGCCATCTGCTGCCAACAGCGGATCGCCGGTGCCGCAAACAACACACCATCCAAAAAAGCCATCGGCGGGCAGATATTTCCGAAAGGTTTGCACCAGCCAGCGTCGCCAGTGCAGGGCGGTTTGGCCGGGATATCTGAAACGTACCCGTTTGCCTTCAAAGGCAAAGCTGGAAAAATCAAGTTTCACCCCTTCAAATCCCCAGTCGTGAAACATGATACGGCAGAGTTTATCGAGATATTGGCGTACTTCCGGAATAGATGGGTCCAGTACTCCGATGGTGCCGTAAAAGGACGTGAGATTTCCGAATTGGATCGGATTGCCGGTATCATCGGAGAGTATCCAGTTCGGATGATCGTGAATCATGGGGGATTCAATGGCGGCCCAGAGGCCCATCCAGATGGCAGGACGCAAACCAGCGTCCTTGATGGCAGCAGTCAGAGCGGTAGGTCCGCCGGGGAATTTTTCCCGATCAAAGGGGTGTTCGCCATCATAGATAATATCGGTAAAGCCGCGCTTCCCATGGGCGTATCGACGTTGATAGCCATCATCAATCTGCACAAAGCGAACGGAAGGGAAATGGCGGGTGAGAATGGGCAGTTGCTTGACGACATCCGCATGGGTGGTGCGCTCGAAAAAATCATAATTCCAACTGCACCAGATGCGCTGTTCAACTAATGGATTATCTTTTCTTCGCTGGAAGCATCCGCCACTTCGTAGCAGGTTGTAGTATTGGTCCGTTACATGTTGGGGATTGCCGCTGCGGCAAAGCTGTAAAAACAGCCGTTCGCCAACGATGGTGGCCCCGGGTTCAATTGGAAGTGCATCAATACCGGTGGGCAGCTCGTCGATTTCAAAGAAAAAGTCACCGGCGTCATTGTGGCCCCGCAGTCGAAAAATGAGATGAAAACATTGGGCGGTCAGTGCCGCAGAAAATAGACCGCAATCGCGGTCCTTGGAACCTATAAACAGACCCGGGAAAACATGATCTTCCGACCAGCCCAGTTCGGTGGTGACATTGGGCATCGGATGAAAATACGAATCTCCCCGAATCGTGCCGGGGCCGTAGTAATCACCGCGGAAATTTTCGGTGGAAAAATAAAATGGATTCCAGGTCTTGGAAAATTTCAGGCCGGCGTCGGCGGTAACGTCTGACGGCATGCACCAGCGGATGCGCTGCAGATGAAGAGTTTGTTGGCCAGGATTATGCACCATCGCCTGGATCACCGCATATTCAGGGGTGATGGCATGGATTTGCGCCGTAACGGTACATCGTCCGGGGCCGGAAAGTACCGACCGAGGCAATAAGCCGCGCCACCCCAGGCTGGCGTTGGCATTAAGCAGATTCACCGGAGTGGACTTTGCCGGCTGCACAGCATTGACGGGGTGGTTCATAATTACTTCCTTACCTGGCAAGGGGCGCTTGTATGAAGCTGATAATGTGATAAAGTTCGTGGGTCGTCAAGCGGCAGAGCACTAACGCGATTGATTCAGGTTCAGGTAGTTATCTAGGTTTTACAGTTTGCGGGCGACGTTTCATCAGATTGTGGCCACAAGTAAAGGAAAATAGGCATGACTGCACCAGTGATTTCGCAAGCAGGTGATCAACGTCTGAGCCTGGAGCAACTTCATGCGTGGGAGAATCTGCGTCTGGGCATGTTTATTCATTTTGGGATGAGTACCTTTGACGGTAATGAATTATCCAGAGGGGATCAGCCTTCCACGCGGTATGCCCCGGATCGGCTGGATGTGGATCAGTGGATAAGCGTGGCCCGCGATGCGGGCATGAAATATGCGGTGCTGACCACCAAACATGTGGCGGGCCATTGTCTGTGGCCCACACGGTTTAATGATTATCACGTAGGCACCAGCGGCAACAAAACGGATGTGGTGGAGGCGTTTGTAAAAGCGTGCCGCAAACGCGGCCTGATGCCGGGCCTGTATTATTGTGCATGGGATAATCACAATTTGTTTGGATCTATGACGCCAAGCATGACCAGATGGGAATGGGCGTTTACCACACAGGAATATCAACAGTTTCAATGGCGGCAAATTGATGAACTCATGGATTGCTATGGTGAAATGGGCTTATGGTGGATGGATATTCCCAAAGTGCTGCCGCGGGATTATCGGCAAAGGCTGTACGCCCACATTGCCGGAAGGCAGCCGCAATCGTTGATTTTTTACAACAACGGTATCGGTGACGGCAGCAATTATCCTTATGCGGATGCGTGGCCGTCGGACGGTGTAATGATTGAGAGGTTTTTACCCAACAGCCAAAGTGGCCACCATCCTTGGCGGGAATTTGATGGCAAAAAATATTATATGGTAGGAGAGGTGTGTGATCCGATCGGCAAGGAATGGTTTTTTGTAGAAGGTGACAAACCCCGAAGCGATATGGAATTGCTCGGTATGTATTTGACCACAACCAGCCGCGGAGCCAACCTGCTGCTGGATGTACCGCCGGATCGGCATGGTTTAATACCCTCCATGCACGTAGATGCGCTGCTGCGGTTACGCAGGAATATTGAAAAGTTGGGCTGGTGAAGCGCCGCAGCAGTCCGTTATTACATGTCAGAAATGCGGTGAGGTTCCAGTGTAGCCCGCAAGGCGTTGAGCACCACCAGGACATCAATGACTTCCTGCAGTACCGCTCCGCCTACGGGCGGCAGATAGCCGGCGGCGGCTACACCTACCGCGATAAGCGATAGTACAATGCCGCCCACCGCTGATTGCAATGCGATGGTGCGCAGACGGCGGGCGATATGTAAAAATTCATCCACCTTGCGCAGTGAAGAATCAAGAATAACCGCTGCGGCTGCTTCCGCGGTTACGTCCGACGTGCGGCCAAACGCAATGCCCACTGTGGCAGCCAGTAAAGCCGGGGCATCGTTGATGCCATCGCCGAGGTAGGCCGTGCGATGCTGGGCTGTTTCCGCTTTGACAATAGCTAATTTTTCCTCCGGTGATTTATCCGCGTATACAGTAGCAATGCCGACGCGTTGGGCCAGATCATGCGCTTCAGCGGCACGATCTCCGGTGAGTAATATCATGCGGCCAATATCGTGCTTAGGGCCAAGATGGTGCATGAAGGATTTTACCTCGGCCCGTGGTTCATCCTGGAACTGAAAGGTAGCGGCATACGTGCCGTCCACAATCAGCACACATTCCAGGCCAGGAGCAACGGGCGGCAGTTGTGCGGCAATGGCCGGGGAAACGCATTTGCGCCCGGTGACGATGACGTGGCGGCCATCCACAGTGCCGGCCAGGCCATGGCCGGGCGGTTCGTTGACATCCGCCACAGGCAGCAGCGGCAAGGGGTCGCTTTTCACTGCGATATTGATGGCGCTGGCTAGTGGATGCTTGGAATACTGCTCCAGACTGGCCGCGTAGCGGAGGGCCTGCTCCCGGGTGAACCCATTGGCGGCGGCAACGTGGGTGAGGCGCGGCTCTCCGAAGGTAAGCGTGCCGGTCTTATCAAAGAAGAAAGCCCGGCATGTGGGAAGTTGTTCGAGCACTGCGGGATCTTTTACGATAATGCCGCGTCTGGCCGCCAGTGAAATGGACCCGATAATGGCCACGGGTATGGCAATCAGCAGTGGGCACGGCGTCGCCACCACCAGCACAGCCAGGAATCGCACTGGATCACGGGCTAAAAAGCCGGCGATCAAGGCGATAATAACAGCTATTGGTGTATACATGGCCCCCAGTGTATCGCCAATGCGGCGAAGTTTGGGGCGTTGCTGTTCCGATTCCTTCATGACTTCCATAATGCGTGCGTAGCGCGAATCCTGGGGTTTTCGGGTGACGGTAATAACCATCAGTGAAGAACCATTGACCGAACCAGACAAAACTTCAGAACCGGGAGCCTTGGCTATTTGATAAGGTTCTCCAGTAAGATACGATTCATCCATGGTGCCGTGCCCCTCATGCACCACACCGTCGGCGGGGCAGATTTCATGCGCATACACCAGCAACGTTTCGCCCGGTTGAATATCGTGGATGGCAATGTCGGAAACCGTGCCGTTGACGCGACGATGGGCCACAGATGGCATGCGCTTCGCCAAGGCTCTAAGCACGGAAGAAGCGCTGCGCACGGCGTAGGCTTCCAGACTTTCTCCGCCGGAAAGCATGAGCACCACGAGTGTACCCGCCAGGTATTGCCCGAGGATGGCGGCGGTAACAATGGAAATGCCGGCCAGCAAGTCAGAGCCAAACTTACCCCGCAGCATTTGCCTTAGCAGGTCAAACACCAGAGGTGTCCCGCCAAAAATCAAAGCAATCCAGAGAGGGATGTCGCAGGTGCGTTCGCTTGCACCAATGACAAAGCGCGACACCAGATAGGTGGAGATCGCCAGAATAGCCAGAATTGCGATAAAGGCATGGAGGTATGCCTCCAAGTTGGCCCGGCCGGCCGGGCGAGATGGCGGCGGGGGCGCATTGGCGGCCGCGGAAGACTTTTCTGTTTGGTCGTCCCGCGGTGTTCCATCGGTCGTTCGGGCGTTCCCGGTGCTATCAGACCGCGTACTGGGCATATTAATTCCACAATTATTATAACGCCGACACTCACACATCATGCCCGATTATTTTGGCAACGGCAAATACCATAGGTGATAAGGGCAGAGCACTTTTCGCCCACCCTCCTTCCGACGCAGGCTGCTGGCTGGGTGTTCGTCGTTGTGCTGCCCGGTCTGGTGGATTTTATGCTTAGGAACCGGGCAAAAATAACTTCGCACTTTCCGGCTGGCCCTTTTGACCACCAGCTTCGTTGTTCGCTCGTTCCAGACCCACTGCCGGGGTATGCGCCTCGCTCACGCCTCGCTGGCGGCCAAAATTTCTGCGCCGTAAAACACGAATTTATTTTTGCGCGGTTCCTTAGCTCATTGCAGTGGGTTGCGGTTGCGATGCTGGTGCATGCGGCAAATGGCTTGCCAGTCTGGTGGCAGCCTGGCCTTGCGAAAAAAATGGACCAGAAAAAACAGACTCAAGCCAAGAAGGGGGCGGCGGTGCGTAGTTTGGGCCACGTTCGCAGTATGGTTGATGCAGTGGGAGATAAAGGCGATAATGATTTTCCAATGGTTATGATTGGTGAAAAAAACGATATGGGGATTGGGTGGGGCCGGCGGCTTCACCGTGAAAATTGTGAGTAGAAAGTGGAACAGCCGAGCAGTTAAGCTCAAGGAACTTTTGGTAGTAATCGGTATGGTGGATCCCAAAAAATCATTATCTGGTATGGCTTTCGACGGAGGCCGCTGGGATAAACGCAGCGGCTCGTGTGGGGGCTGTGTGCGGTGGTGTGGTCTGGATTGATATGGACGGCGCAGGGTAAGGGCGGGGCAGGCTTAAATTGAGACAACCGGTTGGAAGTGCATGGCGACAAAACATGGCAAATGGTTTGAACATTGCTTTTTGGGCGCGGGCGGTTCTGCTGGGTATGGCCGCAGTTACGGCGGGTGCAGCGAATGTGTCAGCGGCGGCGGCCCCGGCGAAGCTGGTGCCGATTGTCATGCTTGGCGATTCGGGTACGCCAGCGAATATGATAGGTCATTGTTACGGGGCAGAAGTCTTTCGGGAGGCAGTGGTATTAGCGGCGCATAATGGCCTGGGACTGATGGTGCGGGACCAGGGGGCGGGGGATGCGGTTGAGCCAGCGGGGCTGACCGGTGCCAGAGTGTTGAACTTGCGGGAAAAAATGGTTCCGGCGGGTCACTACGTTGCACTGCGGCTGGAGATGCTGGAGCATGGCAAGAGCAGAGTGATTTGGCATGAGCGGGTGGTTTATGATGATTTGGCTCCATGGAAGCAGGTGCCATTTTTGACCGCCAGTGCTGCGCGGCTGATGGGTTCGATCCGCCAGGCGTTGATTGTAGCGCACTTTCCAGACATGCGTCCGAAGGCCAAGCCAGCGGTGTTTTCCTCGAATATTGGGCAGCGACTGAATACTATGAATTTTGTGGAGCAATGGCTGGTCTTGCGTGCCATTGATCGTCGGCTGCGCAGCCATCGGATGTCGGCACAGTCTCTGCGACTGCTGGCGCGTGGCAATGCGAACATGGCGCTGTTGACGGACCAGTTGTTTACGTCCTACCGCGATGTGTACAAGGCGCGGGCCATGTTGTACCTAGCCATGCTGAAAGCGAAATTTGGGCAAGATAAGGGGCTGGCGTGGACGCAGGCGTATGTGGAGGCGCTGATTGGTCTGCCGCTGGAGGCACAGAAAGCGTTGGCGCGAGGAAAGCGACTGGATAAAGGTGTGGCTGCCCGGCGGCCATGGGTGAAGGCTATTGCTGCATATACTCGCTATCGGGCGATGACGCTGGCCAGAATTTCTCGTGGCGACGGGCCAAGCGCCGGGCTGGCAGCGGTGCTGGCGGCGATGACGCTGAATGGTGGGTATGATCGCAGCATGCGACAGGGGATTATCGTCAATGCGCTAAATGGTAGCGATCACGATTCGCTATGTCTGGTGGAGCTATTGCAAAACGGCATGGGCGTGGATGCGGGCGATCTGGTGAACGGCAAGACCAATGCCATGCTGGAATACGCACTGGCGACGCGCCTTACCGCGATGCGGCATCTACCGTCACAGATTCATAAGATCATTTCCGGTCTGACGCTGCTTGGGCCGGGCCAGCAGACCTACAATCTACCGGAGCAATTGCACGGCCTGATTGCGGCATTGGCTGCGGCGGGCAATCCGAAGATGGACCGTGGGTTTCCATCGTGGCAGTCGGTGGGGGCGATAGCTGAATCGACGGCGGTGTTTAACTGTGAACGGCGTTTGGAATTTATGCGGTTTAGCTGGGGTTGGGCACCGGCGTACCTGCGGTCGGCGCTGGAGCGTGACATGCGTCCTCTGGTAGGTCAAGACCCATGGTGGCCACTACTGGAATGTTATAGCGTTGGCCGAAGCAGCCCCGCGGATCGGGCGAAGCTGATTGGCTGGATGAGCAAGCTGAAGGTTGTTAATCCGACGGTGGCGGTGTTGCCATTTCGACCCATTGTGTGGAACGTTTGGAATCCAGCCGCTCACGCGGTACTCGATTACTACTTGGATACGGAGGCGGTGAACGATCAGAGTGAATTGGTGGATGAGATGGAGCAGGAGATATCGAACTGGCAAGGCTCGGAGGCGACAGTGGCGGATACGTTGCGGCTTTCGCCGCTGGCCCCATCGGCGGTTGAAAGAGCAACGGAGTCTTATCCGGCACTGTATCATAAGTATATTCATGTGTGGCAGAAAGCTGCACCGCACAGCTTGCCGGTGATGGCTGCGCTGGCCTGGGGTTATCTATACAGCCAGACGCCGCAGTTGCGGGTTTTGGCCAAGCAGTATCTGGTTGAACTCTCGAAAAGCCATCCCGAAACGTGGATGCTTACATCATTGGCGGGTATCTATCGAAAAGATGGAGAGAATAAAAAATATGTAAATACGATGCTGCTGGCGATACACACCGCCAGCGATGCGGTAACCGCTGCCGTTCGCGCGGCACATCTGGCAAATTTTCTCATGCGGCGCGGGCACTATCGGCAAGCTTTGCGTATTGTGGTGCCAGCCGCACAGACGCAGGCAGGTGCTCCGATGATGGCTGCGGCGCGGTGTTATGCGGGGCTGGGAGCCTGGGCATACGGTGAGAAATGGATCCGGCGGGACAGCGAGCATTATCCATCGTACAATGGATGCTTCTGGTACTTCTGGTGTGCGATGGAGGGGCATGGCAACATTGCGGCAGCGCGGGCCTTTGCGAAACAATCGGTGCCGCAATTAAACGTCGCCGACCTGTTTACCGCGGGGGCATTTTATGCCATGACCGGTCATCCGCGGCGAGCCATCAGGATTTATTTGTCGTGTGTACACGTCCAAGCGCCGGAGCCGCAGTGGTGTTTGTTGGAGGCGGCGATGCAGGCGGATATTATTGGTAATCATGTGCAGCGCGATGAGCTTATTGCCCGGGCGGCTACGTGGAAAAATGCTCCGCAGGCAGCGCAAACGCATTTGGCGTTGCTGTTTCAGAAGGCATTAAAAATGCACCAGCCGCTGGATCTTAAGATAGTTGATCAACTTGAAAATCACACGCACCGGAGGTGGTATTCTGGTACGATCTTTGTTGTGGGCGAATTTTTGCAGTTGCATGGAACGCGTCAGCAGGCGATTCAATATTTTCGTTATGCTGCGGAACATTATTCCTTCTACGGAGCCAGCCGGGTGCAGGCGGTGGTGGCATTGCATCGCATGGGCATTGCATTTAATCCCAACGCGGCTATGCCCGCGGCCGGAACTGGGCAGGCCAAGGGCAAGCGATAAGTGGGGAGGCAGGGCGAGGAGGGGATAAGTAAGAGCAGGGGGCGCGGGCCGAGGCCTGCGGGACGGGAGTTGGGAGATACGTATTGTTGAAGGAAACAGAATGCAGGAGACGGGATTTGTTTAACACGAGGGGGCGAAGAAGGGGAGCGATAGGCGGCCATGGATGAAACGGTTAATCGTCAGTAGTGGAGGGCAAAGTGTAATAACCCAAAGTAATGGCCAATCACGAATTGCCAAAAACAATGTGGGGTTCCGGCATCTCTCCAAATATCCCAAGATGAGCAGCAAACAAGACCCAGTTAAAGCTAAATGCCAACAGTGTTTTGCAGACCAATTCCCTATAGACAAGACTCACTCCATCATCTTGCTCAATAATTGCTTGCCGGTGGGTCTACCAGACTACCGCCAGCACATCAACGCTATGGCAACGCATGCTCTGGGGAAATGTCAAGACTATCGCGTTATCGCTGAAACTTTAAGATCGCGATTTGAATATATTGAATGGTAAGCCTAAAATGTTTGTATATAGAAAGGGAGGGGCAGTTTATTATCAGGAGAAGTTTATTTTGCTGAATCGACGAACACTGACCGTAATGGTTATCTTTGCACTGGCTATGGTATTTTTTCTCACGGAAATGCTGGCGGTGCCACATTCCAAAGGATCTGCTGTAGAACTGGCCCCCGCCCAACAGGCGACGATGGCTGCCGAGAAAGCGCAGTTGCGGCGGCTGGAAGCCGTGTTACGTCCAGACTTCAAGCAACTTCAGGCCGCAATGCCGGATGCCACCGTCATGCTCGGCGCTCAATCTCGCGCGGCATTGGCTCCTAAGGTTCTACCTCTTTTCAAAAAGGCTGTGGTGGTGCTGGATGGCTTTATCAAAAAGCACCCGCACGAAAACGATGGTGTGCGAGAATTGCGGGACCATTTCCTGGGTATGTCGATGGTGTTTGGCGATGCCGGAGCGAAGGTCGCACTGCAAGCCGCTGCTGCCAAGGGGACCCGTCAGAACCGCCAGACAGCCAAACTGGAGTTAATGCAGGCCGCATGGTTGCTCCATGCACACGACGCGGCATCTCAGAAAAAAATTCTGGTAGCCATGGCGGTCCTGGCCAAGGCCAACCCAACCAGCAACCAAATTGCGCGGACGTTGTACACCATGCGGGAATTTGGAGCCGCCAATCAGACCCTGCAAGATCAGGCCATGCACATTATCGTGCATCACCTCACAGGTCCATTGGCACAAATGATTCAAGAATCGCAGCAACGGCAGGCCGTCTTGAATGACTTTCAGGGTAAAACGGTCACGGTACGCGGTCGTTTGCTGGGGGGTAAAACTTTTTCCACCAAGGTGTGGAAGGGTAAGGTGGTGATTGTGGATTTCTGGGCCACCTGGTGCCCGCCCTGTCGCATGAGTCTGCCCGGACTGGAAAAGCTTTACGCCAAATATCATAGCCATGGCCTGGAAGTGCTGGGTATTTCCAATGACCGCACGGGGGCGGCGCTGCGGGCATTTTTGCAGGCCCATCCGAAAATTGCCTGGCCGCAAATGTTTACCCCCAATTCCAATTGGAACCCACTGGCTAGAAAATATGGCGTGACTGGTTTTGGCATTCCCGTTCAATTCATTATTGATCGCCAAGGAGTAGTGAGGCGCATAGTCAAGGGCTTTAATCCTTCCAAGGAAGACGGCAACGTGGCGTTGGTGAAAAAACTGCTGGGGCAGAAATAGGATGTATTGGGTTGCTGTTAGATGCCGGACGGCCCGGCTTGCGTTACAATCCAATCATGTCAAAAATTGATATTCAGTTACCTGCGCTCTCATTGTCTGATTATTCGGTGCACGTCAATGCCGGCTTGCTGGAGAGGCTGGGTGAAATGGTGCACCAAGTGGCACCGGCACCCGGTTGTGCCCTCATCACTGATTCCGTGGTGGCTAAGCTTTATGGAAGGCAGGCCCGCGACTCTCTGGAGCAGGCTGGCTTCAAAGTAACCTTGTTCGTGTTTCCAGCGGGAGAATCTTCCAAAACTACCCGCACGGTGGAGGCCGCATATGATGTTCTGCTCCCCACCCGCCCGGAGCGCCGCAGTTCAGTGGTGGCGTTGGGTGGGGGCGTAGTGGGAGATTTAGCCGGGTTTGTTGCCGCGACCCTTCTGCGTGGCGTGCCATTCGTGCAGGTACCAACCACGCTTTTGGCGGCAGTGGATGCCAGTGTGGGCGGCAAAGTGGGAGTGGACCATGCCGCCGGTAAAAATATGATCGGTGCGTTTCACCATCCGCGTGCGGTGCTGATGGATGTGAATACGCTGCGAACGCTGCCAAAAATTGAAGTGCAGTGCGGCCTGGCGGAATGTGTGAAACATGCCATCATCCGCGATGCCGGACTATTTAAGTTTATTGGTGCCAACCTGCCGGCTATTTTTGACGGCAACTCCCACGTGCTCGCCGAACTGGTCGCCTGGAATGTACGCATTAAATCAGCCATCGTCATGGCCGATCCTTATGAACAAGGAGTGCGTTCGCTTTTGAACCTGGGTCATACCTTCGGCCATGCGTTGGAAACCTTGGCCGGCTATACGGGTTTGAAGCACGGCCAGGCGGTCGGACTCGGTACCCTGGCGGCAAGTACCATGGCCCGCAATCGCGGTATTTTAGATGCTGCCAGCCATATTCAAATAGAAAAATTACTGCGCGATATTGGCCTGCTGGATATTCGGCCCACGGTGGATATTGCCGCAGCCGTGGCCTTGATGCGAGGCGATAAAAAAGTTCGCGATGGCCGCCTGCGAATCGTGTTGCCCACGTCCATCGGTTCTGCGGAAATTATTTCCGATGCCGGGCCTGATGAAATCGCCACCGCTTTCGAATCTATCACTTTGCCGTTGATCCGTGGAGCAGGGCGATGAGCCAGGTCGAATCACCCGTTGGTTCGCCTCCACCGCACTTGCGTGAGGTAGTGTTGGCCAGGCTGCATCTGCGGGCACGGCCCGGCCTCGGTCCGGTGTTAATTCAAAGAGCCATCACGGCCTTAGGTTCACCGCAACGGGTACTCGCAGCCAGCGTCCGCGAACTGGCGGAAATTGAAGGCTTAGGCTCACAACGGGCCGCGATGATCCTGCAACACCAGCCGGATAACGCCCCCGAAAAGTTGATGGATGAATGTGCGCAAGACGGAATCACAATTCTTTGTCCGGAAGATCCTCGTTGGCCCATGCATTTGCGTACTATGGCGGATCCGCCCGTGGTACTGTTTATGCGTGGGCGGATTTTGCCGGAAGATAATAAGGCCGTGGGCGTGGTTGGCTCGCGGCGCTGCACGCTTTACGGACGTGAGCAGGCGCAGAAGTTTGCCTTTGACCTGGCCGCGGCCGGTTTGACTGTGATCAGCGGCGGTGCTCGCGGGGTAGATACCGCGGCTCATGTCGGGGCTTTGCGGGCCGGCGGACGCACAGTGGTGGTGCAGGGTTGCGGCCTGCACCATTGTTACCCGGATGAAAATGCCGGGCTTTATGAGCAGATCGTCGGCGAGGACCGCGGTGCGGTAGTAAGTGAAATGTCTCCGGATGAACCGCCGCTGCCGGAAAATTTCCCGCCACGAAATCGCATCATCGCGGGTATGTCGTTGGGAATTCTGGTCATTGAAGCCAACCTGAAAAGTGGTTCGCTGATTACCGCCCGTCTGGCCGCCGATGATTATAGCCGTGAAGTGTTTGCCGTGCCCGGACGTGTGGATTCACCGGCCAGTGCCGGCACTCACCATCTGCTTAAAACCGGCTCGGCATCGCTGGTGGAAAATGCTGAAGATATCGTGCTGATTTTAGGCGGACAATCCGCAGTAGAGCCAAATTTGTTCACCTCGAACAATCCAGATATGCCGTCGCAAGCAACAGCGACACTTCCGCCGCAGACACCGCAATCGCCTGCTGATGCTGCACGTAAGCCACCTAAGGCAGCCGCAATGGCGCGTGCTTCCTTATCATCCGCACACCACCCGGTTCAACTTCTCACCGGCGTGCAGCAGAAAATTGTTGAAGCCTTGCGTGATGGAGAATTAGACGTAGATAGTATCTGCGATAGCACGCAGTTAAAGGCGGCGGTAGTGCTGGCGGAACTGACGTATTTGCAGATTTCCGGCCAGGTCCGGCGGATCAGCGGGCACACTTACGCCCAATCCGGAAAAAGTTGAGAGGATTTAATCATGGCGAAGGTAAAGGCGAATAAGGTGGCGGTATATGTCTTTCGGAAAACCGCCGGTGGGGGTGTGGAATATTTGCAGTTGCACCGGGCAGCCAAAGCCGGAGATTATGCCCAAACATGGCAAGTGGTATACGGCGGCATCGAAAAAGGGGAAACGGCACCTGATGCAGCCCTTCGCGAATTGCAGGAAGAAACCGGCCTGGTGCCATTGGAATTTTTTCAGGTGCAATACATGGAGACATTTTATAGCCGCAGCAAGGACCGGGTGGTTCTGATGCCAGTATTCGCGGTTCAGGTGCATAAAACCGCCCGGCCAATTCTCAATGTCGAACACGACGATTTCCGCTGGGTCCCGATCGCCGCGATAGCGGACAACTTCATTTGGCGCAGTCAGCGCGAAGCCATTGCGATTATTCAAGCTGATATTCTCACTGGTAGTCCCGCCGCTGACCTGTTGCGCATTGATCTCAAGGAAGGTTGATGGCTTTTGACCAATCCAATGTGCGGCAGGGCGGGGGCGCTTATGCACAAGGATAGCATGCCCGGCCGACCTTGTGGGATGTTACAAAACTTGCCGCTCGGTTAAACTACGGCTGGCCGAATGCGTCCATGCGGTAAGTGGCTGCGGGACACACGGTTGGAATCTCGTTAGTTGCCGCTGATGGCATTGGGGATTATGCGCATGACTATGAGGTGCAAATAATGGCGGACCCAGCCACTCCACCGGAGGGTTTTCGTCGGGACATCGGCGTCATCGGGCTGCTTTACGCAAGCATGGGGGGAATCATTGGTTCCGGCTGGCTGCTGGGGCCGCGCAATGCGGCGATGCAGGCCGGGCCATTAAGTATCTTCTCCTGGATTTTTGGCGGCCTGGCCATTTTGCTGCTGGCCCTGGTTTATGCGGAATTGGCCACCATGTTTCCGCGCAGCGGCGCGGTGGTGCATTTTCCGCGTTTCAGCCATGGATCTTTTCTGGCCCGTATATGGAGTTGGGTGCTGTTTCTGGGATACGTGGTGATAGCTCCGGTGGAAGTGGTTGCGGTGATGTCTTATGCCAACAGCATTCCGCAGGTTCATCAATATCTACCGCCGCTGGTGAGTGCCGTCAATCATCAGGTAACGACTGTAGGCTTGGTGGTATGTGTTATTCTGTTGGTTATTTTTACGGTGATCAACCTTTTTGGCATTCGCTGGGCCATGCGTTTAAGCAATGCGGCAGGCTGGTGGAAACTGGCCATTCCGACGTTAACGGTTATTTTGCTGCTGATGAACGCACATCATGCGAGCAATCTGAAAATTGCCAAGGCGGACTGGCAGCATGATTTTCGGGGGATATTTACGTCACTGGCGACCGCGGGAGTTATCTTCAGCTATCTGGGGTTCCGCCAGGCGGTGGAATTGGCGGGCGAAAGTAACAATCCTAAACGCAACATTCCCATTGCCGTAATCGGGTCTGTTCTGATAGGGCTGGTGCTGTATGTGTTTCTGCAGTTGGCGTTCCTGCTGGCGGTGAACCCGACCCAGTTGCATCAATATGGATGGGCGGGATTGACCAAGATTGCGGATTTTAAGACGAAAACCGGCCCGTTTGCGGCATTGGCAGAAGGATTGGGGCTTACCTGGCTGGCCTGGCTGCTGTATGCAGATGCGATTGTTTCGCCATCGGGTACGGGGTTCATCTATACGACCACCTCTGCGCGAGTGATTGGGGCAATGGGCGAAAGCCGGATATTACCGCCGGCTCTGGCCAAACTTAACCGGGCCGGTGTACCCTGGATGGCCAGCATTCTGAGCTTGCTGGTTGGAATCTGCTTTTTACTGCCGTTTCCATCATGGCATCGCCTGGTAGGGTATATCAGTTCGATTATGGCGCTATCCTACGGCATTGGACCGATTGTGCTGCTGGCCCTGCGCAAAAGCATGCCCGAACCTGCGCACCAGAGGTCGTTTCGGTTGCCATGGGCTCCGGTGCTGGGGCCGGTTTGTTTTGTCATTTCGAACCTGGTGATTTACTGGAGCGGCCTGCACGGCAATACCCGGTTTTTCGGAATTATCGGGGGAATGTTGGCCATATTTTTGTTGTATCGGTGGATATTTGATCGGCCCGGATTTTATAGTCTGCCCTGGAAAAATACGTGGTGGGTGCCGCCGTATTTTGGAGGCCTGTGGCTGCTGGATTTTGTCGGTTCCCGAAGTATGGTTGCAGGAAAAGGATATCTGCCGTTTCCGTGGGATGTAGGGGCGGTAGCGGTATTTAGCCTGGTGGTGATGTACCTGGCGTTAAAAGCGGCAATTCCGTTGGAAGAAATGCAGGCGTATGTGGAAACCCAGGAAGTGTAAGCCCGGTTGCGTTCGTGCCAGTGTGCTTAAATGATGCCTGCCGACGAATGAAGCCGGCGGCAGGATATTTGCGCCCGCTGGCTGTAACATGAACAAGTATAGTTAAGTGGAGTTCGCTGCATGTCTGATCAAATTCCGATTCTGCTGGACACCGATATTGGCAGCGATATTGACGATGCCGTGGCGCTGGCATATTTGCTGCGTCAGCCCCGATGCAACCTGTTGGGCATTACCACCGTTACCGGAGATGTGGTCAAACGATGCGCTTGTGCGGAGGTGGTGTGCGCGGCGGCGGGCCGGGGGGATATCCCAATTCATGCCGGCCGTTCGGCCCCGCTGGTGCCGGGATCGGGCCAGCCCGAGGTGCCGCAATATCCGGCAATTGAGGCGATGCCGCATCGTCGGGATTGGCCGGCCAATACCGCGGTGGATTTTTTACGCCGAACCATACGGACTCATCCGGGAGAAATAACCCTGCTGACCATCGGACCACTGGGCAACATTGCCCTGCTCTTTGCGTTAGATCCGGAGATACCGCTTTTGCTCAAGCAAATCGTATCGATGGCGGGAATATTCTATGGCGCGTCGCAGGACCGGGAATGGAATATTCTGGTGGACCCCGTAGCCGCCTCCATGGTGTACAGCACGGCCCGGGCACCGCACGTATCTTTTGGGCTGGATGTTACCACAAAATGCAAGATGGCCGCAGCCCAGGTGCGGCGGCGCTTTACCCCAGCACCACTGGATGTGGTGGCCAAAATGGCGGAAGTCTGGTTTAACCATGCAGGTGCAGGGGAAATTACTTTCCATGACCCTCTGGCGGCGGCGGCTATTTTTCAGCCCGACCTTTGTCATTATGAAGATGGCACCGTGCAGATACCGTTAGACCCGAACAACAAAACCGCCGGCAAAACGCATTTCACGCCGGGTGCAGGTGGCCGTCAGCCTGACCTGGTAGCGAAAACCGTACAAGTCGAACGGTTTTTTACGGAGTATTTCAAGGTGTTTGCGTAGCGCGAAAAGCCTGCACCTGGCTCAAGGTGGGCAAGGCCGGTTGCGCGCCCAGACGGGTCGCGCAGAGCGCTCCAACCAGGCACGCCTCGCGAACCGCTTCCGCCGGCGATACATCCTGTCGCGCCAGGGCCACTGCCAAAGCACCATTGAAGGCATCCCCGGC
Source organism: Planctomycetota bacterium (assembly GCA_021852275.1). Lineage (GTDB taxonomy): Bacteria > Planctomycetota > Phycisphaerae > WQYP01 > WQYP01 > JABEVA01. The sequence continues at coordinate 11,154 of JAJZNX010000095.1, read as the reverse complement.
GGCCGTGGTGTCCACCGCGTGGACGCACGGAGCAGGAATCAATTCGATTTTCTCCCCATCGTGCAGCAAGGCTCCGGCGGCACCCATGGTAATGATGACGGCTTTGCTGCCCAAGGTCATGAGTTGGCCGGCCGCCCGGCGTGCGGAATTTTCATCGGTCACGGCAATTCCGGTGATTTGACCGGCTTCGGTTTCGTTTGGAGTCAAATACGTGGCGTGACGCAGGAGTGAACACCGTGTGGCGACTGGCAAAACCGCAACAGGTGCCGCCGGTGCTGGATTGATAATGACCGGCACGCCGGCTTGAGTAGCCATCTCAGCCACGGTACCGACTATATTCATAGGAATTTCCAGTTGCAGGATCACGATATCGGCCGAATGAATAATGTCCCGCATTTGTCCAGTGAATGCCGGTGTGTCATGCCATGCGGCATTGGCACCAGAGGCCACGGAAATTAGATTTTCTCCGGCGTAATCCACCAGGATCAGAGCGATGCCGGTGGGTTGATCGGCATGGCGCACGATGGCGTGCGTATCAATACCTTCCCGGCCAAAATCTTGGATGGCCTGGCGGCCGAAAGTGTCATCCCCGACATTGGCGACCAATGTTACTTTGGCCCCAAGCCGGGCGGCGGCTACCGCCTGGTTGGCTCCCTTGCCGCCGGAAGCCATTAAGAATGTGCCGCCGGTAACGGTTTGACCTGGGGCCGGCAGTTGCGGGCTTTTCACCACCATATCGACGTTCACGCTGCCAACAACAAGAATGTGCGGAATTTTCATAGCGTACTCCAAATAAACACGATAGGGTAATTAAATGCCGCGTACAACGTTGTACCCATGGGAAGCGCCACCAGTAGTGTCTGATCAGTGACGGTTTTACATGGCCGTCTGCAGGCGAATCAGCTTCAGGAATAAATATTGAAACCATAGGCAACGATTGGGATTTGAAACGGCGGCGGATTAGATCAACGTAAAGATGAATATTTTTCTCTTTTTTTTGTGGCCTTGCCGAGAAAAACGTAGTAAGATAAAGCGGTGTCGTTCGGGCTAAATGCACACAAGAGTAACTTTCCAAGGATGCAAATAACGTGCGGTTGGATTAGAATTCGCCAAGATGAAATCCAAACGGAACTTTTGAATGAAAATTGACCCTCGATATTTGGTTGAAGGTGGTACCGAAATCTTCGGCGGTTCAGAGCTTTTGCTCAAGGGCTGCCTGGAAACACCGGGCGGTGTTGCTTTGCTTACAGGCTACCCCGGCTCTCCGTTGGCCGGGTTTTTCGATTCCTGTCAGGACATCGGCGAATTGCTGACGGAAAAGGGCGTGTGCGCCAAGATGGCTAATAATGAGGCTATCAGTGTTGCCATGCTCAACGGCTCGCAGATGGTGGGAGTGAAGGCCATCGCGGTATTTAAATCCGTGGGTCTGCATGTTGCCGCGGATGCCTTGGCATTGGGCAATCTGGCGGGCATTCCGCATGCCACCGGCGGGGCGGTGGTGGTGTCGGGGGACGATCCGTGGAGCGATTCCACCCAGGTTCCCGCCGATTCCCGATTTTTGTTTGAACATTTACGTGTTCCGGTGATGGAACCATCTAATCCGCAGGAACTCAAGGATTGGGTGGCCCAGGCGTTTGATCTATCTGTGGCCTCCAAATTGTACGTGGGCATGATGGTTACTGTGGCCCTGGGTGATGGCGGCGGCACGGTGGAATGCCGGCCCAACCAGTGGCCCACCATCTCTACCAACGCCCGCATCGCCATTGAAACGGGTAAGATTCCTGTGGAAACAACGGTTCTTCTGCCACCACGCAGTTGGCGGCAGGAACTGACTTTTGATGATCGCTTCAAGGCCCTGCTGGCCCGCTGTCGGGAACTGGGCCTGTCGCGGATTTTATACCCCATAGAACGCAGTTGGCGCGGCGGGCGTTCGCAACGCTGTCCGGTGGGCTTTATCGCCTCCGGAATGTCCCATACCATGCTGGCTCATGCCTTGAGTGAAATGGGGCTTTTGGGCCAGTTCCCCCTGCTCAAACTGGCCATCAGTTATCCGGTAGATACAACACTGGTCGACGAACTTGCAGCCATGTGCGAACGCATTATCGTGGTGGAAGAACGACGCAGTTTTATTGAAAAACAGGTAACGGAATATCTCACCCAGCGCCGCCAGGCCGATCCGGAACATGTCAGTGCACGCGTAGAGATTTGGGGCAAAAATTTTCCCGGTAAAACCTCGGGCATTCCTTCCACCCGTGGACTCCATCCCTCTATTCTCATTGAACTGCTGACGAAATTTCTGCGCGATACACCTAATATTCCCCACGAGCTATCCAATGGGCGGCTGACGGAAGAATTGGAAACCATTGCCCTGGCCAGCCAGGTCCAAATGACCGTGCCCGTGCGCACACCGGCGTATTGCCCCGGTTGCCCGCATCGCGATTCCTCCAGCGCGTTATTGGAAATTCGCAAACGTCTGCTGGACCCCAAGTACATGCAGGATCAATATGGCCGCGGTCCGATGGATCTGGTCGCACATGGCGATACCGGCTGCTATACCATGATGATGTTTGAACCCAACAAACCGCTCATGCATAACTACAGCGGCATGGGCCTTGGCGGAGCCACCGGCGGCGGCGTCGATCCATTCATCAGCAACAAACAACTGGTTTTCATGGGCGACGGCACGTTTTTCCATTCGGGCCAGTTGGCCATTGCCAATTCAATCAATCAGGGCCAGGATATCACGTACATCATTTTGGAAAACAAAACCACCGCCATGACCGGCCATCAACCCAACCCCACGTTGACCCACGACATTGTGGGGCAGACGGCGCTTTCCCATGATATTGAGCGCATTGTTCGGGCTATCATTCCCGACGCCGCGGGCCCGCTGGGCATGAAGCGCAAGGATGGCCGCATCGTACCGCAGGGGCGGGTTATCCGCATGAACCCGGCCAACCGTGAAGAATACCGCGACACGCTGGAGCGGGTGATTTTGGAAGACGGCGTCAAAGTGGTCATCGCCGAGAAAGAATGCGGCATCACCTTCAACCGCCGGAAACACCGGGCGGAAGTGGCGGAAAAAAAGGACCACGGCTTTGTACGCCAAAAAGCCTACATGAATGTTACCGATGAAGTGTGCGAATATTGCCTGGAATGCACCAACCAGACCGGCTGTCCCGCCTTAAAAATAACGGATACCGATTACGGCCCGAAAATTCAGACCGACTTTACCACCTGTGTGAACGACCAGGCCTGTTCGCGTATTCATGCCTGTCCGAGCTTTGAACAGGTCATTGTTACCCGCAAACGCCCGCCGCGCATGTCCGATGAAGTGGTGGACTTAACCGGCATGCCCGAGCCGCCCGCCATGAAAATGCGCGATCAATGGCGTTGTTATCTTGCGGGAGTGGGGGGGATGGGTATTGGTGTTGCCGGTGAAATTCTGGTTCGCGCCGGTCATAAGGAAGGTTACCAGATTGCCTTTGTGGATAAGAAAGGCCTGGCGATCCGTAACGGCGGGGTATTCAGCCAACTGCTCTTTTCCCGTCAGCCGGTTCATGGCTCCGCCATCACTCCGTTTGGCAAGGCGGACTTGCTCATTGGCGTCGATGCCGTCGAAGCCGCCCGCGCCATATCACCAACAGATTATCTGCGCGTGGCCTCGCCCAAATATACCCACGCCGTGGTGAATACAGGCAAAACACCCACAATTATGACCCTGCTGGGCCGTGATGATTTTTCCCCTGAAGACCTCGCGCAAATCATCCAGAAGCAGTGCAAACCGGGGCGGTTCTTCAGCTTTAATGTCGGCGATCTGTGCGAACGTCTGCTGGATTCCAAACTTTACGCCAACATCATGATGCTGGGAGTTGCCTACCAGCTCGGCTTTATTCCAGTCTCCTACAAGAGCATCACCTGGGCCATTCGCCACGCGGTACGCAGAGAATTTGAGCGCAATTACCGGGCTTTCAATATCGGCCGGAAAATTGTGCTGCGGCCCGATCTTTTCGGCGTCGCGGTACCGCGCCAGGTGGAAACGGTCGATCAGGCCATCGAGCGCAAGGCCAATATCCTCACCGTAAGTTCGCTCTGGGGCCGCCGCAATGCCACACTTTACCGCCGCCTGTGCCGCACCACCCTGGATCAGATGCCCAAATTGGATGACGCCGCCCGTCGCGACTATGTCATTCGCCTTTTCGATGCCATTCAATGGGGCACGTTGCCCTACGGCCGCAGCTATGCCTCCCGGATCGTGAAAACCTACCAGCAGGACCATGCCCAGAGAAATTTCGCCGTTACCCGCGCCGTGATCTGGAATCTCGCCAGGGTGATGATGATTAAGGATGAAGTATACGTAGCTATGCTCTACACCAGTCCGGAAAAATACCGGCGCGACCGCCGCCGCTACAATGTCAACCCCGCCAATGGGGATAAAATTAAATACCTGCATCTCAATCAACCGGAGTTTGAAATTGGCGGCGTCAAACTCCGCTTTCATATCAAGGGGCGGGACTGGCAGATGCGTATTCTCCGGCATTGCCGCTGGATGCGGGCTTTGTTGCCATCCTGGCATGCCCGTGAAAAGGGCTACCGCGATTGGTACACCCGCCTGGTGGATACCTGCGAACTTCACGAACCATGGCTGTACAACCTCTGGCTGGATATTCTCCGCTCACCGGAATCGGTAACCGGTTTTCGTGAGGTGCGCTATCCGAAAATGGAGCTTTCCCAGAATCGGGTGCGAGAATTGCAGCACGCCATTGCCGCCGGCAAGGCCGACACCCGATCCCGCACGCCGGCCCGTACGGTCAGCCTCACCAACCAGGTCATCGCCGGTTTCCGCGGAGACCCGTGAGCACCGTGGAAATTCCCGACCCGTCTGCCGGGGTATGACGGGCATTGAATTGATCTGATCTTTTCCATTGGAGTCCATGGATGGCGCAAGGCCGGGGCACAATCAACTCTGGCATGGCTCAGACACCTCTTCTGGAACACTTCCCGCCGCTGGCCCGGAATCGCAATTATCTGCTGCTATTTGGTTCCTATGTGGTTTCCGTACTGGGAGACCGGGTACACTTTCTGGTGATGCTGCAGTTGCTGTGCATTGTGATATTACGGCAAAAAGCGGTGGATTCACAGCATTTTGCGCAATTGAATTTGGCGATGTTTCTGCCCTTTTTTCTGCTGGCCCCGCTGGCCGGCATTGTCGCTGACCGCATTCCGCGACGCCGCATTATGATTTCCTGCGATCTCTCGCGGGCGGTGCTGGTGGTTATTGCCCGAACCGTGCTGCTGGCGGGGGCCATGGGGCGTTGGATGTCCGTACCGCAGTTGTTGTGGCTGCTGTTTGGCTCGGAGGTGGTGCTGTCAATCTTTGGGGAGATGTTTTCGCCGGCGCGGGCGGCCATTTTGCCCAATCTGGTTCATCCGCAACAACTGCTTCAGGCCAATGCCTGGATCAATCCCGCAGGCACGATTGTGACCTTGATCGGTTTCCTGGTGGGGGGGTGGCTGGTCACCCGCAATCTATCCTACGCCATGTATGTAGACGCGGTTACTTACTGTATCTCCGCGGTCTGTGTGATAACTATGCGGCTCCCGCCCGGGGTGGATGTGCCGGCCCCGGCCAACCGCGGAAAATCCATGCGGGCGAGCCTGCGCCAGGGGGTAAGCTATCTGCGCCGTCATACCCGTCCGCTGCAGGTCATAAGCCTGGAACTGGGCTTTTTCGCCATCAGCACCTTGATTCTCAACAGTCTGCCCAGCCTGGTGCACAGGCGCTTTCACCTGGGACCGCGGCATTTGTACTTCACGATGGCCTTGACCGGGTTGGGAATGATTGCCGGAGCCTTGGCGCTGAGCCGCACCAAACAGAATATTCCCAAGGAAATCGGAATTGGATGGTCGGTGGTGCTGCTGGGTATCGGCCTGCTGTTGGCCGCTCATGCCCATAGCTGGCCGGTCATGGTGCTGTGGCTGATGGTGGCGGCATGTTTTGGATCCATCATGTTTATCAGTGTGGATACCCTGCTGCAGCGCATTGTGCCTGATTTTATGCGCGGCCGGGTCATGGGGGTGCGCGATCTGGTCACCACCGCCGGCCTCATTACCATGACCTTACCCATGGCCCTCTTGCCTGACATGCATGTGCTGGTGGTAAAACTGGTTTACGCCATGGGAACCCTTTCGCTGCTGCTGGGTATCGGCTTGGTAATTTTTTATTACCGCGGGCAGCCACTGCCGGCGGGACAGGCCGTGATATTACGTATCTTTCGTGTGTATATGGTGGTGTGGCATGGTTATCGGCGCATCGGTCCATGCCGCATTCCTGCCCACGGACCGGTGATTGTTGCCGCTAATCATCGCAGCATGCTCGATCCTGTGGCTTTATTGATCAGCAGTCCGCGGAGGTTTATCCGCCTTATCGTTGCCCAGAAATCCTATCAGAACGTTTTCCTGGCTTCGCTGCTGGGTTGCAGCCACACCATACCGGTCAATCGAGGATCGACCTCTGCAGCAGGCTTCCAGCCGGCCCTGCGGGCTTTGCGGGCCGGTAGCGTGCTCGGTCTGTTTCCGGAAGGTGGCATTAGTGAATCCGGCCTGCTGCAGCCGCCCCATCCGGCAATTGCGGCATTGGCCCTGATGAGTGGGGCACCGGTGGTACCCGTATACGTGCATTCATCACGCAGACATCGCCGCGGATTATGGGATTTCCTGCGGCCCGGCAAAGTCCGGCTGTATTATGGAGCGCCTCTGCGCTTTGCCGACATTCCCTCCCGCCAGCCCAACCAGTCTGCTCTGGAACAGTGTACCGTCCGCATCATGCGTGCTATTGCCGATTTGCAAGCCAAAGCGGACAGGCACGCGTAAAGTATACAGCCCTTCAATACCGGCTTTCACCAGGTGCAATACACCGGCCAACCGGGTTGATACATAACAAAAATATATCCTTCATATAAAAAATATGTATTTCCATTATGTGCTACCGGTAGCGTACAATTGTGTGTAATCTACCAACGGTCGTCTGACTGTGACCGATGGTGGATGGAGGGCGGATCGATGTTGCGAATAAGCCGATTGGCTTGTGCTCAAAGCTACATGACATGCAGCGAGATGTTGTTTCTTTTTTAAGGAGTTCCCCATGAAAGACCATTCCGTTACTGTTCTAGAAACCCCGATGCCTCGACGAAAAATGCTGGCATGGCTGGCCAAAGGTGGAATCGCCGGAGCGGCGCTTCTGGCTTTGCCCGGTGCCGCCGCCTCCGCGGCTCCAATGGCCGCTCCGCTCGAGCCGCGTGGTGCCAAAAACCTCAAGGATCTTTCGGCCGGCCTGGCCCGGGCACCACGGCACAGAAATTTCAAAACCGTTCCCATGATTCTTACCGAACCGCAACAGTGGGACTACGAAGCCCTGAATCTGCTGCTCACCTACCACGGCGGCCCCAGACAGGTGTGGGACAACACCGATATTGGCAGTCCATGGCTCAATCTCATGCGTAACGCCACCAACGCTCAGGTATGGTCCTTTAAGCATCCAAATTTTCTGGCGGTGTCCGCAAATCATGGCACCTGTCACCTGGCCCTGTTCCAGCAATATATCTGGGACAAGTACAATCTGCCGGCCATGATCGGCAAGAAATTCAAACACAACGTGTTTCTAGATATCCCCGCCGGCGAAAAAGGCAAATCTCCCGCCGATTTTAACAATCCGCATGGATTGTTCTCCCCGAGTTCCAATTGCATACCACTGTTGATGGAACGCGGGACCGTTTTTTTAGCCTGCCACAATGCCATCTGGGAATTTTCTCATGCTCTCATGGCCAAAGGCCATAATCCCGACCACCTTACGCATGAGGCTCTCGCTGCAGACCTTACCAACCACCTGATTCCAGGTGTTGTGCTTACTCCGGGTATTGTTGCGACGATTCCGGAATTGCAACTCGCAGGCTATGAGTACATCAAGTAAGGAGTTGGATATGTCGTCCGTGCGATTCATCGGATTTACCATGGTACTGGCCGCGATTTTGGCGGCAGGTCTGCTGACGTTAGCAAACACCCGGGCTGCTGCGCCCGCCGGCTGGCATGGGCAAGCCCAGCCGCCGGCCTACCAGGAACGGATCTTTCCGCCGTGGAGCGGCGGAAAGAATGATTCCGCCGTTCATCAGGGCCTTCGGTTTACCGTTCCGGAAGTGGATGATCTGGCCGATTTTCATGGAGATCCATTCAACGCCCGGCTCGTTTTATATATCGGTGGCAACTATTATTTTGCCGTGGCTCCGCTGGTGGCGGCGTTTGTGAAACTTCATCCGCGGCTGAAAGGCAAAGTCTATGCTGAAACGCTGCCACCCGGCATTCTGCTCCGGCAAATAAAGGCCGGCGGTACCATTACCGTCGGCAACATGACTTGGACCGCCAAGCCCGACGTGTATGCCGCCGGAAAGCTCAAAATACAGACGTTAATTCGCGATGGTATTTTGCGCGGCCCGGTGATCAGCTATACCACCAACGATCTGGCAATTATGGTGCCGCGCGGCAACCCGGGGCATATCCACACGCTTTCTGATCTGGGCAAGCCCGGCACGCGGTTGGCCATGCCCAATCCCGCATGGGAAGGCGTGGCCCGACAGATTCAACTTTCACTGAAAAAAGCCGGTGGGCCGGCCTTGGAAAAGATGGTTTATCAGAGCAAGGTTGCCGACGGCCAGACCATTCTTACGCACATTCACCACCGCCAGACGCCCCTGTTTTTAATGCAGGGGCTGGTGGTGGCGGGTGTCACGTGGAAATCGGAGGCAATTTTTCAGAAACAAATCGGCCACCCCATTTCCTACGTGCCAATTCCCGCAAGATTCAACACAACCGCCATTTACGCCGGTGCGGTGGTCCGCAACGCGCGGCATCCCAAGGCGGCCATGGAATGGCTCCAGTTCCTCCGGTCGCCCACCGCCCAGACCATCTTTGATCGGTACGGCTTTCGGCCGTTGAAAGTTACCGCCAAATCGCTTGATCCGGCAACACCGAAGGTTGCGGCACTGAAGCATGAACTGTCTGCCATATTCAGCCCGCCGCCAGAATCACAAATGCCGCACGGGCGATTCGGCAAGATAATACTACTGGGCCGGAATATTTTTGATCACACTCGCACGTACGCCCCAAAGTACGTTGGTAATGGATTAAGCTGCATAAATTGCCACCTCCAGAGTGGCCGGCTGGCCTATTCAGCCCCGCTGTGGGCAGCGTATGTAATCTACCCGCGATATCAGGCCAAGGCTCGCGGCGTGGTGACCTTTCAAAAGCGGCTACAGGAATGTTTTCTCGCCAGCATGAACGGCAAGTCTCCACCCGCCGACGGCAAGGTTATCACCGCTCTGACCAGCTATGCAGCCTGGCTGGCAACGGGTGCCACTGTAGGCACCAACCTGCCGGGCCGCGGCTACAAATTTCTCACGCCCGCTGCCCTGCCGCCCAGTACCAGTCGTGGCCGCGTCACGTTCACCCAAAATTGTGTCGTTTGCCATCAAAGCCACGGTCAGGGATTCCTGGCCAATGGCCGCTACGTCTATCCACCACTGTGGGGACCACGCTCCTACAACATGGGGGCGGGGATGGCCAAAATCAAAATGGCTGCCGCCTTCATCAAAGCCAATATGCCCTTCGACAAACCAGGTACCCTGACCGATCAGCAGGCTTGGGATGTAGCCAAATTCATCGACAGTCACCGCCGCCCGCCCGCCAAGACGCTGCCCGGCCGGTAGCGCCGGCAAATGTCAGTTTTAATTTTTCGGGGATAGCCTGTTTGTTGATTAACGCAGTAGCTTTTTCGTATTGTCAACACCACGAATCTGGAGACCGTTGCTGCCTGGCCTCTTGGGGGCGGCGAGGCTGGAGATTAAAACCGATGCGAACCGCCGTTCACCCAGTCGCGCGGTCCAGCCACGACCGGAAGCGCCTACGGGTCCGCCCCGCCCTCCGACACGATTCCGACGCCCAATTTGGCCTTGCGTCAATCCGCGATCGTTATGGCGAAGGCAGATATGGTTCGGCCTGCGCCGTGGACAAACGTTTTAATAACACAGGCTGTTTCAGCAGTAGGTGGGCCAACGTACGCTTATTAAGAAAGGCTCGCAGCTTTTTCCGGCTTTGGAGAATGGTGATCGGCACGGTAAAAGGAGCATGATGGCCGTTTTGCGGCACCAGCAGTGGATATAATGCCAGTCGATTGCGGGAAACCTTACGCAGTTCAACGAGAAAAAATATTCGTGCCATTCCATTGCTACGCGCAGACGCCAGCCCCGCTTTTTTCAAGGCGGCGGCATACTTCCTCGGTTGGCCGACTGGGTTATGCGTTTGCCACCAGGCTTCCATGGATGGGGAATAGATAAAACGCGGATTGAAACATCGGCAACTCATCCACCCTCGGCCATGGAGTTTGGTCAGGCTGCCGACAAACGTACCGGTCAATTCTGCCCGGAGCTTTCGTTGACCGCCGGATAAAGCCGCTGGCCTGAAGTTGCAGCAGGTTATTAGAAATCTCTTTTGTTCCAGGGGATAGACAAACACCATGGGCTGCACTGGCTGGTGGACCCCATGAAGTTCCAACTGCCACACCCCAACAAATTTTTGTTCTGGAAGGCATTACGCCGTGAAACTAAAGATCGATTGAGCGCCAGCGGTGCGCGACAACCCGCCCAGACGACCAAAACGCCGGCTGCGGCAACAAGTGGGAATCGGGAGAATAATTTCATCAAGATCCTTCCAGCAAAAGGTATAAAACCGCTACCGCGGCCAGGCCGGCGGCAGCCAAGGCCACTTATTTTACTGCATCACCCTGAGTTTCTGTATGCTCAGGTGGTTTTCGCCCGAACAGATCGAAGGAGCCGGCACCTAAAAAAAGCGAAATGGATGGAGCTTGCAATACGGCCACCGGGATGAGCCGTGCCGCCTTCTTTCCGGCTGGACGCTCCCTTAAGGCCAATAGCAGAGGTTCCTGGCCGCTTAAGGGGGGCAGCCGGCTCCACTGTGGCGTTAGGAACCGGGCAAAAATAACTTCGCACTTTCCGGCTGGCCCTTTTGGCCTCCAGCTTCGTTGTTCGCTCGTTTCAGACCCACTGCCGGGGTATGCGCCTCACTCACGCCTCGCTGGCGGCCAAA
>JAJZNX010000185.1 GCA_021852275.1 Planctomycetota bacterium | reverse complement strand
GCTGATCAATTTTAGTCAAGGCTTCGCCGTCGACCGGGCCGCACTCACCGCATCCACAAACTGCCGCGCGGTTCTGCCAATGGTAGAATAATCCCGGGCGGCCAGTGCCGCCTTGCTGACCAGCGGTGCAGACCTGGTAAAAGTGTTTCCTGCGGGTAACCTGGGGTCCGGATATTTTCGCGATTTATTGGCGGTCATGCCGTATCTGAAATTAACGCCTACCGGCGGCGTGGATGTTAAAACAGCGGGGGCGTTTATTCAGGCCGGCGCGGTGGCGGTGGGCGCGGGTTCGTCGCTGATCAGCAAGGCGGCACTGGCCGCCCGGGATTATTCTACCATTGGCAGAACCGCGCGGCAGTTTGTGGATGCGGTGAGTGCGGCCCGGTCGACGGCGAAGCCTTGACTAAAATTGATCAGCCAGGGCTGGCCCACCCGGCCTGAGGCTTTTCCTGTGCCGCTGTAATCCGGCCTGAATAAGAGGTGTGTTTTGGCAAAAACCGGGGCGAGCCATTTTTCCTTTCGCCTCAATCCGGTAACGGTTGTGGCGGGCACCGAGCTGTTTTTGCGGCGGGAATTTTTGGAGCAAATTCGCAGCAGCTTCTGCCGCGAAAACGATTCGGATCTTGGTTATATCCGTCTGGATGAAACCGCTTCGGTTCAGACGATTCTCGATGAATGCCGTACGATGAGCATGTTTGCAGCCAAAAAACTGGTGGTGGTGGACCCGGCGGATGCGTTGTTTCGCTCTCGCGGCGGAGCCGCGGCCGGTGCTGCTGGTGCTGGCGGCAACGCAGTCGAAGTTGCGGAAGAATCAGAGATGGACCTTTCCGATGGATCCGATGCTCAGACAAGCGGTGGGGCCGTATCAGCGCGCGAGCTTATCCTGCGCTATGCCGAAACGCCCAGCGACAACTGTACCCTGGTACTGGTGTGTTCCACGTGGCTAAAGACTACGCGGCTGCATAAATATCTTGAGGAGCGCGGCGCGATCCACATTTGCGACTCGCCCAAGGAACCTACCGTACCTTCCTGGATTACCCAACGGGCCAAGAGTACGTATGCCAAAGCCATTCGTCCAGATGCGGCGATGCGCCTGGTAGAGTTGATCGGCCCGGACCTGGCCGCATTGGATGGCGAACTGCAAAAACTGGTGCTGTACATCGGCGAGGCTGCGGAAATATCGGTGGCTGCGGTGGATGCTTTGGTGGGTTTTCAGCACGAACACAAAGTGTGGGATTTTGTTGACGCCCTGGCGGAAGGGGATACTCGCACGGCTTTACAACGCCATGATGAACTTTGGCAGATGGATCATCGCATTGGTTTTACGCTGGTCGGGGCGGTGTTTTACTGGATCAATCAGGTGTTGAAAGCGAGAGAATTGCTGGACCGACGATTGCCCGAAAAGCAAATTGTGCAGGACTTAAGACTCTATCCACCGCAGCGTGCCAAGGCCATACTTACCATGGCCCGGCGGTGGGGGGTGGCGGGGGCCAGCCGTGCCAGCGCAGCTCTGTTGGCCGCGGATATGGCCAGCAAGACCAGCGTGGGCGATCCGCGTCGCAACATGGAATGTTTTATCGTGCGACTGGGCGGCAAGTAAACAGTACACCGATCGGCTGGCGGCCGACGCGTGGGCAATTTGGCAGTTGGGCCGGATTTTGATAACATCCACTGCGTTGTCGCATCCGGGCGATTAGCTCAGTTGGTTAGAGCGCATGCATGACACGCATGAGGTCACAGGTTCGAATCCTGTATCGCCTATTTTACCGCCTGATTGATTTTCTTATATGGTTCCCAGGCAATCATTTGACTGCCTGCGCTGCGCTTTGCGCGCCACGGGCTGGAGGTACACACTGATGGTGACGAAACCCCGGAAAAAGAAATACATCCGCCTGGCTGTCCGTCCTGAAACTGTCGGAAGATTGCGATTGATCCGCGTAGTCCGTGGCTGGAATGGACCGGAATGTGTCGAGCGGCTTGTGCGAGCCTATCTGGAGGGCGACGGGTCTGACATCAAGTCCACCTGGCCTGGAGCGTTCTCCAACCCAATGAAAGGGGCTGCCGATGACCAATCTAGTTGACACGGCGCGAAGGCTGCGCCTCAACGGATCACGCGCTCTGCACGGAGCTGCCCGAGTGCTGTGCTGCAACTGCGGCGAACCAACGGATTTTGAGACCAGCGAGTCGTGCGAACTTTGCCGGCGAAGCCTCTGTGAGGTGTGCTCATCCTCCAACGCCTGTGAATCGTGCCGGTTTATCATGGCCCGACGTCTGTCCCGACGCAAGATGCGAGTCTACCTGGAAAGGCAAAGCGCTGACTTTACACCACATTAAATAAGACGATTTTTTTGCTTTGGCCTTTTTCGCCCAGGTCCCCACAATATAAGGAGAAAAACATGATTGAACTTGCACAATCCTCTGGCTATAAACGCCTCCTGGAGGCGTGCCAGGAACCGGTAAAGTGCGACTATTGCCATAACGTCATACCCAATGATGCCACCGTCTGGATGCACTTCCGACCAAAAATAGGTGAGGCGACCATTTGCCAGGGGTGTATTCTGCAGGTCGTTGAAGAGTCAACGTGGAGTAGAATCTTGGATTCCACACCCATCGCCCAGAACACACCGGACGAGAAAACTCCGCTGGTTTTGACCGGACAAGGCGAATATCAGCGAGACGTGGAGTGCGAGCTTCCGGATTGGACCTTCTGGCTGATCCTACTCATTGCACTGCTGGCATTGACTTCGTTTGCTGTTTGGATTTGACCACAGTTGAGGTGACCGCGGGTATTTTTGACCCGTGCGGGCCAGCCCGCGGCCGCTTTTTTTACAGGAGATTTTATGTCAAAGACCTACCTGAAATTAAAAATCTATCTCCGCGGTCCAATCAGCGGAAAAGGCACCCAAGCCGAATTCGCTAACTATCGAATCGCTTTTCACAGAGTTTTGGAGGTAGCCGCAAAACCCGTTCTTCCACCGCGTCTGAATATTCAACATCATTCTAAACAGGAGAAGAATTCTTTGAGGTTACTTAACTGCGATCTGATGCTCCTTTTTGGAGCATGGCAAAAGTGCGACCAATGTTTGTTTGAATTAAATTTATGTGCCAATCATGACATACCTGTTTGTCAGGCATATTTTCTCAAATCAGCGGTAAAAATTCTACGATACGTGCAAATTGGCCGGCCATTAAAGGAAATAGCCGTTCTCCCCGTAGAACCTCTGGATCCAGTCATATGCTCTTTCATATCACCTGGAAAACGCCTGGACAAATTTATAAGGATGTCGAAATATGAGTGGATGTAAATGTATGACCATAGTTGCGTCGTCGCGGGTATTTTGACCCGTGCGGGCCAGCCCGCGGCCGCTTTTTTGCAGGAGATTTTATGTCAGATATCGAAAAAACAAAGGTCTATATCAGTGGACCCATCAGTGGTCTTCCGCCAGATGTAGTACGCCGAAATTTTGACCGGGCCGCCCAGAGCATCCTGTTGCTCGGCGCAGAACCTATCGACCCCAGCATTCTTCCCGATATGGGTGAACACCACAAAAATTTAGATCGCGACCTGGCGATATTGAAAGGCGTGGATTTACTCATGCTCGACGATGGCTGGGAAGATTCCAGTGGTTGTCTGCGGGAATTCTGGTTTGCCTCAAATAATAACATCCCATGCTTTTATCGCCCGTTTCTCCACGAGGCAATCACACTGCTCAAATTCGGATATCCCCCCACGCAACATCATATCGCAGCAGAAAAATCCTCCGAGTTGGGTTCGGATGGTAGATCGGTGCGAGTGGGGAAGGGGCCACTTGTTCGATTGGTTTTAGAACACTATCGATCATCCCCGAAACGCTGTGCCGAAGCTCGGGCTGCTTTGTGATCCGGGCATATCTTTATTCGCGGAATATTCGCTATCAGTATAGTTGAGGACTATGAAATGCCCAGCCTGATCTGGTTCTCATTTTACCCACGACGCTGGTTGTCCGACCCGGAACTGCGATCTTGTTCACTTGCGGCACGGGGGTTATGGATAGACCTGCTTGCGAGCATGTCCGAACGCAACCCTCGCGGCTTTCTTTCCAATAAAGATCATCCACTCACCACAGAACAAATCGCCCGCACCGTAGGTGCCCATCAAGAAGAAGTGCAAGCCTATCTGGAAGAATTGGAGGCGGCGGGAGTGTTAAGTCGTGACGAGAGAGGAGTTATATTCTCCCGTGGCATGGTTCGTGATGAAGCGACCCGCGTGGCCGCCCGCAAACGACAACAAGCCTCCCGTTATAAAAAACAGCCCTTGGACGACGAACCTGCCGCCGATCTGGCTCACAAAGCCACTCCCGCAGTTCCCTCCAACGCCGCTGTCACACCCCCTGTCACGCCTTTGTCACGTCAATGTCACGCCAATGTCACGCCAATGTCACAGGTAGAGTATAAGAGTATAAGAGTAGCAGAGAATAACAGCAGCAGCAGCGCACGAGACCCATGCGCACGGATTAAATCGGCCGTGCACCCGGCACCTCTGGCTGCTGCTGCTGCTGCCGACAATCTTCGCAAAACATTCACTGACGCCGACGTTGTGGAGGCCGACGAAGCCGATCCCGCGAGTAATACACGCGCCGCCGATACGGTTTCCCGCCAACCAACCCGCGAATGGGATGAAGGCTTCCCTCGGCGGCAAGTCCAATCGCTCGAGCGATTGTATGGTGCCGAAAAAGTGAGGAAAGCAATGTGCGCAATCTGGAGTCGCGCAGAAGCAGGTGAGAAAGTACGCAACCCGCTAGGTCTGTTGCGCACCATGCTCCAGAATGGATTTACGCCGGCGATCTCACCGCCGGCAGCATCAAACCCTTTTTTACAGGAGAATGTGTATGAACCGGGACGAATTAATCCTGCTTTGGCGAAGAATTAAGGCCCTTTGGCCGACGATGAGTGTTTCGCCAGAGGAAGCACAAATCTGGTTGAAAAGATTAGCACCGGCAGAAAAAGAGGACGTAGATCAGGCCGTTGAAGATGCTTTCGCTGGAGGCGAGACGAAGCTTCGGCTGCCAGACTTGCTCGCCCGCATTCGGGGTATGCAGAATGCCAGATTATCCTCTCTGCCGTTGGCGGCATCCAACCTCGAAGAATACCTCGAACGCGATCAACGAGACCGTGAAGCACTCGATAAAGTTTTGGAAGGAATCTCCGCAGTTGAATTGGAATGGTGCTGGCGACAAGCTGTGCCAAACGCCCCAAAAATACTTGAACCAAACTGGAACTCCACTAAAGAATCTATTCGTTGGCGCATGGCGGCTGAAAGTGTGGCACTATGGCTTGCGAAAGGTGGCAGGCAAATTTATGAGGTGTGGCGTTTCGAAAAATCCATCATCAAACCCGAACCGGAAAAAGAAACAGAACCCACCAAACCAGAAGGCCAAAAATGACCAAATGGATTATTCAGAACAGCAACGGTGAGTATTCGGCTGGAATCCGGTTACCTCTCTATTTACCCAGCACGGCTAATGCCCGCTATGCGCACTGGTCCCAGAGAAACAAAATAATGCGGGCCATCCGAGCTTCGACGAAATGTATTACCAACACACTCCATCCGCGGCCGCAGTTGGATGGGTTAAAAGTATTCATTGTACGTATCGGACGAGAACTCGACACTGATAACTTATGGACCGCCTGCAAACCCGTGCGCGATGGCATTGCAGATTCCCTGGGAATCAATGATCGTGATAAACGTGTACTCTGGAATGTAACCCAAAACGTTACACAAAAACAGGTCGGCTGTATGATTCAAATGAATTGGTACGACCGGCCTGGTGTGTAGTTTTTTTAATTTTTAAGGAGAATATCATGGCTAAAGCACGAAAGAAAAAAGCGGATGCAGGGATGAGAAGTCCAAATCAGGAGAAGTATTATGGGAAGAAAAGAACAGAATTACCCCTGATGGAAGAAGAATTCTCAGACCGGTTGAAAGACAGCATCGACCAGGCTAAAGTCGAAGAGGAACGGGTTGACCTCATCGATGATGGTAATCAGGCCCGGAAGCCAGGTACTGACTTGGGAATAAAGCAGCTGGCCACGAGCATGAGTTTAATTGGCCAACTCGCGCCCATCGGTATTATGCCGGCGGCAACTGTTGGAGATCGGTACACGGTGATCTGGGGCCACCGTCGGCTGGCTGCAGCCCGATCCCTGGGTTGGCAGACCATCAAAGTGATTAAACTTGGAATCGGCACAGCCCAGGCCGTTTTGGCGGTCACAGAGAATATTGAGCGATCTCCACTCACTCCACTGGAAGAGGCGATTGCGGTGCACGAGGTGGTCATGGCCACCGGCAGAGTCGAGTCGGCAGCACTGATTTTAGGCCGTTCGGAATCCTGGGTGCGAGACCGCGGATACATTCTCAACCTTTGCGAGGAGGTAAAAGAGATGCTCCATGCCGGCGACATCACGCTCGGACATGCACGATTGTTAGCTATGGTCACTGACCATAAAAAGCAATTTGAAATGGCCAGATGGTGTGGAAATTGCCCCATCAATGTAATTGATGATGCTACAGCACTCGCTAAATGGCGAGAAGAGAGCAGAGGTTCCATCCACATGAGGAGCTTGGCGGATCTTCGCCATTACATTAAGTGCGAGCAGCGGGACTTAACTCGCGTTCCGTGGCCATTAGATGCACGCTTCGCCGATCGCCAACCGTGTATAGGTTGTCCGTGGTCTACCCACGTCAACAAACTTCTCTTTGATGTGGGGGATGGTGAGGGTGCGCGGTGCACGAATGAGGAATGTTTTAGTAAAAAAATGGAGGCAGCCGAACGCAAACCTATGACTGCAACAAAGCCAGCGGCCCAGGAAAATGACTCAACAAACGAGTATGGTGTTGGAAAATCCCATAAAAAAGAGTGGGAGGAATTTCCAACCCTTGACGCAAAAATAACACGCAGATTGCGTGCGGCGGAAGATTTTATTCAGGCTCAGGCCCGCAAAAACCCATGGGTTTTTCTTTTTGCCGCGATC
>JAJZNX010000041.1 GCA_021852275.1 Planctomycetota bacterium | reverse complement strand
CGACAACGGCGGCGGGCCGGACGCACAGGCAGTGGATCATTATGTGGTCAATGGAGGTTCGATCGGTCCGGGAATTGCCATACCCAGTAACGCGATTTATATCCAATCGGATGGTCACGACAATGTTGACCCTGCCAAAACCAACTATGTGATCTGCGGATCAACGGACGCGCCGTTGTCGCATGTCTTCCCGGGGGCACAGTGATACCGAAAGAAATTTGTAATCCAAAATTACAACAGTCTGTCATGTTTGCCGTCTCCCTCCAGGAGAACACCATCTGGATTTTGGATTGGTGCAGCCATGATGGTTGGCAATCGGCCGGGCGATTCCATGCCACAGGCTTTGCAGGTGCAGATAAACAGAGGAATGGTAAGAACTTGCCAGTTACATGGCGAACTACATTCGTCGCAACGATTCTGGTGCTGAGCTTGGCTTTTTCCGGCACACGCGAGGTCCGTGCGCATTGGGCGCTCGTTGATCCCAACGCTTCAGCGCCAGGATTTAGCTTTGCGAACATGGCCTTCGCCACCGCCAAGCGGGGAGTCATGGCAGGCTGGTGCAGGGTTCACAAGTCGCGCCGCGGACGTGGTCCAAGGGCGCTGGGCGCAGCCATACTCTGGACCAAGGATGGCGGCCACAGTTGGCACAGGGCGTTGATCAAAGACAGTGCTGCGGATCTTATTGGTGTGACCGTCAGCGGAGTGTGGTTTTGCAATGCCCGGCTCGGCTTCGCCATCGGAGCCACCAGCGGCCCTCGGGCGAATCACTCGGTGCTGCTGAAAACGACCGATAGTGGCCATCAGTGGCAGTCCGTGCGTCTGCCGGCAGACATTGTCGCCAACCAGGTGTGGTTTGGACCCAGGGGTATAAAGGGGCGATTGCTGCCATGGTATGGCAACACCTTCTGGCAAAGTATCAACGGTGGAAAGACATGGCGAAAGATATACGTGGGACATCGGTTCAACCCGCCACGGTGGATCGGATCATGGGAAAATCTGGTGTTGACGAGTAATCGCGGCACGGTGCTGCTAACGCATGATGCCGGGCAGACTTGGAAGGTGGTGCAAACCGGTTTGAAGACGGGAATCGGGGGGATCAGCTTCGCCAAGGGTGGGCAGGCAGGTTGGGCGATCGGTGGCAAGGGCCGGTACCTGCGCAATGGCGGCTGGGGCATGTATGCCGATCCCGTGATTTTGCACACCACCAATGGCGGAAAAACGTGGACGCGGCAGACTTTGCCCGCGGGGCGTACCGGGCCATTGACTGATGTGTGGGCGATATCGCCGACGGAAGCGTGGGTCAGCTCCATGTTTGGTTACGCCCGGACTAATCCTTACACGGCCCTGCCGTGGCTGCTGCACACCACAGATGGTGGAAAAAGCTGGCGCAATAAGCAGAAGCATTTGGTCAGTGTTCGAAAATTATTTTTCCTGAACGCCCGGCATGGCTGGGCGGTGGGCGGCCAGGGAGGCAGTCCCTTTGAACCATATTCCGCGGCACTGTTGATATACCACCCAGTTAACGGAAACTAACCTGGTGAGCGAGCAACCAACGACAGTCATGATTGACGCACACGCATATTGACAGGAGATCTTTACAATGCGTAATCGAATCAACCGGATATTGGAAGCCATCCTGACACTGGGGCTTTGCGCCGCCGTGCTGCCGGCACGAGCGGCCGATTTAAGTCATGGCACCATGCTGGCTCTGCCGGCGGCGCCCGGCCACACCCTCAAGATCAATGGCAGCCTGAAAGGCTGGAATCTCGCGGCGGCGGACCCGATCTGGATGAGCTTCGCCACGGCCCGCAAAATGCATGCATTGGCAGCGATGGAATACACCCGCCATGCCCTGTACCTTGGCGTGCGCGTGGCTCTGCCGGACCGGCCAATGATCAACGTCAACGGTCCGCAGGATCCGTTCTGGGGCGGCGATGAAGTGGAACTGCGCCTCGTGGCGGATCCGCAGGTGGCCTACCCGGTCAATCGCGGAGCCGCCAATGTGAAAGCCAATCCGCGCGTCTGCCACCTGTCATTCTGGAAAGACACCCTGACCGGCAAGGATTACCTCAACATCACGCACGGCGTAAAACTCAACCTCGGCCAGCATGTCAATCCGCCCGGATCGGCCATCAAAATTGTCGAACACGACCAGCATGGCTATACGCTCACCGCCCGCATTCCCTGGAGTGCGCTGGACGCCCCCGGCGGGATCATGCCGTTCAAGCCCGGCGAAAAAATGCCGGCGGTCATGGCGGTGCATTTCGGTGGGGCCATGTACAACGCCAACGCCGTGTTCCGCAAGGACCCGGGTGACTTTGCGTTTTTAGATGACGCCAGTTGGGGCCGCGTGCAGTTCAGTCCGACCGCCAGGGTGGCGCAGCAATATCCGCCGCTGGCGAAGTATCTCGCCAGACAGGCTGCCGCCCATGGCAAGGGCGTGGCGATCACCGTGCAGGTGCCGCGCCATGAGCACGTCTCCGTCAACATCTTCGATTCTCATGGCCGGGTGATCCGGGAACTTATGACCGGCGCCGTCCACAAGAAAGGACCGCTGACTCTGTACTGGAACGGCCGCAACCAATGGGGCGCACCGGTGGCTCTCGGCACGTATAAATGGGGCGCCTATTTTTCGCCGGGCATCCGCGCCAAGTATATCGGCACCGTGGGCAGTTCCGGCTCGCCGCCGTATCCCACGCTTGACGGCCGGGGCGGCTGGGGCGGCGATCACGGACCTGCCATCGATGCCGCGACGGACAAAACGGGCCTCTATTTCCTCTGGGTCATGGGCGAAGCGCGCAGCACTCTCATCAAGTTGGATGACCACTACCATACCCTCTGGCGCGTGCGCCCCTTTGTGCGCGGTGGTTTCACGCCCGTGTACGCCGTTGCCGCCAATGGCAAATATGCCTTTCTGGCCTACGGTGATTCCCACCCCGTGCTGGCGCGCCTGAACGCGGCCAGCGGCCAATTGCTGCAGTGGCCCAACAAATCCACCACCGTGTCCATCAGTCACAGCACCATGGCCAAAGTGCCGGCGGATTCCTCGCCGGTGGGCCGTCAGCCGGAATGCAGCGGCCTGGCCGCCACGGCGACGGAAGTCTTTGCGTCCGTATATTCGAAAAACCAGATCCGCGTATTGAGCGCCCAGTCCGGGCGGCTCGTGCGGACACTCTCGTGCGCCGGTCCCCGCGGTGTATGTCTCGACGCGGCCGGCAACCTGTATGCCGTGTCTTACGTACCCGGAAAACCGGGGCGGATCATAAAATTTGCCCATGCCGCCGGTGCCGGGCATACGATTGTAGACACTGCGCTTGGCGCGCCATGGGCCGTAGCGGTCGATGCGGCCGGCAGGATGCACGTGACCGATGCCGGCGCGAGCCAGCAGGTCAAAGTGTTTTCGCAACAGGGGCAACTGCTGCAGACGCTTGGTGTCCGCGGGGGTCGGCCCTGGTCGGGAAAATATGTGGCCGCTAATTATCTCGAACCGGCGGGAATAACTGCGGATACCCACGGCGGCATACTTTCTGCCCAAGCCGCATTGCCTAAGGTATTTTCTCTTAATGACGCAGCCACCGGCAAGATCATCAAGCAGTGGTTTGGCGGCATTGGATATTGGGGCCAGGATACGCCGGAACCAAAAGATCCGCGAATGGTCTATTACCAACTCGAAGCGCCGGGACCGTCCGGCGGCATGGGGCTGGCCCGCGCCCCGGTAATCGGTCGCGATAAAGTCGCCGCACCGCAGGCCTATTGGCTGCTTAACAAGCGTTATCCCGGATTCAAATCCAGCGGTACCTGGTTGCCCCAATTGGATGTGGTGGTGGCGAACAATGGACGGCGCTATCTCGTTTGCGATGCAGGCGAGCACGGCGTGGCGCTGCTCCACGGTAATCAGCTTCTGCCGGTGGCTTATTTCCACAGTTGGGCCAAGTGGCAGAAGGATAATCCCTACCACCGCAACGCCCTGGCCATCTGGTGCGACAGCAACGGCGACCATCAGGTCCAACCGGGTGAAGTGCACGTTGTTTCGAGCGTTGCCGGCCTCCCCTTGCCCGCGCTTGCGGGCGGCGCCGGCTCGATGTGGATGTCGAAAAAAGGGAACATCTATCTGGTCACCGAGGATAACAGCATTATAGAAATTCCCGCCATGGGCTTTTTGTCCAATGGGACCATTCAATGGGACCTGGCCAAAGCCCGGTACGCGGTGCCGGTGGTGCTCGGGCGTGCCGGCCTGCGGATTCCCACGGGCTATCGCGAAGGCATTCTCGGCGTGCGCGTGGACAACCACGGGAACTTATACGCCTGCGTCAATGCCACCGTACCCTACTACACCAAGGCCGAGACAAAAGCCATGCACAACGGCATCGGTCATGACAACGTCTGCAACGCGGTTAAGTTCATGAAGTTCGCACCGGATGGCAAACTGCTCTGGATGGCGGGCCGCAAGGCCGCCAATCAGGCCGGCCAAGGCCTGCTGCATCACTTCTGGGTGATCGCCGGACTGGTGGACAACCGCTATATCGCTGGTGGCAGCGAATGGGGACAGATTTATTTCTATACGCACGATGGGTTTTATGTCGGGGCGTTGTTCCACAACCCAGCGCAGGCACCTCTACCTGGTCCTTATACGTTCGGTGGTGAGGATGCCAGCGGCACGGTCAAGTATTATCCCAGACTTAATCAGGTCTGGGCGTATAACGAGGGCATGGCCTATCGGGTGCTCGGATTTGACCATGGCCAGGTGACGGGTCAGAGCCGGCAGTGGGGCCACGTGGTGCTCACGCATGTGTACCGATCGAAATGGGGGCAGCGTAGCGGGGTGGCCGGTGACCTGGTCATCACGCCGCTGCACGGCGCGTGGGATAGCGCCGCTGCCTGGAAGGCCGTGCCCGCCCGGAGCATCAAACGCGGTGGCACGATTCTGACCCGTGTGCAACTGGCCCTGGATGGCCGCAATCTATACGCCAGATTCAAGGTGACCGATGGCCGGCCGCTGCTCAATGGAGCCCACTCTCCGCGGTTGGCCTTCAACGACGGCGATACCGTCGGTTTAGATTCAGGTCCACTGACCAATCAACCAAACAAGCTGGTTCCCGGCGATATGCGCATTCTCGCCACCATGATCAACCGCCACCCCCGCCTTATTGCCATGGTGCCGCTAAGCAGGAAACTCCACGCTCCCGTGAGTTATTTTACGCCCGCCGGCGGCCACGTGAACTTTGACTTTGTTGGTTACGTGCCGGGTGGCAAAGTGCGCATGCAGCGCTGGGCACATGGTTATATTATGATAATGGCGGTACCGCGGAAGTTTCTGGGCCTGCCTCTTAAAGCCGGTGCCAAGCTGCGAATGGATGTAGAGGTGAATTATTCCGGCTATACCAACGAGGGCTTGCAGGTGGTGTCGCGAAATTATCTGTTTTCCCCGCAGAACGATGCTACCAGCATGGTCAGCGATATTCCGACCGAAGCGCGACTCAACCCGCAATGGTGGGGCCAGGCGGTGGTGAAATGACAGACCGCCAACCACCTATCCAGTTGCACCCGGAAAACGGACACTACTTTCTATTTCGCAAGCGCCCCACGGTGCTGATCAGTTCGGCTGAGCACTATGGCGCCGTGTTGAACGCCGAGTTTGACTACGTAACGTATCTTAATGAATTGCAAAGGCATGGCCTGAATCAGACACGTACATGGTCCGGAACCTACCGTGAAACCGCGACATCCTTTGGCATTCAAGATAACACCCTGAGTCCCGGAAAATACCTGGCTCCATGGGCACGTGGCCCGGACGGAATCAGATTTGACTTGGACCGATGGGATAACGACTACTTTTTCCGGCTCCAAGACTTCCTTATGGAAGCCGGCCGTCGGAGTATTGTAGTTGAGTATGGCCTTTTTTGCAGTTTTTATTCCGATGAACTCTGGGCGGCCAGCCCCCTGAATCCAATTAATAACGTGAATGGCATAAGCCCTTGTTCCCGGGCCGAGGTCTTTACGCTCGAGCGCACTGACATGCTTGCGATTCAGGAAAAATTTGTACGTAAAGTTGTACGGGAACTGCGGAACTTCGACAATGTTTATTTTGAGATTTGCAATGAACCCTATATTACAAACATTTGCCACCGCTGGCAGGCGCATATTGCGGAAGTGATTGTCGATGCGGAGAAGGACATGCCGGTTCGACATCTGATTGCCCAGAATATCGCCAACTTTAACGGGAAAATTGACCGACCCCACCCTGCGGTTTCGATCTTCAATTTTCACTACGCCAAGCCGCCGGATTCGGTCGCGCAGAACTACGCCCTCAACAAGGTGATTGCCGATGATGAAACTGGTTTCGCCGGCAAGGAGGATGTCACCTACCGCCGTGAAGGCTGGGATTTCATTCTGGCTGGAGGGGGCGTCTACAGCAATCTGGATTATTCCTTCACCACGGCGCATCCATGCGGGGATCTGACGGAATATGATTCTCCCGGAGGTGGTTCCGCGGCATTGCGCCGAGAGTTGAAAATTCTCCGCGAATTTATCGAAAGGTTTGACTTCATTCGCATGAAGCCCTGCAACGAAATTGTGAAAGGTGGGGTGGTCACGGTCCCGCTGGCGGGCACACCGGCGCAGGCCGGCGTGACAGTACGGGTGTTGGCCGGTGAAGCGTATGCTCTTTACATCAATGGTGGTAAGCAGATTGAATTGTGCCTTGAACTCCCGAGCGGCGATTATGAGGCGCAATGGATAAACACATGTACCGGAGCAACAGATAAGGCCGAGCGATTCAGCCATTGTGGCGGAACACGCATGTTAGCTTCGCCGCCCTATTCGGAAGATATTGCGCTGCGGATTCTGCCTCGGACTGAAAAGAGTAAAAACGGTGCGCGTTATCAATGATTATATACGGCGAAGCAGGCCATCATTAAGTTGGCAGAGAAGGCCTGTTGGGTGAGCGGCACACGGGAGTTTCACGCCCGCGCCACCCACCTTGAGGAGATTTACCGTGATAGAAAGAACAGTGGGTCCGGTGGTATCCCTTCAATCCCCCCCCCACGAGTCGGCGTACGTTTGCCTTCGCCGCGGCTATGCCGCCGCGCGCGGAGCAGTTGTTTCCCAGCGATGGATGGCTGGAGGCGATTGCCCGGTCCGGCTATACCGACGTCTGTCTTCAGTACGATCATTTCTTTCATCCAGAGATGGAACTGCGGGACTACGGCGAAAACGTCTGCCGGCTTTTCATTCTTTTCGATTTTGTTTCGGGGCCGCGCAGGCGCACCTATCAGGCCTGGTTGGCGGCCGTGGATCGCCTCTGCGGCGATTTCGGGCTTAAACTCGCGGTAGAACTCTGGGAACCAGGCCTGAGCCGGCTGGCGCGGAGGGTGCTGCCTGCCGAGTGGATGGGGCCGGCCCATCCGGCTGGTTGGTATCAAATGTTGTGTGTGGGGCCTCCCGACGCCCGTCGGTGGCTGCTGGATGGCTGCCAGAGCTTCCTGCGCGTTGCACCCTGCCTGGATACAGTGATACTTGGCATCAATGACAATTCCGCCCTTCTGTGTGACGAGCGATGTCCGCGCTGCGCGAGAGAGGAGACCGTGGAAAGTTGGGTCCCGATGGCTTTTTCCCTAACGCGGAGGCCTGTCTCGGCCGCGCCGGGAGATTTCGGCATCCATGCCTCAACGGGGAGCGAAGCGATCAGTCCCGATTGGCGACTCCTGTCGCATCGGGATTTCGCCATCCATGGCTCAACGACGATGGCTTTTTCCCTGACGCGGAGGCCTGTCCCGGCCGCGCCGGGAGATTTCGGCATCCATGCCTTGACGGGGAGCGCAGCGGTCAGTCCCGATTGGCGACTCCTGTCGCATCGGGATTTCGCCATCCATGGCTCAACGACGATGGCTTTTTCCCTGACACAGAGGCCTGTCCCGGCCGCGCCGGGAGATTTCGGCATCCATGCCTCAACGGGGAGCGAAGCGGTCAGCGTTTAGCAGTCAGGCGGATCGATCAGGCCAGATTACCGGCAGATAATTTGCCTGCCCATAGCACGGCCAGCGCCAGGAAGATTCCAGCCCACAGCAGCAGCGGAGCCAGGTTCAGCCGGCTTCCCTTCAGTCGCGGCAGCCACTTTCCTGCGGTGGCGGAGGGCGGTTTAGCGGGGGCGATATTCATCCACCGTACCGTTTTCCACGGGCAGCGATACGTGCCGGCAGTTGCCGGGAAATATGGACCCGCCAATGCCGGCCCATTGATCCGGCCAATCAATATTGGCCCATTGGGCCGGTGCTCTGTAATAGTTGCGGCCACGGCCTGGCGGCTGGAAAGTGTGGCCGTGGCCTGATATTGGCCTGGCCCGGTTTGCGGCAATGGAATCAGTCGCGTTATGGGCTGCGAAGATTCCACCAGGTGCATGGATAAATCAGATCCGTTAATAAACCCGTGGGTATTGCGTGCCAGCACCCGCACCCGCCAGACCCGGCCCAGGCGATGCTGGCTTAGCACAAAGTCAGGATTTCCCGGCGGCGGCACAATTTTCCGGAGAATCTGCAGCAGCAGCAGCCGATAGGCCGTGGATTTTTCCGAGAACGCCAAAGCCGCTACGTGCCCCAGCCCGAACCGCCACACCGCCGCCAGTGGATGATTCCCCTGGTTGGACCGGGCCAGCAATTTAGCCTGGGATTTTTGATACACCTGAATCCAGGTTCGGGTCATGCCACTTAGCTTTCCGCCTATCTCATGCCAGGATAGCGCCGTGGTCCGGGCCTTTCCCGCAAGTTCCCGGCTTAAAGCCGTGCGCAACATCGCCGGCCAGCGGCGAAACTGATACGTAGAATACCGCATCGCCCTGGTGGCCAGTGCCACCTGTGTAAGTACCGAATCGCGGGTCAGCGGGGCCACGGCAACAAGTTTGATATGCCGGGAAAGAATAAGGCGCTTCCATGCCGGCAGGTTCATTTTGGGAATGCGTCCGTCGGTCAACACAATCAGAATAGTTGCAGGCCGCAGCGATTTTCTTAATGCCGGCAAAGCGGAATCCGGATTGGTGGCACCGGTGGGTATGATGGAGGCCAGGCGCGAAACAATTTTTCTCCGTATTGCGTCCGCCGTCCCTGCCAGCAGCAATTGGGTCTGGCCGTTGAAGGCAAATATTTTTACCCGATCCGTCTTATGCAACAACGCCACGGCATTGACGATGGCGTGTGTGGCCACATTAAATTCCGTCTGGCCCGCGGTACCGGCCACAGGATCCACCATCGATCCACTGTCATCCACCAGAAAAACTACACGTACCGGCTTGCGGTTGGGCAAGACAGAAGCCAGCGGCGACAAACCTTCCAGGGTGAACTCGGGATGGCCGCCAACCACTGCCGGCGGCGCGGCATATCCCCCCGGCCCAAATGCACAGCAGGAACCGGCTATCAACAGCCCACCGCCGGTATGGCTGACAAAATCGGCGAGAATGGTTGCGGCCCGCGGCGGCAACAACGACTGGGGTATGTTGTTTAACACCACCATCTGATAGCGCTGCAACTGTCCGGCGGTCGTCGGAAAGGCCCCCGGTTTCACCACGTGCAAATTCCACAACGCCATTTTGCCCGGCTTGATTTTCGCCAACCACGATCCGCGATGCCGCGTTACCACCAGCACCGATTGGGAATGGGGCGGTTTTACCACTATGGCGGCCTGATTATCTTCCGGCCAGGGATCGCCGCTTATCAATTTTACGCGGTAGTTTAATAGCTGCTGATTATTGGGGGGGATGTCACCGATGCGCACCTGGCGAACACCGGCATGGGCAAACGCCAGCGGTTGATCGGCAATACGTGTAGCGTTACGGTAAACCTGCAACATTGCCCTGGCCGTTCCGGTAGATCGCACCGTAACCACCACGTTTACATTCGTCGCGCTGCGGGCGGACCGCAAGCCCGTAATGCCCACATCCACCGTCGTGGGTTGCACCTGTGTAAGCGCCACAGCAAAAGGCAAATTCTGGAGCTTTAACCGCGGCCAGGGCGCAAGCCCGGCAGTAAAGATCCAGCGTGGTACGTGTAAGAGTCCCGGTCTGTTCCAGGTCAAGGCCCTGGAAAACACGGCATGAGAAAGTGACTGCACCGCCCAGGCTTTGGGCCAAACGTTGGAATTATCTAAGGAAGCATCACGCATCAATACCTGACAGTGCGTGCCAAAACCAACCACGGTAACTTTAATGACGGGCGGCAAACGGCGGGCCAACAACCTCCGCAGCCACTGCGGATTATGCCAGGGCGCGGTACGTGCCCCGGCCGATAAATCCAGCAGCACCACCAGGTTGTTGGCCGGCGGATTTAAACGCAAAAACGGCTCTGCCGCCGCAGCCACCCATAGCAGCACTATCAGTGCCGGCCACACCAGGCAGCGGAGTTTCCAGCGCCAAGTGAGGGGCCGGGCGATGGCCAGCATGGCCACCAGCAGCAGGGTTACTACGACTGCCATGATAAGCCGCCAAGGATGAAGCCAGATCAGGTCCATAGTCCGTATTCTATCGCCATCCGCATGCGTCCGCATTGACGTATATTCCCAGCGCATCTAACATTGCCCCTGGCCAGTAAGTTTGAAGGAAATAATACAGCCATGCGCATTAAAAAGTCTCTACAACGTCAGCAACGTTTTACAGATTGGCCAGAGACGGCCGAAATACCCAGCCTTAAATTTGACCAGATTACGCCGGTGGCACCGCAGGGGCTAGGCGGCCTGCTCCGGGACCATTTTTCCAACGGTCGGATTTATGCAACCGTGGGCTGGCACCAGGGACTGGTGAACATTTCTTATTGGGGCCGGCAGCATTTGGGCGGGGCGGCATTTTTTCAAGGGTCGCTGGAAGGTGCGTGGACCAAGTTGCTGCGCGCCTGTGCGGGCGTTGGCGACAAGCGTTATTACCTGCCGTTGACCAATGCCAGCCTTTATCCCTTCGGAATTTCCGGCAACAGCCGCATCATGGAAATGGATTTTAAACAGGAAATACTGCTGCTGCCCGATGCGGTAGTACAGCGGTTTGGCGTGGTTGGCAACCCGAAAAGACATCCGGTATTTATTGAAATGTTCCACCAGGAAAAAATCTGCCGCGTGAATATGGCCCATCGCACCTGGTCGGACTTTGCGTTAAATGCCGCTGGCAAAGCCATGATTTGCCGCTGCACAGATGTTGATTCGGCCGCTCCGGTTGATACCTGCCTGAGCCAGCAGGGGATCTCAACAGCCAGGCAAAATGTGCGCCGCGTTACCACCTGGATCGGCATTGGATGCAACGCCCCCATGCAATCGCGGCCTACCCATCAGGGTTTTAAGCTCTACCTTACCAGCCAACCAATACCCAGCGGAGAAGCCTGCTTTTTTGTGGTTTTCGCGGACAGCCGGGCAAAATTAGAACAGCGGCTGCAATATCTATCCGCCCATGCGTCGATGGAGTGTGATACCCTGGTGGCAGAATACCATAAACGGTTAGCCCAACGACCACAGATTGACACGGGCAACAAGGTGCTCAACTCCGCCTTTGCGCAATATCCGGAAGCCATCCATTTTATAAAGTTGCCGGATCGCCCCGGTGCCGTGAGAGCTACACAGGCCGGTTACTTCGTTTGGGGATGGGATGGCATGATGCCGACAGGGCCGTGTACCCTTTCCAACGAACCGGAGTACGCGGCCGAGATACTTCGTTTCTTTCAAAAAACGCGCCATCCCACACTGGGCCTGCCGCATCAGTTTACAACCGCCTTTACCTTGAAGATGAAAGCCCCCATACCGGCCCAGACGCAATATATCGCCGGGTTGTATCAATACGTGGCTACCACCGGCAATGTGGCCGTGGCCCGTGAGGTCATGCCCACGTGCGAATACCTGCTGAATGAGTGCCGCAAAAACCTGGTCAAGAACACCGGCCTGGTGGAAGGCCCGGCCCTGTGGCCCGATTTTCCCGAGGCGATGGAGGAAAATGGGCACGATATCAGTTCGCTCAACAATTCACTGGTTTATCAGGCACTGCGGACGATGGAATATATTGCTCGCGTCTGCGACCGGCCCGCTCTGGCGCAGGAGTGCCGGGACTGGGCGGTAAACCTTCGGGCCAGCCTGGTAAAATATCTGTTTGACCAGGAGCAGGGCTATTTTATTTCATCCTGTTCGTCGCGCGATTTTAAGCCGCGAAAACATTATTGCTGTCAGGCCATTTTCTGGCTGACACCGTTTGCCCGCGAATTGGTGGCACACGATCCGCAACGCATTGCCACTTTCATGAACCGGCATCTGCGATCGGCCCGCTGCCTGCTCTCATTGCCGCACTGGGATACCGCGTGGATGGCCGACGGGAATCAGCTTGGATCCAGCTATCCGGCGGCGGATTCTTTTTATCTGAACATGCAAAAACTCACCGCCAACAAAGGCGGCCTTCAGGCCTGGCTGGAGGATATACAATGGTACTGGCAATATCACACCGCCCCCGAAGCATTCACGCCGGAAACGGAAAATGAGCATATATTCGGCCCGGATAATCATGGCTGCAAGCAAGTACAGGCTCTTTCCACCTGGTATTGCGGTCTATACCATGGGGTAGCCGGAATGGA
The DNA here is from genome assembly GCA_021852275.1 of Planctomycetota bacterium. GTDB lineage: Bacteria > Planctomycetota > Phycisphaerae > WQYP01 > WQYP01 > JABEVA01. Next base: position 18,350 of record JAJZNX010000041.1, on the reverse strand, counting down.
TTTTGACCATGAAGGCATTACCTTCACGCCGTGGCATGATATTCCGCTGCACATCCGCCAACTGTCGTTGCGCGGTAAAGCTGTGGATATCCAAATTCGCGGTGCGGGGCCGCACCTGAAATCGCTGAAACTCAATGGCCGGCTGCTGCCCGCCGGATCGCGCAAGATCGCGTGGAACCTATTGGGGTCTCCGCATTCCAGGCTGGAACTGCTGCGAACACCAACCCCGCCGGGGCATCCGGTTATCGTGCGTGCCGACGGCCTGGTGGTGAGTAACGTTTCTACCCGTCCCGGGCACCTGAGAGCCAGAGTTACCGGCGAAATGAGCGGTGAAATTATTGTTCAGACCAGGGCCGGGGCGAAAATCAGTGTGAATGGCGATGCCCACAAATATGTTTACGATTCCGGCACCGGCACCGTCTGTATTCCGTGGCGTCAGAAAGGCCCAATGAGGCTGGATATTCTGGAATAACTTCGCTGCGGGTATAATAAAGCCTGTGATTTCTGTGCTGGCTGGTCACAGGAGACGCGGTGACGGATTTATTTACTCCAATGCGGGAAAAACGCCGGGCGGCGGTGCAGCCATTGGCGGCACGTATGCGGCCGGCGACATTGGAAGAATTTGTCGGCCAGCAGCATATTCTGGGGCCGGGCAAACTGCTGCGTCGCATGATACAGGCGGATCGGTTGACGAGCCTTTTATTTTCCGGTCCGCCGGGAACAGGCAAAACCACGCTGGCTACGCTCATAGCCGGTACCACGCGTCGCCACTTTGTGGAACTTAATGCTGCCGCAACCGGAGTCAAGGAAGTGCGCGAGGTGATGAGCCAGGCGCAAGCCCTGCTGGAAAACACGGGGCAGGGCACGGTTTTGTTTCTGGACGAAATTCACCGTTTTAACCGTGCGCAGCAGGATATCCTGCTTTCGGATGTGGAACGCGGCCTGATTGTATTGATCGGCGCGACTACCGAAAATCCCTTTTTTGCCGTGAATGCCCCGCTGGTGTCCCGCAGCCAGATTTTTGCCCTTGAACCGCTGTCTATGGATGATATCCGCACGATCCTGGAGCGGGCACTCCACGATGCCAAACGGGGCTTTGCGAATTTGCGTATTGAGGCGACGCCGGAAGCGCTGGAATTTTGGGTTACCAGCAGCGATGGAGATGCCCGCCGGGCATTAACGGCTCTGGAAATTGCAGTACTTTCGCAGCAGGATCAACCGCGCTTGCCCGGTGATCCGCTGCGAATTGACCTGGCGATTGCCCGGGAGTCCATGCAGCGAAAAGCCCTGGTCTATGACCCGACCGGCAATGAACATTACGATACCGCCAGTGCCCTGATAAAAAGCATCCGCGGCAGCGATCCGGATGCGGCAATTTACTGGCTGGCGCGGATGCTGGCTTCCGGCGAAGATCCGCGGTTCATCGCCCGTCGCGTGGCCATTTTAGCCTCGGAAGATGTAGGTAATGCCGACCCCATGGCGATTGTACTGGCCGCCGCCGCGGTGCAAATCACCAATTTTGTCGGCCTGCCGGAATGTCGTCTCACGCTGGCCCAGGCGGTAACTTATCTGGCATGTTGTGCGAAAAGCAATGCCGCCACCGTGGCCATCGATGCCGCCACCGCGGATGTAAAGGATAACCGCACCATTCCGGTGCCCCGGCATTTGCGTGACAGCCATTATCCGGGAGCTGCGGCACTTGGGCACACCGGCTATCAATATGCCCACAATTTTCCGGAGGGTTATGTACCGCAGGTGTACCTGGGCGTGGAAAAAAACTATTATATGCCGACCAACCGCGGGCGCGAGGCCGAGTTTGGAGAGTATCTGAAGAAGCTCGCGGCGCTGCGCGGGCAAGCCGAAACACATCCGCAGTCAACATAGCGCTGCACGGTTGGAAGTGCGATTGGCCACAAGTGACAACTGAACCAAGGAAACGAAATTATGGACAAAGTTACAATTCGACGCAACATGAAAGCTCTTTTGGAAAAAATAAGCCCCCCAGACCGCCATACGCGTTCACTGGCGGCGTGCAAACGTCTGGTGGAAACCGCGGAATTTCGGGCGGCGCAACTGATCATGCTTTTTTTATCCATGGAAAGTGAGGTGGAAACGTCCACGCTGGCCATTCAGGCCTGGACCGCCGGCAAACGCATTGCGGTGCCGCGCGTCTTCTGGGAAGAACGGGCCATAGAACCGGTGGAGATACAATCCCTGGATTTTTCGCCGCAGGGCAAGCCTGCGGGGCCGCGTGAACCGGTGCATGGCAAACTGGTATCTCTGGGCCAGATTGATTTAGTGGTAGTACCGGGCATGGCTTTTGACCGTCGTGGATACCGGCTGGGCCGCGGCCAGGGATTTTATGATCGCTTTCTGGCGCAAAAGGATCTTTGCGCCCAGCGTGTGGCTTTGTGCTTTCATGAACAGGTACTGGAGCAAAACCTTCCGATCGAACCGCATGATGTCCCTATGAATATGATTGTTACCGATGAAACCGTCATTCGATGCAAAGCTCATGCGTAGAGAGGATGGCCGGAATGCAGGTACCGATGGAGAAGCTGCAAAGACGGGTTTGGTTTTAGGATGCGAACTTTTGGTCGAATAAATCGCCGTCGCCGATGGTCGCTGGCCACGTCGCTGATGTGGGCGGGCGTGGCGGTACTGATTGCGTGGGGGCTGTGGCAGGGGTACCAGGTGCGGAAAATGGTTCTCGCCCGGGCGAATCTTCAGTTGTACCATCACGCCAGCAATCCTGACCGGCATGAGCATCCACGGGCAACGGCCCTTTCCGACAAGCCGAAATCTACACCCGTCATCCAGCGGGTATTTTTGTCGTCGCACGGCGAATCGCCCTGGGGGGCAACCACCGACACCCCGCGTCATGCGCAGGTTATCGCGGTGCTTTCACCGGGTGTACTCCATCAAACCAAATTGAGCATCAAAACAGCACAGCAATATCTTCACGATGGAAAGATTCTCTCCGGAAGAAACCTGCTCAATCATGCTCTGTTCATGCTGCGCGGATTTTCAGAACCGCAGGCGAGCACGATACGTCGTATCCTGAGCGGTTTGAACCGGCGCACGTTGCTTGCCAGTGGGGTTATACCCGATGATCCTTTAACCCGTGTGGTACCCGTTACGCCGGGAGAATCGTTTGATTATCTGGCCTATTTGTATCGTATCACCCCTCATCTGCTGCAACGCATCAATCCCGGCGTTAACGCACAAAACCTGCAGCCTGGTGCCGGAATCAAGGTTATTCTTGGCCCCTTTGATGCCAGAATACTGCTGCGCAACAAGCGCCTTGACGTTATGGATCGGGGCACATTTATTACCTCTATGCCCATCCGCATGGCGGATCTGATACCCGTTGCTCCGGGCCGATACCATCTGCAAATCGGCGGCGAGTCCCAATTTCCCAATCCCCTGGGGTCGGGGCACGGCTATCGCATTACCCTGGTTAAAATCGGCCGAGTCGGTGCCGGTTCACATTCCTCCGTCGTGCTTACCACCCTCCCGACCACCGTGGGCGCAATTGAAATATCCGCCGGTCCGATGCGACGGCTTTTTGAACTGCTGTCGCCGGAATTTTCTCGGGTGGAGATTCTGCCTTAATACGGTTACTATGGCAGATTGAGGATTGAACAAAAGGATGTTAAGGCGCTTTAGATTGGCGGCAGGCAATTTGTTTCGGTAAGGAGCCAACTTTATGGCGATTATTGTACAGTGCCACAAATGCTCCACGGTGCTGGAATTGGACGATGGGTTCCGCGGCGGTGTATGCCGATGCAGCCGATGTGGAACCCTGCTGCAGGTTCCCGTCGAGGCCGGCCACGTTGCGTCTGCATCTCGTCGAACATCGCCGGAAGCCGGGCCTTCCTCCACCGGCCGGCCCGCCGCGCCGGATAGTGACAGTATCGCCACCGGCAGCGGGATCGGAAGTGGCATGCGCCGGCCGGCGTCCCCTCCCGCCGGCAGCGGCGCATTTGCCGGGTCGGGTGCGTTCTCACGCCCACCATCAGCACAGGCCCGTGCTGGTGGAGAATCCCGCTCGCCGGCGACTCACGCTGCACGTGCAACCACACCCGTGTCACGTGCAGCATCCGTGCCACACAAACAACGGTGGCTGGGTCTGGATCCGCTGGTGTTCTGGTCTTTGGTGGCGGTGGCATTGCTGTTTCTCGTGGCCGTAGGTCTGGTCATCTGGCAGATCATGGGCCAAGAGTCCCGCCGGAGCGCCACATCAACGTACACCTCCAGCAGCGCGCACCATTCGGGAAATGGCACCCACGCACCGAGCGGACCTTTGTTTCTGGGCATTCCGCTGACAGGCGACAAGATTATTTTCAGTCTTGACGGTTCCTCGGCCAATATCAACAGTTTCAGCTATGTTACCCAAGGTGTGCAGGAAGCTGTGGCCACCCTGGCCCCGGATCAGCAATTCCGGGTAGCCATCTGGCGGAACAAAGGCCTGAAACTGCTGCCGGCGCAGGGCTGGTTGCGGCGCTCGGAAGTCAAGGCTCTCCGGCCCATGCTGCACCATTTGCGAAATGCCATAAGCTACGGATCCAACAATACCCTCAAGAGCATGCTTGCATCGCTGGCTTTAGGCGGAAACCAGGTGATCTTTGTTACAGCTAAATTTCAGATGCCCCACAATCTCGTTGCGGCCATGGAGGCCAAACGCAGCCCCGGTCAGCGGCTGGATATCATCAGTGTGGATGGCGAGCGCCGGGAACTGCAAAAATTGGCCCAGCAATGTGATGGCCAGTTTCATAAATACACCGTGAGTGAATTGAATTCGATGACCGCCGCAAATGCCGGCAACTAAAAGATTATGTGGGCGTGGTGCGGCCCAACCACTTGCGCAGCGCCCTGCACAACCGGCTGTTCCCCCCCCCACCAGCCGCGGCGAACACCCGTGACCCAGCCGTCCCCGCGATCCGGATAACCAAGGCTCTTGAATTTTCAGGACAACCCCATGTACAACGAGCCTGATGTGAATGATCAACCCTTGGCACCGATGGAGGAGGTTGATGGACTGGAATCATTGCCCGTAGATGAGGCACTCGATCATATTGAGTTTCATATTCGCCACGATCTACAAAAACGCCTGGACCTGTACCTGCGCGATCGGCTGCCGCACCATTCGCGCTCGATGCTGCAAAAATTAATTCGTGCGGGAGCCGCTTTGGTCAATGATCGTCCGGCCAAATCCAGTACGCTGCTGCGGGCCGGAGACAAAGTACAACTGGATATACCGCCTGTGGTGGATCATCACGCCCTGCCGGAAAATATCCCGCTGCAGGTTATTTATGAGGACGACCACTTTCTGGCGGTCAATAAACAGGCAGATCTTCTGGTTCATCCGGCCCGCGGCCACTGGACCGGCACCCTGATCAACGCCCTGCTGTACCACGCCCGCCAGACCGCCGGCACGCTTTCCACCGGCAGTGATCCGTGGCGACCGGGCATCATTCATCGCCTGGACCGCCATACCACCGGCCTGATCCTGATTGCCAAAACTGATGAGGCCCATTGGCGGTTGGCCGGTCAATTTGAGCGCCGCAGCATTCGCAAAACGTATCTGGCCATTGTTCATGGCGTACCGGCGCTGGATAGCGATATGATAGATGCTCCATTGGGAGTCCACCCGGGCAACCGCGAAAAATATGCCGTTCGTACGGAGGGCGGGCGCCCGGCACAAACCATTTACCACGTGCGTGAGAGGTTTGGCCGATGCTCTCTGCTGGAATTGGCTCCGAAAACGGGCCGCACACACCAACTACGGGTGCATCTGGCGCATATCGGGCATCCTATTGTCGGCGATGTTACCTATGGTGGACGCGAACTTTCGCCCCTGGATATTACCGGACGCAACGCCCCTTCGGCCGTTGGTCCGACCTGCCCGGTTATCGGCCGCCAGGCGCTGCACGCCTTCAGGCTGCAATTTGTGCATCCCTTTAATTTTACCCGTATGACTCTGGAAGCCCCTGTGCCGGAGGATATGATTGAATTATTGTCGGTCCTGCGCGGGACTGGTCGATAATTATGGCGATGTCGGCCGTAGCTGACGATGACGCTGGAGGCGGCGATTCATATGCACGGATGCTATTCATACATAGTCCGGGGTCGGACTGATAACGGATCTGGACTGACAAAACGATGGTTATTCAGGAAATATTGGACCAGTGCCAGGCGATCATTGAATACCAGTTCCGTAATCCGGAATTGCTGGATGCCGCATTAACTCATTCTTCCTGCGCGGATAACCGATTGCTTTCCAACGAGCGGCTGGAATTCCTTGGCGATGCCGTGCTGGGGCTTATTGTGTGCCAGCGGCTTTATGAAATTTATCCCGAACATCTGGAAGGCGAACTGACCAAACTCAAATCCGCGGTGGTTTCGCGTCGCACGTGTGCCGCCATCAGCAACGCCATCGGCCTTACCGCCCTTATCCGCGTGGGACGGGGAATGGAAGGGGCGGGTAACCGTCCGAGCAGTTTGGCCGCGGGAGTATTTGAATCTGTTGTGGCCGCCATTTATCTGGACGGAGGTTTTGAAAACGCCCGCACCTTTGTGCTTAAACATACTGAAACCTGGATATTACAATACGCCAGAACCAGCCATCAGCAGAATTACAAATCGCTGCTGCAGCAATACGTGCAGCGGCAGTTGGGCGGCACCCCCACCTATGAAGTTCTGGATGAAACCGGGCCGGATCATAACAAATCCTTCCAGGTACGTGTGGTGGCCAACGATCGCGGATTCAGCCCTGCCTGGGGCACTACCAAGAAGGATGCCGAGCAGCAAGCCGCTCTGAAAGCCTTGCAGGAACTGGGCATGGTAGACGAACACGGTCACGAGCCACCCCCCGTTTCTACGGCCAGCACCCCATAAGCAATGCCTCTGACGAACACCTGAATTCCGCCCCCAGCCAAACCGTATTAGAGAATAAATTTTCCGGCCCACCATGCACCACACGCCGGACTCTACGCCCTCCCCGCTTTGGTTACGGGTTGGCTGCTGCAGCCTGACGAGCCGCGGCCAGCACCGGGGCATAGTCGGGCTGATGGGCGATGTTGGGCACCAGTTGAATGTAGGATATTTTGCCCGTTTTGCCCACTACCACCACCTGCCGTGCCAGCAAACCGTTTTGTTTCATCAACACGCCGTAAGCTTGGGCAAAGCTGTGGAAGCGGTAATCAGAAACGGTCATGATGTGCTTAATGCCTTTGGCACCGCACCACTGTTTTTGGGCAAAGGGCAGGTCCATGCTGATGGTGATGATTCCCACATCTTTTCCCAGGGTGGACGCCACCTGGTTGAAATGGTGAGTCTCCAAACTGCAGACGGGCGTATCCAGGGATGGCACCGACGAGAGAATCCAGACTTTTCCATGGCCAGGTTGAAAATGGTAAACCGTCATGTTGTTGGCGACGGCCTTAAACCGCGGGGCCGCTTCGCCCACATGAACCGGCTTGCCCAGGAGTGTGATGGGCTGGCCGTTGAGTGTTACCAGGCCGGTGCGTTGAGGAGCGGGGGAAAATGAACATCCACCGAAAACCAAAAGTAGAATTGCCAGAATGGTAAAAGTGGATAGGTTCTTAGCCGACATTCGGATACTCCTTACATTGTTTATTATAGTATAGCTCGAAGCCTGCCTGTCTGTTAAAAAAAATTGCCGTGCGGCAAAAATACATTGAAGCGTGGCCATCCATTGTTGCAAATGCATCGCAGCCGTTATCAAATCAGCATATTCGGAGGGATATCTTGGGATCGCGGGAGTCCTGGCATGCCGTCGATTGGAGATGGCGGCCTTTGGAAGAGCCACCAGCCGTCAGCAATCGGCTTTCAGCCTTCTTCGGGCTTGAAACTTCGCGACCAACTTGAACCAACCTATGCTACTTTGTCCTGGGAATCGGTGATGCGGTCGATCATGTCAATGGCTGCGGCTACGCCTTCCAGATGAGGATTGAGGACCAGAGCTTGCTCATAACAGTGGCGGGCACGCATGAAATCGCCCAAGTTACAATAACAATGCCCTAAATTGGCCATAGCTACAAAATGCAGCGGTTCGAGATTGAGGGTTGATTGATAGTCTGCGATCGCTTCTTCAAACCGATCGGCCAAGCTATAGGCAATCGCCCGCTGGTTGTACGCCTCGGCAAAGCCAGGGTCCACTTCGATGGCCATGGAGAAGCGTTCAATCGCAGCTTCCGTGTTGCCATGGTTCAGGTGGGTATTGCCTTGCTTAATAAGATGGGTACTCTGCTTTTTACCCATTCCACACCAGATGCAGCGGAGAGAATTGTCCGCCAGTTGGTTCACTTTGAGATCCTGATCGTGAAGAGTACGTATTAAAGGTCCAACGGCGGTTCCATCGCCGACCAGGCCCAGCGACATAATCGCCAGTCTCCGGGCCTGCACATCGCCCTCCACGAGAAACTGAATCAACCACCCCACCGGCCAAGCCTCGTGGAGAACTTCGTATGCCCAGCGAAGATCCCCTTTCTCAAAGGCGGGCTGCAATTCTTTGACAAAGCGAGAAGTACTAACTTGGAATCCATCGCTCTCAGCCATGTGATACTCCGTTTCCTGAGCCAGAAACCATGAGGCGCTTAAATCGCGAAATCTTCGCATCTTTGAGCACTCCATGCTGCTGGGCTGCTGGTGGTTACCCGTTCACTTCCGCGTAGGCCGACTGGACACTTGCACCATGTTAGCTGTGTCATATTAATCATAGGCACACAATAAACCGCGGACAAGGCCAATAATTAAAAAATAATATCGGACTTTTCTTTTCCACAGTGCATCATGTCCATCGAACCAAGCTTTCTTCGCAGAAGCATTTATCTGGCGTTACAAGCTATCATTTGCCCGGGCCGCCAGCAGTATCGCGCGACCAGTATTCCTATATCTAAGGTATAGTCAGAAATTGACAGATGGAAAGTACAAAACATATAAATTGTGTTTATGCGAAATGCTGGAGCGATATTTATGGCATTTGCGAAATAACTTCGGCCTGTCATAGCCGCACCCTTCAGATGCTGCGCCACCCATTACACCAGTCCGGCCATGGCCTTGCGGGGCATACTGAGGCCACCTTTAACCGTAAAACTCTGGACCCGACAATGCCGCTCACAAGCCCGAGTCCGTGGAGAAGCGGGCCTGAGCCTGCAAGTTTCGCTAAGCCGCGGGAATTGGTAACCGTTCACGGCCAAGCCAACAGATCAGCGTTACGGCAGTGGTGGCGTCCTCAACAGCGGGGACACCACTTGTGGTGCGGGCTTCCAGCCTGCCCGGTCGCCCTTTCGTGAACGGTTACGAGAATTGTTTGCAACCGCGGGCTGGAGCCTGGTAACGGTTACAAAACACAATGCTGTGGCGCGGAGCTTTTGACCAATTGCTGGAATGTTGGGTATAATCCGAAGGAGTTTGTGAGTTGTTTCACAATCGCCTGGGGCCAGGCGGGTGCAAGGTCCAGCGAAGAAGAGTTTTTATGGCAAATTTAGCCTTGGCTGCCGTGGCCTCCCCTTCCAATACTTTTGAGTATTGGATACTCATTGGGTTGTTTTTTATTATCGCCTTGATTTTTGCACTTAGCAATGTGGTGCTTTCGGCGATTTTGGGGCCGTCGCGCAAGGGGCGGGTGAAAGATTCGACTTATGAATCCGGCGTGGATCCCTTGGGCAGCACCAAAGACCGCTTTAACGTGCGGTTTTATCTGGTGGCGATGGTATTTTTGGTGCTGGATGTGGAAATTCTGTTTTTGATTCCATGGGTGATGATCTTTTCCAAGCGGCAAAATCCCGCCCTGCATTTAAGCCATGTGCCACTTTTTGCCAGCATCATTATTTTTACTATCATCCTGATTTTAGCTTACGTGTATGCGTGGGCTAAGGATGTGTTCAACTGGAGTTAACGGCCGCCGGAAGCCGGCCCGCAAGATCCCGGCGAACGGTGGCCTGTGCCGGCCCTGCTTAGGAAGCTGTTTTATGTCCATAGAACCTACTGCGTTACCAGATAATGTTCTGACCATGAACCTGAAAAAGGTGGTCAACTGGTGTCGGCGTTCCAGCGTATGGCCGATGCCGTTTGCTACGGCCTGCTGCGGCATTGAGCTGATGGCCACCGCCAGCAGCCGCTATGATTTGGCCAGATTCGGTGCGGAAGTAATGCGGTTTTCGCCACGGCAGGCGGACCTGATGATTGTGGCCGGCCGCGTGAGCATCAAGATGATGCCGGTGCTGCATCGTATATATCTGCAGATGGCCGAACCGAAATGGGTCATCAGTATGGGGGCTTGCGCCAGCACCGGCGGGGTTTTTGATAATTACGCCACCGTGCAGGGCATAGATCAATTTCTACCGGTGGATGTGTACGTGCCTGGCTGCCCACCACGGCCAGAAACCCTCATGGAAGGCATTATGCTCATCCAAAAAATCATCGATCAGCACGGTATGCCCGCGGCCAAGCGTCAACCGATGAAACTTTCAGTCCAGCCCAATTACCGGCCAACCCCGCAACCGCAGGTGATTCTAGGCCCCAAGCTGGCCGCCGCTTTACACGAATAATTTCTGCAGCGTTGACTCCAGCAAGTTCAAGCCGTCAAATCAGATGGAAGTCCAATCAAATAATACGCCCATGGTCGCTTCACGCTGGGCGTCGATGGTTTCGTAAGCTTGTTGGCATTGTTTTCGAGCAGGGGCCACGGATTCCAGGGTGCATTGATGTTGGCCGGTGAATATGATGCGTTGGGTCATGGGTGGTTACTCCTGTTTGGCGCATACGGCTTGACCGTTAACCAACGGAGCCTTCTTGCCAGTCGCATATGGCAAAGGCCCGGCGCAGCGACTGCATGGCATCACCTTGGGGCCAGAATTCGTGCCCGACGTAGCCGTCGTAGCCGCTTTGGGCGATGGCCCGGCAGATGCCGCGGTAATTGAGTTCCTGACAATCATCCAGATCGTGCCGGCCCGGATTCCCGGCCGTATGAAAATGGCCGATATGGCAGATGGATTTTTGTATGGTGCGAATCACATCGCCTTCCATAATCTGCATGTGGTAAATATCGTAAAGCAGCTTAACCCGCGGGCTGTTCACCAGATGGCAAAGCGCCACCCCCCAAGCGGTATGATCGGCCTGATAGTTGTAATGGTCGATGCGGGAATTAAGCAGTTCCACATTCAGGTTAACGCCCTTGGCTTCGGCCAGTGGAACACAAAGCCGCAGGGCCTGGGCACAAACAAGCAGACCTTCGTAATCGCTTTGGCCGGCGTTGCGGTTGCCGCTGAAGCAAATCAGGCCGGGAATGCCATAATCCGCCGCCAGAGCAATGGACTCGTGCAATTCCGCGGTTATTCGCTGGTGGTTCTCCACCCGGTTCAAGCCATCGCCCAGTGAATCGTGGCCGCACATGCTCACCAGTCGCAGGCCGTGTTTTTGCACCGTGGCCATGAGCGTCTTAAATTCGGCCAACGGCGGCCGGCCCCAGATCTCAACACCCTGGTAGCCAAGATCGTGGATCGTCCCCAACAGATTGTCCATGGCATCTTGGCCGTGATGAAAGGCGGGAAGAACCACCGATTGTTTTATACGCATAAATCCATCCTTTATTGGTGGGCACTCCTGGCGACATCGCCGCTCGCACCGATGGAACTTTGGCCAACCGGAGCGCCGCTGCATGCGGCATACTACGGTTGGTACCTTCCGTCCGCAATACCAAAAACTGGCCATTTATGCCATTTTATGGCTACATTACCGATCGTGGTATGATGGGAAATTCAAAGAACTGGTGGATTTGGAGTTTTTTTTATGCCAATTGCCGGTCGAATCGGCCAAGGTCTTACTGCGGTGGCCCGCGGCTCCAGCGGCCGCCGGCGGTCGATTTTTCAGGCCAAGGCGCTGCGGTCCAGTCTCAGACAACTGCGGGTGGAATTCCATTCCGGGTTGCGCCATGAGTTGCCCGTGGGTAAATCCAGCCTGCATCATCATCCGTACATCGAGGTTGTGTATCACCTGCGCGGTCGCGGTCGGACTACTTTTGCCGATGGTCGCAGCGTTGCATTTACCGCCGGCTCGGTGGAAATTTATCCTCCGTTGATGGCCCACGCCCAGGCCAATGATGAACCGGGAGAAGATGTGTGTGTGCTTATCTCGGTGACACCGCCGCTGGCGCAAATCGTCGCCATGCCTCTGTATCACGAGAGCCTGGAGGCCCAGAGCACTGTGCATGAAATGATGGCCCAGGCGGCCGAGCCGTCAGCGGCCCACGCCATGACGGGGTTGGTGGGGCAGGCTCTGGCCCGGGCCATTCTGCTGGTTATTCTGGCGGAAAAGCTGCAGGGTGGCCGCCGGGGCGTTGAAACGGCATTCACCGGAACCTACGCCCGCCAGGCCCGGGATTTTCTGCAAAGGTTTGCCGCGGAAAAAAATCACTCCAACGGGTTGCGACGCACGTAGGCCTCAGCGGGGACCATCTGCGGCACGTGTTCCGGAGGTGCTACCGTGTGAGCCTCAAGGAATACCAGTTGCGCGTACGGGTGGAAAAAGCCCGCCGCCTGATCGTTCAGACCACCTTGCCGCTGAAGGTCATTGGCCATCAATGCGGATTTAGCAGCGTGCGTTACTTTTGCGCTCGATTCCGTCGGCATACGGGCCTTTCTCCGGGGCGCTATCGCCGGCGCTATCAACTGGCCAAGCAATTTTCGACGTTCAAGGACGAAAGCAAGAAGCGGCGGTGAACGGCCGTCACGCGCGACGCTGGCGGTAGCCAGGCTGGTTTTGTGGCGATGGAAAAATGTACCTCGTTGTGGTGACTTTTTCGGTTGCAAAAACGACAAAAACACCAAAAAAAATAAAATCGCATCCAATTATTATAAATGCACTTACAACGTTTTTTAATTATTTTTTAATTTATTTTTTTGACTTTTAATTTGCGTGATGTTAAATTGATTGATAGCTAGTGATAGCTATGGAATCTGAAGAATCGATTCCAGTGCGGCTGATACCGGCGATTTGTATAAAAAAGGCCCCTCAATGGATATGCAGGATTTAATTTCCAACTTCCGCCCCCGGCCCGGCTTTTCCAGGCGATCGGAAATGGCGGCTTACCTACGCGAGCTTATAGTCAGCGGAAAGGTTGCCGCGGGAACGAAGTTGCCGCCCATGGGAACCCTCGCCACCGCCTGGGGCACCCATCCGCCCGCGGTACAGGCGGCGATGACGGCACTGGTCAAGGAAGGGCTGGTGTTGCGGCTGATGGGGCGGGGCACTTTTGTGCGTGAGAAGACCACCGGGTTAAGACAGGTGGCGTTGTACATTTCCGGCAACCGCTGGGCGGGGCAGGCCAATACCTTCGTCGGACATCTGATGCATATTCTGGAATACACGCTGCGCGAACAACAGATACGCGCCCAGCCGTGGATATCCCAACGCCCTTCGACCTTGGCGGCCCAACCGTGGGAACATCTGGTATCGGCGGCCAAGCGGCGTGAGATTCAGGGCGTGATTGTAGCAGATCTGGATCCGCAGGAAGCGCCATGGCTGTTAAAGTTGCCGGTGCCCGTGGTATTGATGGCCAGCGAATTATTGCCGAATCGGGTGACGTTGCCGTGGGACGTGGGAATCCGCGAATCCATCGCCCATCTGGCGGGTTGCGGATGTCAATCTATTGGCCTGATCACCGTGTTATCGCGCCTGACCACAGATGCCAGCGGCGACAAGGCGGAATCCGTGAAATTTTTTGAACACTTTGGGCAATTGGCTAAAGACCATGGCCTGAAATTACGGGACTCGTGGATTCAATCTCCGCCCGTAGAACTGCCGGAAAAGGCCGCCGCGCGCTTTGGCTACGACAGCTTTCACCAGTTGTGGAACCAACCGGAAAAGCCGGACGCATTGTTCGTGTATACCGACGTGGCGGCCCAGGGAGTGCTGATGGCATTGGGCCAACGCCAAGTGCGGGTGCCGGATGAGTTGCGTTTGGTGTTGCATCGAAATACCGAAATTGGCTTATTTTGCCCAGTCCAAGCGAGCTTTATCGATGTAAGCATACAGATGGTCGCTGCGGCAATGGTCGATTTGCTCCAACGGCTATACCGAGGAGAAAGTGTTCCTCAGCCCCGGCGTGTTCCGGCAGAATTTGTATCGGAAGACGCCGTGGCAGGTGCAAAGGCCCACGTAGTAACAGCGTTGGCGGGATGAGATGGGGCGCCGGCGATGAGTCTGCGCAGGATATGGAAAATGAATTTGCCTTTTTTCGCGGGCCGTTCGGCTGGCGGGGGCAGATAAGAGGTGTCTCCCACAGATCGGGAGCATTTATAAGGAGGCCATGTTATGGCAGGTAAATTTCAGTTGGGTTTTCGGTCGCATGTTGCGGCCAACTGCGGTCCGTCCGGTTTGGCGGATAATCAAAAACGCTCCCCGAGGGAGCAGAAGGAGTTTTTTATGTTATCCCAAAAGTCCAAGGTTTCTCAATCTTTAAGTTCGCACGGTTTGAGTCTGGCGGCTCGGGCTACCGTTGCGGTGGCGGCTTTGGCGGCGGCCGGCACAGCCATGGCCAACACCTACACCTATACTCCGGTGTCCAATACCGCTCCCGGCGATAACTGGTCCGCCGGAACTGATTGGTCGGCTACACCCGTTAGCGCTGCGACAACCACACTCACCTTTGTTGGGAATAATTCCACGGTTCTGGCTAGCGGCCTGACCAATTACAACACCGACGACTTCAGCGGCGCATTTAATGCGCAGCTCCTCTACCTTCAAGGGACTGGGCCGACCAGTGGTGCAGCTACCATCAACATTGCCGCGGCCTCAGGGTCTTACCTGAATCTGGAGTCGAACGGGGCCGGCGGCTCGGGAGGCGTAGGCAGCATTTACCTCAACGCCAATGCTGGTGCAGGCGGCGGCCTCACTTATAATGTTTCAGCGCCAATTACGCTGGTGGGTGATTCCAGCTACGGCAACGAAGTTCGGATTTATGGTTCCGGCACCGCTACGTTTAATTTCACTGGCGGCATCACCACAAACGCAACCACTAATGTGGACATGCAGAACGCAGCCACAATAAACCTCAGCGGTGGCACCAGCGATATTAACGGCCTTTCGGCCGGCAGCCATGGAACAGTCAACATCAACAACGGTGCCAATCTCAATGTCAACGGCCTCAACAACGGCTATGGCGGAAGTTTCATACTATCCGGCGGAACGATCACTGAAGGAACCAGCGCCGCACCGACCGGCACTGATGGAACTACTATCGATGGTAATTACACTATTAACTCCGGAACCGTGGACGTATATGTTGTTACAAATAATGCTTTCTCCCTGGGGTATCGTGGGAGCACAATGGCCACCCTGGACATTAACGGCGGTACGTTTACCGTCGAATCCGGGACCGGCCTGACCTCAGAATTGGCCGTAAGCACTAACTTTAACGGAACATCCAACGCTACGGTAACGCAAAACGGCGGCACGGTGACGGCGGCATCAGTTTTTATCAATAACAATTCAAGTTCGACGTTGACGGACCAGGGTAATGGCGTTTATGAACTCAACGGTGGCACTTTGGTCACCGGTCTGATCTATGGACAATCAGGAAGCGGCTTGTATGGATCCAGTACGCTTGATTTCAACGGTGGTACCCTGCAGGCCTCGGCCACCAATACCGGCTTTATACAGGGGTTGACCACCGTTAACGTGCAGGGCGGCGGTGCCGTCATTAACACCAATGGGTTTAACGACACCATCACTTCCAACCTGCTTAGCGATCCGGCGGGGGGACATACAGTGGATGGCGGCTTGATCAAGCAAGGTCTGGGAACGCTGATATTATCCGGTACAGCCAATACGTATAATGGCAATACCACTGTCAGCGGCGGCACGCTGCAAATCAACACCGGTTTTCTGGCTGTGACCAGCACTGTTTCGATTGCCAGCGGGGCGTTGATGAACCTGGACTATACCGGTACCGACACCATAACAGCCCTTTACCTTAACGGTATCAGCCAGGCGGCGGGCGTGTATTCGTATGCCAACGACCCTACATATTTTGGCAACTTTGTCGGCACGCTGACGGTAACCGGCAGCAGTATTCCCGAACCAGCCACGCTCGGATTGATGGCCCTGGGCGGGCTGGGAATTCTGTTTTTGGGCAAACGCCGCCGGCGGGCTTAAGACTAAAAGGCTGGATGCCACGTGTTGCCAAAACCGGCCTATAAATGATGAATCGGAACGGGCTGGGAGGTAGAGACTCCCAGCCCTGTTTTTTCTGCTGCAGTAAGAAAAGGAGACATAATCATGAAAATTCTTGACTCAACAGGAAAGCAACGCGGAAGTGGTCCTCAGCCAAAAGCGTTCACCCTGGTCGAGCTTTTGGTGGTGATTCTGATTATCTCGCTTTTGATAGCCCTGCTCCTCCCGGCTTTGGCCAAGGCCCGGCGAATGGCACTGCGCATCGCCTGCGCCGCCAATGTACGCTCGCTGACGTTGAGCACGCTGATGTACGCCGATGAGAACAATGACGTATTGATGGCCAACGGATCGGAATATAATCCTACCGTACAGGGTGCTTATGGTATCCGCAACACGAGCCTGTTGAGTTTTTATGAAAATTATTTGGGTGTGAGCAATAATTATCAGGGCATCATCGGCTGGCAGGGAGTAGCCGATAACTTATTTTCCAATCCTCCCCCGGTGTTGATCTGCCCTTCGGCACTTTCGTGGCAACAGGCCGGAAGGCCGGCACCAGGCGATCCGTTGGAATACGCCTATTACACCGGAAGTGCGTTTCCCTACGCCCCGTCAGCGGATGGACAGTATTATCCTTTCGTATTGCGGGTGACCACGCTGGCGGCGGTACGCTCTCCTTACTTCACTTTGTCGGCGTTATGGGGCGATCGGTACTGCGTGCCGGCACCGGCGGGCCAGTATAACGGCAACACACTGCCCACAATGACCAATCATCCCGGAAATCAGGTGGGTGTGGAGGGCGGAGGTAATGTCGGGCGGGTGGACGGATCGGTGGTATGGATGCCCCGGGCTCGCAGCCAGCCGCCCGGCGACGACACCGTTGACCGTGATAAGTACGTTGTCTATGGCGGCTGGAACCAATCAATAGCATTACCGAGTGATACCGTATTTCTGGTTACGGATGGCAATGACAACGTTCTAGCTCCATGGGCAATAACAGCGCAGGGCAACTGGTATGGAGCATTTCCCGCAGAGCCACAGCCGCCGTGGCCGCCGCCATAATCCAACGGTCTATCCGACTCACGAACCGGGGGCCGGAGTGAAAAATAATTGTGAAAATCAATGAGACTCTATTTCACACTATGAAAGCCGGCGTTCTTCATTAAATAAAGGATAAACCATGAAGTCGGTAAATATTCCTCAAACGCATAGTATTTCAAATAAAACGCTCCTGGTCATTGCCACCCTTCTGGCGATACTTATTATTGGGGGGAAACCCGTTTTGGCCCAAAAGAACCACACCATCTACGCGGATAATTTCACTGGAAAGGCCGGTCATCACCTCGATGGTACAGCTCCGCGGGTAGACCATGGCCCCAGCGCTACCTGGACCGCCGGGAGTCAGAACGTACCGGGAAATGGCAAAGGTTCTGGCGGAGGCTGGTGGGCAAATGGCCATAGCCAAGTTGGTTTTGCCCTTGGCGAAGCCTATTTGTCTTTTACTCCACAGTCTGGACACATCTACACCCTTTCCGTTAATGTTGAGCTGCAATCAGACCCGGTTGCTCCCTATTATGCCCTTCAATTGGGCTTCCTCGGCAACCCCGACACAAAATCCGATCTAAACCAATCGTCCGGATATGCCTTCGTAACGATATCCCAGAATCCCTATGCCGTGCTATGGACGAACTCCAAATCAGTCTTTAATCAGCCTCCAGACAAACCAGGAACCAATGCAGTGTCCATTATTCTCAATACCACTGGACCCAAGTGGACGTATAAATTCATCCTGAATGGAAAATCCTTCGGACCTGCAACTTTCAAAACCAATCCGTCAATTAAGGCAGTTGGCCTGGGAAATACCGGTGGAAAAGTCAGCGGGAAGTTCAGTAATTTCCGGCTTACAGCGTCAGTCCCCCCGGCCGCTTCTAACCCCACCCCTCCCACAAAATAACGGTGGCTGTGGCTTCAACCCCGCTACCTCCTGCAGAAACAATGCCTGCTTACACGAAAGCTATCTATGCCTGTCCATAAAACTCGTTCCAATGAAAAACTTTTCGCGCCGCCTGTGATGCTTTGTGGTTTCATCCTGATACTCTTGGTTTTATACGGCATCAGGCCGCAATATGCCCTGGCCCGCCCCCATTGGCGGA
>JAJZNX010000036.1 GCA_021852275.1 Planctomycetota bacterium | reverse complement strand
GGTCCAAGGGGGAATAATCCAGCCTTACACCCATCTATTAACAGCGACAGCCCGGTGAGTCGGTGCATCTTGCCGCACCGCCTGCAGAACATGAACCGCGCGCGACCCATTGGTCGCGCATCGCTCATGCGGCAGCCTAGCGAGACTGCGTGGGCTGTCACCTATTTTCTTATAGCCGCGGAATTTCGAAGAGTCAAGCCGGCTCAAGTAGCGCTCCGCCACAGCGTTGGCACCGGTCCCTTGAGTTGGTGCCGTCGCGGACGTATCATCAACGCCGAGTCGTCCAACAGAATCAGAACCATCAGCGAAGTTGGCGTAGACGCTTCCTCCCCCGTGTCGCGGACCCGCCCGTCCACCTCAACAAACAAACGATGCGGTGGTTAATGACACATTTAACTTGCATATTTGGCAGAAAATTCAGCCCATTTTTGCGTCTTTCGCTCCCCGTAAAGTATCACCAGAAGCCGAGTTTGAGTATAGCATGGCAAGGCTCGTTGAACGCTGATGTCAAGGGTAAAGTTGAAAGCGCCAACAGGCTTAACGCGCAACTGGCCTGGCTTGGGAAGGCCGGAAAGCTAACTCCTATCATCTCGATCATATCTTAGGTCGAGGTGATCGTGTGCTGGCTCCGGCATAATATCGGCCGGGCCGCCTTGATGAGGCTATTGGCATGGTGTTGCCTATCCACAGCCATCACGCGCTGTTGCGGTACCGCCAGACACGGAAATACTGGGCCCCAAAATACGTACCGGCAACAAACAACAGGGCCAGCATTTGCCCGATCAGCCCTTCCCAAGTGGGAAATGTGGCAAACCAGTTTTCCACCCAGCCGGGGAAACTGAAGGGCAAATTGTGCGTGGGCAGCCAGTGAGCCTGCTGCATTTCCTGCACGTTTTCACCAACCATTACCAGCAGCACCGCTCCGATCATCACGCCGGTAAGAATCAACATCCTGCGATATGGCAGTCGATAGTGGCCGGCGAAGGTAAGAAAGGCCACCATCAACGTCAGCGCCAGGCCGATACCGGCTCCGGCGAGCACCACGCTTTGCCCGGCCAACAGCCGCCATGACTGCAACATGATCACCACTTCAAAACCCTCGCGATAAACCGAGGTAAAACCGATGGTGACCAATCCCCAATACACCGCGGCTTTGCTGCTATCGGAGGTTTCCAACAGATTGCGTTGGCGCTGATGGTGATGGGTTATCCAGCCGGTCCAATATATTTTGTGAAAAAACCAGTTCATAATTACCATGAGCACGGCCACAGCCAACAGACCGGTGCCGGCCTGTACATTGAGCATGCTGGCACTGTTGTTGGCATTGATGTCGGCCAGGATGGCCACCGCCACAAAATAGGTAACCACTGTGGCCAGGAAGGAAATGCCCGAACCAAGTGCCACCGGCTTCCAATAATGGCGGTCGGTGCGGGCCAAGCTGGCGGTAAGGGCGGCGAGGACCAGAATGGCTTCCAGGCCTTCGCGAAAAACCAGAATGCCGGCGTTGACCATGACCGCGGTATGACTGATAGTTTTAGAGGCCGGGTCGTTGGGATCGGGCGGATTACCCGCGGCAGTAATACCCTGCCACACCAAAATACCCAGAATCACCGCCCCCAGAGCCAATACCAAGCCATAGACGACCCATTTAATTTTAGGGGCCAGGGCCTGCAGCGGGATACCGTCGCGTGCCGGCAAAAATTCGGTATACGAACCGTCGGAAGGAAAGTTGTTTTGGGCCAGCATGAATGCTACTCCATGCGGCGAAAATAAATATGTAGGCAATCTCCGCTTCGCCGCAGGCGAGGACTGCCAAGCACGGTGCTTGAGCGTATGAGAGATGAATATGACCGTCAAATGAGATAAAATCTCAACTAAATGAGGTGCCTGGGAGTTCAATCGCATCGTTAACGTTTGCCACGACTGACGGGACACAGCCAGATACGACGATACGAGCGAAGGTTACGGTTGGATTTTCGGAGGTAAATCACCTAAAATACCAAGGAGGAGGGGGTTGCGGTTGGTTTATTGGAATTCAAGTATGAAAATGCAGGACGTTATTCAATTGGAACCGCCCCAGCTTTCGGCAGTGGAAAATACCTTCCTGCCCGCGGTGCTAAGCGGCTTGGGAACCACCATCGGGCATTTGTTCCGGTCCGTCGGCGGGCAGGTGCGCACCATACAGTACCCGGAAGATCGGCGGGAAGATCATCCCGTGCTGGAACAAGGGATGGATGTGCAGCGGTATCGAGGGGTGCACCGGCTTAACCGTGATGAACAAAATCGGGTTAAATGTGTGGCCTGTTATATGTGTGCCACGGCCTGCCCGGCTCATTGCATCCATATTGTAGGTGAGGCAGCACCGGCTTCCTGGCCGGATCGGGAAAAGTACCCGGTGAAGTTTGACATAGACGAATTACGCTGCATTTACTGCGGTATGTGCGAAGAAGCCTGCCCCGTGGATGCCATTGAATTGACGTACGAATATGACATTGTGGGGCTGACCCGCGAAGAAATGGTTTTTGACAAGCAAAAACTGCTGGCCATGTACGACCAGACCATCAAGCGTCGTCCGATGTAAGGTGCAGGCCGACGGCCAGGGGCACCATCGTGGCCATGTTTGGATAGAATTGTGCATTCCAGGCAGGCCTGTGTGGGCAGGCGGTTTAACGGGAAAACGCGGCGAAAGCCGTCGTGAAAAGTTATGTGGTTTCAAAAACAAAGCCCCAGGCGACGGGCGGTGGTGGATGAGCCAACCACCCGCCGGGATCCACTTTGGAAGCTTACGCCATGGCAGTCGCGGGTGGCCATTGGCACTGCGGTATTCTTTGCACTGGCGCTGTTGATCGGGTTTATTCCGGGGCGTATGGGGCAGCGTGGGCCGCGGGGCATGGTTCACGAAGCCATTTATTCGCCGGTGCATTTTACCATTCCCAATGAACTGGCGCTGGCGGAATTGCGTCGGCAGGTGCGTTTGCGCACGCCACCGATTCTAATTCCCACGGATGGGGGCCGGGTGTTTACGACGATAGCCAAAACGCTGGGGGCGTTGCCGGGCGAAGTGGCCCGCGCCGCGACCCTGGCCGATGTGCCAAAGGAAGTAGCCAAAAGATTTCCGGAAATGTCGGTAGCGGGGCTGGTCTGGCTTAAACAACAGGCGACACCGCACCGGGCGGTATCTTATCAGCAGTTGGTGGATGGCCTGGTGCGCAGCTTGCAGGAACATCCGGTGGTAACGCGGGCGGACTTTAACCGCATTGCCGCCGGGTCGGCTTCGACGGTATTTTTACAGCAATCGCGGCGGCTGGTTTCAATCAACAACCTGCTGATACAAGACGCGGATCAAGAAGCCCTGGCTTCCTGGGTGGCAAGCTACTTTCCCGTACCGGTGCGCGAGTGTTTTACCGAATATCTGGCCCGGCTTAAGGAACCTACGTACAGCTTTGACGCTGCGGCCACCCGGCGGCTGGCCCTGGCCAACGCCGCCAAGGTGCCGGCCACGGCCATTGTGTTTCATCGAGGAGAACTGCTGATTCCAGCGGGCCGTGTTTTAACCGCCGGCGACCGGCAACTGCTGGCGGCAGCGCGGCAAAGTTACCTGCAGCAACTGGAAACGGCCCATCCATGGCAGGCTTTGTTAACCCGGCCGGCCAGGGTTGTGGTGCTCTTGCTGTTAGCATTGATCCTGGCTCTGTACGTGATGAGCCGGGAGCATGAACTGCGCAGCACCACCCGATTGGCGGCGTTTGCCGGGCTGATGTTAATGACCCTGGTAACCGCCCGGCTGGGGCAATGGCTGGGGCTGGCACACCTGACATACCTGCTGGCGCTTTTGCCGCTGCTGCTGACGGCCATTATTTTCGCCATTGTCAGCGGGGGACGTTTAGCGTGGGGGCTTTCGGCACTCAATGCGTTGCTGGTGGTGTGGGCGGTGCAGCGCGGGCTAGTGTTTTTTATTACGGCGCTGGCCGGAATAACGGTGTTCACCTTCAGCCTGGCGGAAATCAGAACGCGATCGAAGCTATTGAAGGTTGGCGGATTAGCGGCGCTGGCCATGGTGGCAGCCATTATGGCGCAGACGCTGGCCGGCGGCCTGCCCATGCCCGGTGCAGCGATCCACTGGCAGACGCTGACTTTGCGTTCCAGTGACCTGGGGCTGGAGCAGCGGATACTGATGAGTTTAATTGCGGCGCTGGGGGCGACGTTTCTGGCGCTGGGGCTTCTGCCGCTGATTGAGCGGGCGTTTCATCTGGCCACGGCGATGACGCTGCTGGAACTTTCGGATACCAACCATCCGCTGCTGCGCCGGATGGCCATTGAAGCGCCGGGCACGTTCAATCATTCGCTGATTGTGGGAATTATGGCGGAAGCGGCGGCCCGGGCTATCGGGGCCAACGCCCTGCTGTGCCGGGTGGGTGCGTATTACCACGACATCGGCAAACTGGTGAAGCCGGAATACTTCATTGAAAACATGGCCGGGCAGCCCAATCGGCATGATAAACTTGCTCCCACCATGAGTCACCTGATTATCATCGGGCATGTGAAAGATGGTGTTGAATTGGCGCGGGAATTCCGCCTGCCGGCACAGGTGAGCAATTTTATCGCCCAGCACCATGGCACCACGCTGGTAGAGCCGTTTTTTTATGCGGCCCGCGACCGGCAGGCCAAGCAGGCGTTAACCGGGGGCGTGCATGGCCAGGTGGCGGAAACTGATTTTCGCTATCCCGGCCCCAGGCCGCAATCCGTTGAAACTGCCATTGTGATGATCTGCGACGCCGTTGAAAGCACCGTGCGTGCCATGCCTGAGGCCACGGCCGGGCGCATTGAATCTGCCGCCCACGAGATTATTTACAAGCGATTGCTGGACGGGCAGTTTGAAGAATGTGAACTGACGCTGGTGGACTTATCCAAAATTGAAGAGTCGATAGTACGTACGCTGGCGGGTGTTTACCATGGGCGTTTGAGCTATCCCAAACCGCTGGCGATGATACGGCCGGCCTGATATGAGCATTGAAATTACCATCAGCGGACTGCCGCGGCAGCAGCCTAAATGTGTGTCCAGGCAGCAATTCGGCGACGGCCATTTGACGGCGGTCTGGCTGAAAAAAAAACTGCTTCTGGCCCTGACTATGACATCAGCCCGAAGCGGCACCTGGCAGATTCATCTGATTGGGGATGCCGCAATGACGGCAATGCACCGGCGGACGATGGGAATTAACACCACCACGGATGTGCTGACCTTTGACTTGCGGGACAAAAGAACAGAGCCACGGGTTGTGGAACTGGAAACGCTTATCTGCCTGCATGAGGCCCGCCGGCAAGCCCGCAAATTGCATCATCCGGTGGCGTGGGAGGTACTTTTGTACGCCATTCACAGCCTGCTGCATGTGCAGGGTTATGATGATCGCACAGGCCGGCAGGCCCGGAGAATCCATCGACGGGAAGACCAGATTCTGTTAGCCTTGGGGATAGGGCCGGTGTACGCAGCCGGCGGAGAAACTGGAAGTCAGGACCATAAACCAGCATGAAGGATATAGGCAATACGATGGTGCGGGCGTGAACTGGTGCTGGTGGCTTTTATTACCGGAGATTCTGGGAACGCTTCTGGCGTCTACGGCGGCGTATGCGCTGCGCACGGTTTCCAGGTTGGGTCTGGAGCGAGAATTGCTTAAACGGCAGCGTGCGGGGGCGCTGGATGAAATTCTGGGGCAGTTGGATCCGCTGGTTCTGGCGGCCACCATTTTGCGGGTTCTGTTCAACCTGGCGATGGTGGTGAGTGTATTTGCGGCGTTGAATGGGGCGGCCTTTGATTCTGCCCTGGTGCGTTTGCTGATAGCTGCGCTGCCGGTGGGCCTGCTAATTCTAGTTTTTTCCGTGGCCATTCCGTACGCCTGGGCGGGTTATGCCGGGGAGGCTCTGATTGCCGGGCTATGGCCGGCGCTGCGGCTGGCCTGTGCGGGCCTTATGCCGCTGGTCTGGTTTCTACGTCTGTTTGATGAGCTGGTGCGCCGGTTGGCCGACGCCCCTGTGCCGGGCAGTGCGGCCCAGGAAGCGGTGGAAAGCAAGGAGGAAATTCTGGCTGCGGTTTCGGAAGGCACCGCGGAAGGAGCCGTGGATGAAGAGCAGAAGAAAATGATTGAAGGCATTATCAGCTTTCGCGATTTGCAGGTCAGCCAGATTATGACCCCGCGAACGGATATGATTACCGCCTCCGTTCACGCTACGCTGGAAGAAATCCGGGACAAGGTTCTGCGCGACGGGCTGGCCCGTTTGCCGGTGCATGATGACAACCTGGATAACATTCTGGGCATTATTTACGCCAAGGACCTGCTGACTTTGCTGGGCAGCGGTCAACAACAGACGTTTAACATCCGGCAGTTGATGCGTCCGCCGCTGTTTGTGCCACATTCCAAGCCGCTGCGCGATCTGCTGCGGCAGTTTCTGGCGCAGCGTGTGCATATTGCCATTGTGCTGGATGAATTCGGCGGCACGGCCGGCCTGATTACCAGCGAAGACATTCTGGAAGAAATTGTGGGCGACATTGCCGACGAGTATGAAAAAGCCTCGGTACATACGCTCAAGCGCATTGACCCGGTTACAGTGGATGTGGATGCCCGGATGAATGTAACGGATCTGAACCGGGAATTAAATTTGCAGTTGCCGGAAAATCAGGAATATCAGACCGCTGGCGGCCTGGTGATCAACATGCTGGGCACCATACCCATCCGCGGGGAACAGGTGCAAATTGGAGATATCACGATTACCGTGATGGAATCGGATGCGCGCAAGGTGAAGCTGTTGCGGCTGAAGTTGCCCGCCGGTCCGGAAGGCGGGGAGGGCGCGGGCTAAGGCCGGTGAGCGGTCAGCGGTCAATATGGAGCCGGATGTGAAATTTAAGATTTAAGAATTAGAAATTCATGGAGCGGGTTGGCGGGGAGAGGGCACCGGTCATTTCCAGCAGGGTGTTTTCGTCGATGATGGGGATGCCGAGTTTGCGGGCTTTTTCCAGCTTGGAACCAGCCTCTGCTCCGGCCAGCACCAGAGAAGTTTTTTTGGTAACGGTTTCCGCGGCCACGCCGCCGTGGGCGGCAATCAAATCGTGAATCTGGTTGCGGGTAAAGTGTTGCAGTGTGCCGGTTACCACCACGGTTTTACCGGCCAAGGCCCCGGTGGCTGGAGCCGCCGCTGCGGCCCTGGTTACGGTGGTAGCTACGCCCAATGCGGCCAAATCCTGCAGTAGTTTCAGGCCGCCGCGGAGGTGAAGAAAATCATGGATGGATGCACCCACCACCGGGCCGATGTCCGGCACCTCCTGGAATTGTGCAGCACTGGCCGCAGCCAGGGCGTCTAGAGTTGGGAAATGGCGGGCTAAAACGGCGGCGGTGCGCGTGCCCACGTGTAAAATGCCCAGGCCGGAAAGCAGGCGCTCCAGTCCGGCATTTTTGCTTTTTTCAATGGCTGTCAGGAGACTATTGGCCGATTTTTCCCCCATGCGATCCAGGGTCAGCAGATCCGCAAGTTGCAGACGGTATAAATCGGCGACGGATTTCACCTGGCCCGTGGCCACCAGTTGATCAATAATCGCCGGGCCGAGATTTTCGATATCCATCTGGTTGCGGCCACCGAAAAAACGCAGCCGCTGGGCGAGTTGGGCTGGGCAGTCTACATTGATACAGCGTACAAAACCGCCTTCGCGTACCACCGGTCCCTGGCAGGTGGGACATCGGGCCGGTGCTTCAATGGCGGTGGCGTTGGCGGGCCGGGGCACAGGCGCGCGGCCGACGACGTAAGGAATAACTTCGCCGGCTTTTTGGACCAGCACCTGATCGTGAAGTTGGAGATCTTTGCGGACGATTTCATCAAAATTATGCAGACTGGCCCGGTACACCTGGGTGCCGCTGATAAATACCGGCGGTTCAAATTCCGCCACCGGGGTGATGGTGCCGGTTTTTCCCACCTGGAAGATCACGCGGGCGAGCTGGGTTTGGGCCTGCTCCGGTTGATACTTATAGGCGATGCACCATCGCGGTGCGCGGGCGGTGGTACCCAGAAGGGTCCGCTGGCTAAAATCATCAAGCTTGACTACCACTCCATCGGTATCAAAGGGCAGATTCTTTTTGACCTGGGCGAACTGCCGGATAAACGCCATGACGGCATGAATATCCGCGGCCACTGTAACCTGCGGAGCCATGGGCAGGCCCACGGCCGCCAGCCACGCCAGCCATTGCCGATAGCAGGTAAAACTGATCCCTTCCACGACGCCCTGGCCGTGCGGGAAAAATTCCAGCTTGCGGGCCGCCACAATACGGGGATCTAAAAGCTTCAGCGTGCCGGCGGCAGTATTGCGCGGGTTGGCATACAGTTCGGCATCATCCTGCTGTTGCTGCTGGTTGATGGCCAGAAACTGGGCCTTGGATAAAAACACTTCCCCGCGGACTTCCACCACGGGCGGTATGATATGCGGAAAATCTATTTGGCTGCCGGCAGATTCTGAAAGTTCCAGGCGCAGCGGAATGTTACGTATGGTGCGGGCGTTGGCGGTAACATCGTCACCGGTGTTGCCGTCGCCGCGGGTGGCTGCCACGGCCAGGATGCCATTTTCATAGCGGAGGGAAAGAGACACGCCGTCTATTTTAGGTTCACAGACATACGTATAGGGCCGGCCTTCCAGCAGTTTGCGGACCCGGTGGTCAAAGGCGACAAGGTCTGCTTCGGTGTAGGTGTTATCAATGGAGATCATGGGAATGTCGTGGCGGACGGGGTTAAAACCGGTTATCGGCTGACCGCCGACGCGCTGGGTGGGAGAATCGGGGGTGATGAGTTCGGGGTGTTGGGCCTCCAGGGCCTGAAGCTTTTTGAAAAGAGCATCATATTGAGCATCGGAAATTTCCGGCCGGGCGAGTTGATAATACAGCCGGTCATGAAGGCGGATTTGCCCGCGTAGATGTTCCAATTGCTGTTGAATATCAAAAACCATGAGTGATTTATACCCAGCTTGAACCGGCAGTGCCAGCCGGGCCAATTGTACGTGCCGCCCTTTTTACGGGCGTCGCGTGGATGTCGGCTTGGTTACGGCCATGGGCCGGGAGGTGGCTTTCTCGCGCGGGCTGCTGCTGGGTGTTTTGGCCGGGTGGGCCATCTCTGCGGCATAGCGTTTTTGGGCCAGAATTTTCAGGAATGCCTGCATTGCCGGACCGGACCAGCGGTTGGATGCCAGAAGCTGGTGCAGTGGTCGCTGGATGCGACAATCCGCCAGCGGCAAAGATTTGAGCTGTCCGGAGGCAATTTCCAGTTGCACTGTCAGACCGGAAACGATGGCCACGCCCGTACCCGCCATCACCAGATGTTTGATAGCTTCAGGACTGGTAAGTTCCAGCTTCGGCTTAAGAGCCACGCCGGCGCGGCGCATGTGGCGTTCGATAACCGCCCGGGTGCCCGAACCAGGTTCACGTAAAATCAGCGGCTCGGAGAGAAACTGTTTCAGGGTAACAAGCGGCAATTTCAGCAGCGGATGACCCGGCGGGACAATGGGGACAAGTTCATCGGTATAAAACACCGTGGCCCGCAGGTGTGGATCTTCTGCGAACCCTTCGGTGAAGGCGATGTGCAGATCGCCGGCCAGCAGGGCCTGCTGAATGACCTGCGTGTTGTCGATGCGAATCTGCACGTCAATGCGTGGATTGTGGCGGGAAAATTCGGCCACCAGCGGCGGTAACAAATATGCACCGATGGTGGTGCTGGCACCAATGGCGATGCGCCCACTGGTCAGGCCGCGCATTTCAGTCATGGCGGCGGCGGCATTTTTTTCCAAAGCCTGAATCTGCGCTACATATTGCGAAAGAATGACCCCGGCCTGGGTGAGGCTGGTGCCGCGCGGCAGACGATCGAGCAACCGTAACCCCAACTTCGATTCCAATTCCGCCACCTGGCGGGAAACCGCCGGCTGGCTGATTTCCAACGCCTCAGCAGCCCGGCTGAAGCTGCCTTTTTCCGCTACAGCCTGAAAGATCGCCAGATGGTTTCGGTTCATTTCCATGGCATAATCTTACAGCATCGGTGATATAACTACAATGCCTTGGCGTAATGAAAGGACAATGTGTACTCTTTGATCTTCAGCCGGGCAATAGGGCCTGGCCGATGTTCGGAGAATCAGTCATGTATCCACCACCATTGCAGTCCGATGAAGAGCCGAGCCATTTACCCCCGCCGATTATCGGCCAGGAGGCCGCGGTTAAAGAATCTACAATGGGTACGGCCAGGGCGTATTTCAAGCTGTGGTTTGAACGCAGCGATGCGCTTCGGTCGCAACTGCGCTGGGCTATTTTTGCCTTGGCTATCGGCTGGTGCCTCACGGCGTGGGCCTCGCCGGCCCTGGCGCTGACTCTGGGAATGGCCCTGGCGCTGTCGATCGGTCATCCATTTCACCGGCTGGGCCATCGAACAGCCAAGATTTTATTGCAGATTTGCGTAATCTTGCTCGGATTCACCATGAATCTGCGTGCGGTGTTGCATGCCGGTGCCGATGGGGCGGTATTTGCCATCGTCAGTATTGGTATAACGCTGACCGCAGGTTATTTTTTGGGACGCTGGCTGAAAATTGATCCGCACGCATCAATGCTCATTTCGGTGGGAACGGCCATTTGCGGTGGTTCGGCGATCGCTGCGGTCGGCACGGTCCTCGATGCTCCGGAGGAACAGATGACCGTGGCCATGGGAACCGTATTTTTATTGAACGCCGCAGCCCTGTTATTGTTTGTGCCTATTGGACACGGATTGGATCTAAGCCAGCACCAGTTTGGCGTATGGGCGGGTATTGCGATCCACGATATTTCCTCGGTGGTGGCTGCGTGCAATCGGTATGGACCAGTGGCCCTGACCACCGGTACAGCGGTAAAACTCTCGCGTGCTTTATGGATTGTGCCGGTTTCGCTGGCGGTAGCATGGTTAGCCGGGCGCGAGCGACGTGCCGCGGCCCCCAACAATACCGGACCCCGCAAGAAAATTCAGATTCCATGGTTCATCGGATTGTTTTTGGTGGCCTGCGTGATCAAGAACTTTATACCGGGAATGCATGCGATGGATCCGGCCATCAGCCGGATCAGCACGGTTGGCCTGACCGTAACGCTTTTTCTGATCGGTGCGGGTTTATCGCGGCGAACACTCGCCGCGGTGGGTTTCAAACCGCTGCTGCAGGGGGTGATGCTGTGGGCGCTCATCAGTGGACTTACCTTATTGGCCGTAACACAGTTGCGCTAGTTTTTGGGAAAGCGTTTAGGTGGCGCGATGCCGTTGTTAATCATGGGCATTGGACAACTTGGCGGAGCGGGCGGATGGAGACACCGGGTGGTCATCCGCCCCGGGGGCCATTACCGCGGTGGGGCCGGCGGCTGGAATACCGGGTGAATTTGATTCTTCAGGTTTGGCAGCCGGCGATGTTGCGGGTGATCCATAGCGGGAGGAAACAATGCCGCCCAAAATGGCCAGCGTGAGTTCCACGGTAATTTGAAAAACCCGCGGCAAAGCCACGGCCACCACAATAAGTTCAGCCGAATGGACGATGGGCATTAAAAACAGGGCCTGCACCGCTTCGCGCACGCCCAGGCCACCGGGAAACATACTCAACATACCCAGGGTAACGGAAAGGCCAAAAATGCCGGACAGAGGAAAAAGTTCCAACGCCCCCACGCTATGCACGCAATGTATCGCCGACCATAGACCAAAGCCGCCGAAAAGCCAGGATGGCATGAACATCAGCACCGCGCAGGCCATGTCAAACTTGCGGAAATGGCGGCTGGGCGGAATTGGACCACGTTTCATGGATTTAAGAGCGGCATTGACGATGCCAAAAAAAATCTTCGGATGAAACAACGTCAGCAGACCAACAATCATCAACCCGCACAAAACCAGATACAGCGGATGATCCCGCGCGATAAACATCAGGGCAATCGCCCCCACCAATCCCCCGGATAAGCTGTACATGGCATTTTCGACCAGGGTGGAAAGCAGACACAATTCACGCGACATGCCCAGACGATGGGTCCGTTCGATACGCATCAGCACCAGCAGAACTTTTCCGGGAGCATATTTTCCGGCTTGGCTGAAGGTGTAGGCCCCCAGCAGCGGCAGAGTTTTGTTGCGGTCTCCCATGCGCCAGGCCAGCCAGCGCCAGGTCAGCGCATTGGTCGCCATAATGCCGACAAAAGCCAGACCGATCAGGGGGGCAAAGCTCCAGTCGATATGTATGGGGTGGGAGCCGACGGTTTGCCACGCGCCGCGCAGCTTGTAAAATACAAACAGAAACACCACCACCATAACGGTGAATTTAAGGATGAAAACCAGGCGTTTTTTCACTGATGTAGGCTCCGGATTTTCCTGCGGGGTCAGCGGTGCAGGCTTTCGCCCGCGGCCCTCACGCACTGGTAATGATAATGCCGACGCAGCGGCATGAATAGGAACCCGCATAGGAAAATTCCCGCTGGAAAGCCCGTTCCATAGCTACAACGCATAAACTGGCCGTTTGATTGCTGATTTTAGAAATTCTGGCGCTGCACCGATGGCCAGCAGAATAGCCGGGGCGTAAAGCGGATGTGGTTGACCATTTCCACTTCACACCGCAGAATGGAATTGCCGCGGCGGAGGGTAGCTTGGCGTGAGTTGATTCCCCGAGTGAAAAGCATTGTGCAAAGGTAAATACAATGAATCCGATAGAACAATCTGATCCCGTTTTGTGGCAGGCGATACAGCAGGAACAAGACCGCCAAGATTCCACCCTGGAGCTGATTGCCAGCGAAAACCATGTTTCTCCGGCGGTTCTGGCGGCTGCCGCCACACCGCTTACCAATAAATATGCGGAAGGATACCCCGGCAAACGCTACTACGGCGGTTGCGAATTTATGGATGTGATTGAAAATCTGGCCCGCGACCGCGCCAAAGCCCTTTTCGGCTGCGACCATGTCAATGTGCAGCCGCACTCTGGCTCCCAGGCCAATCAGGCGGTATTTCTGGCGGCATTAACCCCCGGCGACACCATCCTGGGATTGCACCTGGACCATGGGGGCCATCTTACGCACGGCAAATCGGTGAATATTTCGGGCAAATGGTTCAAGGCGGTTCATTACACCCTGGATCCGAAAACCGAACGCATCGACATGGCCAATGTGCAACGCATTGCCCGCGAATGTAAACCCAAACTCATTATCACCGGTGCCAGTGCCTACCCGCGACTCTGGGATTTCGCGGCATTTGCGGAAATTGCCCACGAAGTAGGCGCGGTGCAAATGGCGGATATCGCCCATTTTGCGGGCCTGGTGGCCACCGGCCTGCACCCGTCGCCGGTGCCGCACAGCGAATTTGTTACCACTACTACCCACAAAACTCTGCGTGGGCCTCGCTCCGGCATGACCATGTGCAAGGCGGACTGGGCCAAAAAACTGGATTCCGCCGTATTTCCCGGTTTGCAGGGCGGGCCGCTGATGCACATTATCGCCGCCAAGGCCGCAGCGTTTGGCGAAGCGCAGCAACCCGCCTTCAAGGTTTACTGCCAGCAGATTCTCAAAAATGCCAAGGTCCTGGCTGAGGCGCTGATGGGCCATGGCTATCGGCTGGTTTCCGGGGGCACGGATAATCATCTGATGCTGGTGGATTTACGGGCCAAAAGCCCGGACCTGACCGGTGCCGCGGTGGAATTATGGCTGCAAAATGCCGGCATTATCGTGAATAAAAACATGGTACCCTTTGATACCCGCAAAGCCATGGAAACTTCCGGCATTCGCGTGGGGACTCCGGCGCTGACCACCCGCGGCCTTAAGGAGCCGGAGATGAAAAAAGTGGCCGAGTGGTTTGACCGGGCGGCTTCCAGCGGCGGGGACGCCCAGGTGCTGGCGAAGGTACGTGCGGAAGTGACGGAATTTACCCGCAGTTATCCGCTGCCGCACTTAAAGTGCGCGGCGTGTTAGCACGTGGCGGGAATGCCGCTTGTCGATGGAGCGCCGGTGCACGGCGGACTGGTCCTGCGGAACGTTCTAGATAATGCCGCCAGCTATGTCAACGTTTGCGGATCCATCCGTGTGTCACTACGTCTGGCCGATAAGGATGCTATTCTCGAAGTGGCCAACACGGGCAGCATGGTTGATCCGCAGGACGTACAACACGTATTCGAACGTTTTTGGCGCGGCGATACGGCGCGGTCGGATCACGGTCGCCACTCTGGTCTGGGGCTTTCAATAGTACAGAACGTGATGCGCCACATCGGCGGCACCGTCCTGGCGCAATCCACGCCTGGCGGGTGGTTTACCATCATATTGACTTTTCCCGAGCATCGCGGCGAGGGAGTGCATGGAGCGTAACATGCAATGTCCAGTGGTTGTCCGAATCAGGCGATTTCACTCTCCGCTCTCGGTGGAGGTCTGCCGCGCGGAGTTCCTCACCATACGCCGCCCCGCTTCACCGACACCAGGCCAGGCAAGTTCGTGGTTGCGGCGCAGCCCACCAGAAGCCCTCGCGGAACTGGCTTATTTCTCGCCGATACCCTATAGTAAAACCAGTCGACACACCACGGCTGCTGGTGTTTAGGTACGAAATTTAGCCGTAACGTTAAAAGGAATATGCTCATGCCCGTCAAATCGACCCAGCGTCGCTCCGACAACACTCCGACCCACGCCGGTTCCCCGCCGCCGAGCCTGCTCCGCCACAACCTGCTTTTTCTGACCAAGTTTTTCCGTCATGGCACACGCATTGCCTCGGTGTGGCCTTCCAGCCGCTTCATGGCCGCCGCCAGCCTCAAATCCATTGACTGGGATCAGTCCCGCGTGATTGTGGAACTTGGTGCCGGCACCGGCCCGATTACCCAGCAGGCTCTGCAGCGGCTGCGGCCGCAAACGCGTTTCATCGCCATTGAACGCGACCGCGATTTTGTACGAATTTTGCGACAGCGCTTCGCCGGCCGGACCAATGTGGAAATCATTCATGGCGATGTCGGCGATCTGGCGGAAATTCTGGCCGCACGGGGTATAGAGCGCCACGGGGTGGATCAATTCGTCAGCGGTCTGGGCACGCCATCATTGCCGCAAGGGGTGCAGCAGCGTATGTTTGCGGCGGTGCGCCACTATCTTAAGCCGCACGGGGTTTTCAGCAATATCACAGAAGTTCCATGGTTTTACATGCGTTGGTATAAAGCCATGTTTGAAGACGTATCTTTTCAACTGGTGGCCCTGAACATGCCGCCCGGCGGTGTGTACCACTGCCGCGTGCCGCGCTGATCCAGCCGGAATTCCCCCGCCTTTCTATTGTAGTATACGTAAATATGGTTCCCGCCGGCACTGTTTATGCCGGGCGACTGCAGATATTGACCGCGGCACCATGCCGCGCCGGGCAAAATCCCGGCTGCCGCCAGGCTGTTACGGGCCTCCCGCGGAAACACGTAAAAATGGCCTAAACCATTTTCTTTCCTGTACTTATCGTGGCGGTTCAATTCATCCACAGATTTATCCACAAGGCCGTAAACAGCGGTGGAAAAGCGGTTATAAAAACATTTTTTTTTATCGTAACCCGTGATGACAATGGGACTTTGGTTCATGTGTAAAAGAATTCCCGCAGCGGGCTATTGCCAGGACTTTCATCGAAGGTTAAAACGACACTCAAGAATCAATCGTCCAGGCTGGACGGTTCCGCGTGAGAAAATCCGCAGCCGGCCGGTGGACGGGTGGAAGTTGTTACGGAGCGCGGTTGGTGCCTCCGTGGGCCGGGGAAAGGACTCCCCGGCTGTCTTAGAACCATGACGGTTCGTTACGTAGTAAAAATTTATATTTGCTCCCGCCCTGGAAATGGGGAAATGGTGCCCGGAAAGGAGTCTGTTGATGTTGACCGCTGCGCCAATGACGAAGGAATTGGAACTTGAAAAAACTGTGCAGATCAAAATTGAAGAAGAGCTGGCCCAACGCCTGGGCGAAGACCGCTATCAACAGTGGTTTGCCGGAAAATGCCGCTGGTATCTAAACAGCCAGAAGCTGACCGTGGCTGCCACCAGCTCATTTGCGGCGCAGTGGATTCGCGGCAAATTGATGCAGGAACTGCAGCACAGCGCTGCGGCGGCTCTGGGGGAGCAGGTGACGGTGGAAGTGGCGACTCCAGCCGGTACGCCGCGACCTGCGCCGGCCGCTGAAGCAGTTGTGCCTCCGTCGCAGGCGCATCGGCCGAGTGCCGTTAGTCCGCCGGCCGGTGTGAGCAGGCTGAATCCCAAGTATCTGCTGGAAGAGTTTGTGGCCGGTCCGTCCAATCAGATGGCTTTCCGGGCGGCGGTTCAAGTGGCCGAGGCAACCGAGAACGGATTTAATCCGCTTTTTATACATGGGCGCTGCGGCCTGGGCAAAACCCATCTGTTGCAGGGAATATGTCAGCGCTTTGGCCAGAAGTTTCCGCAGAAGCGCTGGCTTTACCTGACGGGCGAACAGTTTACCAATGAATTTGTCGAAGCCATCCGGCAGAATAAAACCACCCAATTTCGGCGGCGGCTTCGCCAAAGTGACCTGCTGGTGATCGATGATATCCATTTTTTCACCCGCAAGCAGGCAACCCAGGAGGAATTTCTGCACACCTTCAATCAGGTGGATGGTGCAGGACGGCGTATTGTGCTCGCATCCGACTGCGCTCCCGGGCAAATTGCCTCGATCATGGACGCCCTGCAGAGCCGGTTCGTAAGCGGCATGGTAGCACGTATTGATCCACCCGACCTGCCCACGCGTCTGGAAATCGTCCGGCGCCACGCCCTGCGGTTGCAGCGATCCGCGAGCGATTCAATTCTCATGCACGTGGCCCAAAGCCCCGCCGCCAGCGTCCGCGAACTCGAAGGTCTGTTGTTACAGGTGCTTGCGGGAATGGACGTGGCCGAGCGGTCCGGCGGCAATGCCGATGGTACCGCCGCCGTCATTGCCCAGCAGGTACGCTGTCGATCGGGAGCGGCCCGGGTTATTTCGCCTGAGCACATCATGGCAACGGTTGCGGCCTATTTCGGATTAGCCGCCGCCGATCTCCGGGGCCATCGGCGCAGCCAGTTGGTGGCTGGTGCCAGAGCCATCGCTATTTACCTCATGCGCCAGCATTCGCACCTGAGCTTTCCGGAAATCGGCCGGGTTTTAGGTGACCGCAATCATTCCACCGCAGTGGCCGCCAATCAACGGGTTGAAACCCGTTTGACCACAGGCTGGCTGCTGCGTTGGGTAGCCGCAGACGGTCCCCATCATGAGGCTCTAGGTAACGCCATCGCCAACCTTAACGCGAGATTGCACCAAGCGCAGGCCGCTTGAATAGCTGAATGGTATTGGATACTATATTTAGCGTTGTTAGCAGAATGTTTGGTCAACAGGCGGTATTTCAAGTCAATAGATCAATCAGCAATCCATAAAGCCACTTTTCTGAGGTTCCGATGAAATTAAACCAGATTTATCACCAAGACTGTATTGAAGGCTTGGGGGCTGTTCCCGAGGGCAGCATCGACCTGGTCTTTGCCGATCCACCTTTTAACATCGGTTACACGTACGACGTTTATGAAGATAAGCGAGCTGCGGAAGATTATCTGGATTGGACCCGCAAGTGGGGGGCCGGCGTGGTGCGGGCGCTCAAACCGGACGGAACCTTCTGGTTGGCCATCGGCGACGACTTTGCCGCGGAACTAAAAATTATTTTTCAGCGTGACTTGGGCCTGAAGTGCCGCAGTTGGGTGCTCTGGTACTACACCTTTGGCGTACAGTGCAAAACCAAGTTTGCCCGCAGCCATACCCATCTGTTTCATTTTGTAAAAGATCCGAAACGCTTCACTTTCAATATTCCCGCCATCCGCGTACCCTCAGCTAGAACCCTGGTCTACGGCGATAGCCGGGGCAATCCAGATGGTCGCCTGCCCGACGATACCTGGATTCTGCGTCCGCAGGATATCCCAGACTGTTTTCAGCCCGATGAGGATATCTGGTACTTTCCACGGGTGTGCGGCACATTTAAGGAGCGTGCCGGCTGGCACGGCTGCCAAATGCCCGAGCAATTGTTGGGCCGCATTATCAAAGCCTCTTCCAATGAAGGCGAAACGGTGCTGGACCCGTTTGGCGGCAGCGGATCGACGCTGGTGGTGGCCAAGAAACTGGGCCGGCAATTTATCGGCTATGAATTATCCGCCGAGTACGCCAAAGGAATTCAGGCACGATTAGATCAGACCCAAGTCGGCGAGCCACTGCTGGGATCCGATGTTCCCGCCACCTCCGCCCCCTCCACGGCCAATGGAATCAGGCGAGTCAATGGCCAACGGGTCAAGGCGGCCACCACCGCTGAGCCACGTCGCAGGCGCCGTGACAAGATTGAATCCGGACCTCATCTGCTTGATGGAATCCTCAGCGTTTAGGCCAAAATACGTATCCAACGTGGGCGGGTACCGCGATCGGAGCTTCGGTGAAAACTTTTCGCAAAGAACTGTGGTTTAACATTCCGGAGCGGCGGGCGTTTATCAACATTACCCGGCAGGTGGAAGCGGCTCTGGCCGAAAGCGGCATAACCGATGGCCTGGTTCTGGTGAACGCCATGCACATCAGCGCCAGCGTGTTTATCAACGATGACGAAGCCGGGTTGATGCAGGACTGGGAGCGATGGTTGGAGGAATTAGCCCCGGAGAAGCCTTATTCACGCTACCGCCACAATGATACCGGCGAAGACAATGCCGACGCCCATCTTAAACGCACCATCATGGGGCGCGAAGTGGTGGTGGCCATTACCGGCGGGAAGCTGGATTTTGGACCGTGGGAGCAGATTTTTTACGGCGAATTCGATGGCCGCCGCCGCAAACGGGTGCTGGTTAAAATCATAGGTGAATAGGCGATTCAAAAATGCCGGGGCATTATCGGAAAGAAAATCGTTGGCGGCCGAACTGGCATCGACGGCGATCCGCATAAACCCACTTTAGAAAACAGGAGAATCCGATGAAAAATGTGGAACTCAAAGTTGAAGGCAATATCCTTACCATCAAGGTGGATTTGAGCAAGGAATTTGGGCCTTCCGCCTCCGGCAAAACCATCATCATCGCTTCGACCGAGGGTAACGTAACCGTGCCCGACCGGGATGAGAAAATCGGGCTGAATGTCTATCGCAAAAGGTCGTAAGACCGCCAAAGCCGTTCACACATATCGGTCGTTGTACGTGTAGCCGTGGTGGGCATGTGTCTGTTGAGGCGCGGCCGATTATTCCCCCGTCGGCTCGGGCAGTTGCATCAGCTTAGCCAAAGCCACCTCCGTGGCATCCGTGGAACCGGCCAATTCCGCCGCCACCCGGCGTTGATCTTCCATGGACCTGTTCTGACCCAGCTTGAACTTCGCTTCCATGTGCCTGATTTTAATCTCAAAGCCCACAATCATCGCCGGCAGGTTGTGGCGATATTCGACCGTCATGGCTGGTTTCCATGGTGTGGGTCGAGGCGACTCAAACCTGTGGGTCAAGCGGTGCACCAGGTCCGCCAGTTCTACTTCGTCGTTGATAACACGCGGCGTGCCATGCAGATGCACTACGGCATAATTCCAGGTAGGCACACCCGGCGAGGCATACCATGCCGGCGATATGTAAGCATGTGGGCCGCGAAAAACCACCAGCACATTCTGACTGGGCGACAAATGCTTCCACTGCGGATTGGCCCTGGCCATGTGCCCCCACAGCGTCAACTCACCGTTGGCGGATTCCTCCAGCAGCAGCGGAAGATGGCTGACGGTGGGTGCACCATCGGGAGCGGTGATAAGCATGCCAAAAGGGTTTTCTTGGACCAACGACACGATGCGCGAGAGGTCGGTTTCGTTGAACGGTGGCGGAATATACATACGCTCTGGTTCCTACGCAACGGCTGGGGCTGCGCAGGCCGCCCTGAAATCCGAGTTGCGCTGTGGTCATCAAGCTAAAACAGCTTCCCGGCCAACCTCGTCCACTCGCCCCTCACGGCCCACATTGATGGACTCCAGTAAAGAATGCAGCTTACGCAATGCCCCCACTTCAATTTGCCGCACACGCTGCCGGGTAAGGCCCAAAATCTCGGCGATTTCCTGCACCGGCAGCGGTTTGGCCTCGCCAAAACCATGGCGAAGTCGCAATACCGTGGCCTCGCGATGATCAAGCTGATCCAGCAGAATTCGCAGCTTCGTCGCGGTCTCGCGACTTTCCAATTCGTAATCGGGCCGTAATGTTTGCCGGTCCGGTATAGCTTCTTCCATGGTTTGCCGCCCCAGATCACCGCAGCTATCCATCATGGTTATCCGAAATACCCGCGAAGCATGTTGTACCGCCGCAAGCTGGTTATCACTGGATTCTTCATCCAGGTCCGCATCAGACGGAGCATAACCACACGTATCCTGAAACATCCGGGACCGTTCCTGAAGCCTGGCCATGCGCCGAATCATATAATGCGGCAGACACATGGGATGGGCGGTACTGGCGATAAATTGTTGTATGCTGTGCATAATCCACCATTTGGCATAGGTTGCAAATCTGGTGCAGCGATCAGGTTGATATAAATCCGCCGCATGAATCAGGCCTAAATTGCCCTCGGCAACAAGGTCCTGCAGGCAGATGCCCGTGCGAACGAATCGACGGGCGATAGCCACCACCAGCCGCAAATTGGCTTCCACCAACTTATCTCGCGCGGCAAAATCCCCGCTTTGTACCCGCTGGGCCAAGTCCAATTCCTGCTCGGCGGTAAGCAGTGGAATTTTTTTTAATGTGGCAAAATATTCTTGTAAATCAGATTCTCTTGCCCCGGACATGTACATACTCCCTGTGTTCGTTTTGTGCCTCTCTTGGGGCCAAGCCAGCTTCCACGCTGATGAGCCCTCTAGCTTTTACCGAATCTCTTAGAGATGTCAGTACCTGTATCGGTCAGGCCATATTAATAGTAGGAGTCAAAGTTGGAAAAGTGAAGAGGTAAAATTGCGACTTTTTCGGACGGGCAATTATCGGCTCTCCATAGGCAGGCTTTAGCCGTACTGAGATGATTTTATAAGCCCGTCCTATCCATCAGGACGGAGCGATAGCACTTTCCGCCTCAACATGGCCAAAAATGGTCATGGCATGGGCTTCGTCAATGCGAACCTCAACGATCTTGCCTTCCCATTCCGGCGCCCCGGGAAATACCACGATCTGGTCTGCACCGGTACGTCCTATAAGCTGCACGGAATCCGACAAGTTACAGGGATGATGGACCAGAGGCGCCGCCACCGGAGCCTGTTCCCGTCCGCGCATAGCCGCAGCCATTCGCGGGCCTAATTGGGGCGCCACCTGAACGCCCACGGACAAAGCGACGGTCTCCTGCGCATGATCGCGACTGTGATTGGCCCCCGCCACGATGGAATCCGTGGGGCGCACCCAGCCGCTTGGCCCCTGGCATAGCACCGACACTGTTTGCCCGATCAGATCCCGATTTAACTCTTCGCTGATGGCATTTTGAACGTGCAGCAGATGATTATTGCGATCCCGTTTGACTTCATCGGGAACATCATCCGGATATCGGCGGATGGCCGCAGTTCCAGGACGCGGTGAATATTTGAAAATGAAACAATTTTTATATCTGGACCGTTCCACCAGTGCCGCAGACAACTGGTAATCTTCCTCCGTTTCGGTGGGAAAACCCACAATCATATCCCCGGCCAGTGCCAGGCCCGGTATCATGCGCCTGGCCCGTTCCAGAAGCGCGTCGTACTGCTCCACGCTATAGCCGCGATTCATCATTTTAAGAATCCGATTGCTGCCGGATTGTGCAGGTATATGCAGATACTTGCATATTCTTTGGCACTCCGCCATCACCTGCAAAATTTCATCCCCGAAATCTGCGGGAAAACTGGTGATAAACCGCAGCCGCGGCAATTCCGGCACGCTTTCGTGCAGCCGGTGCAGCAGTTCGGCAAAACTCGTGCGCCGCTTCATCGGGCCATCCGGTCCGGAGGCGGCGGAATGTTCGTAGTGATAATGGTTAACCGTTTGCCCCAGCAGCGTAACTTCCAGCGCACCGGCTGCCACCAATCGGCGGGTCTCTTCAATAATGGCCTCCGGCGGACGGCTCACTTCCGGCCCACGCGTGTGCGGCACCACACAATAGGTGCAGAATTTATTGCAGCCACGCACCACCCGCACATATGCCTGATACTGGCTTGCGGTGGGGGAAAAACTGCGCGATAAATCCAGCAGCTCCATGCCGTCTGCCTCTGCTGCGTCATGCGTTGCCGAGCGCCGGCTGGTATTGCCCGCGAGCGCTGCCTGCTGTCGGCCGGTACGAAATACGTTGTCTAAAAGTGTCGGCAGTTTGTCCAGTTCGCCGGGGCCGCAAAGCAGGTCCACGTGCGGCAATCGCTTGAGCATTCCAGCTCCATCGCGTTCAGCCATGCAGCCAAGTACCCCGACGACCAATTCCGGCTCGGCAACCTTGCGCATTTTCAACAGGCCCAGCCGGGAACGCACTTTTTGTTCTGAATGCTCCCGCACCGAACAGGTGTTATACAAAACAACGTCGGCCGCCTGGATATCGGGGGTGAATTGGTAACCCAGCGCCCCCAACTGCCCCATGACCAGTTCGCTGTCCAGAACATTCATCTGACAGCCGAAGGTCTCCAGATAAATTTTCTTCATCATAGACGCACCATGTCCGCCCGGAGGTCTATGACCAGGGCCAGTCTCGCCTCGCTGCGGACAGCAACTGTTCTGCGGCATTTACCACGCAAAGCCGATGCTCTTTAAAAATGCCCGGGCCAGCAGCATGTGCCCGGCCGCATTGGGATGCACCCGATCCCAGGCCAGCGCCCCGGAGTATCGGAATTGCAGCACGTGATTAAACGCCGCCTGCGTATCCACACAGCTTAGACCATGCTTGTGAGCCAGCTTTTTCACCGCCGCTCCATATTCGTCCATGCGGCTGCGCATCGCATCCTGTGTGCTCGACTCAATAAAAAACGGCGTCATCAGTACGATGTTTTTGGTCAGCGGCAGTGTTTTGGAAATCAAGTCATCCAGAGTGCTTTCATATTCCGGCAGCGGCACCCCATATTCCGGACGAATGGCGTTATCAAATTGCCGCCACACGTCATTGATACCTATCATAATCACCAGCCAGTCCGGCTTCAGAGCTATAACATCGGTATCCCATCGGGCCGCCAGATCGCGTACGGTGTGGCCGGACGTGCCTTGATTAAAGGTGCGTATTTTCAACTGCGGATATGCCGCCGTCAGCAAAGCTTCAACCATGGATACATACCCGCTACCCAGGTTGCCGTCACCAATAGGCCGCCCGCGGCCGCAATCCGTAATGGAATCACCAATAAAAATCAGTCGCGTGGAATCTTTCAGTTTCATACTGCAAAAACCTTTTAAGAACACTTACTTTTAGGCCACATTACTGCATGTTTTAGCCCAACGCAAGACCATGGCAATCATGGAGGTGAGTATCTTGCCCGCATATTCGCCCTCGCCGCCGAGCCGATATCGCAGCCGCAGACGTGGACGGTTATAATCCCCCTGGTTTGACGTCCGCGTAACACCATAGAAAGGTTTATCTACAATGCCATCTGCTTCCGCCACCCTATCGGGCAAGGCTTCACCATCACAGCATTCCGCTGCTGTTTGGGTCGACCTGATCGCCGACGATGCTTTTCTTGCACGCCATCTGGGACCGGGCGAG
The DNA here is from genome assembly GCA_021852275.1 of Planctomycetota bacterium. GTDB lineage: Bacteria > Planctomycetota > Phycisphaerae > WQYP01 > WQYP01 > JABEVA01. The sequence goes on along the minus strand of JAJZNX010000036.1, from coordinate 7,595 downwards.
GCCGACATAAAGGCCATGCTGGGGCAGTTGGGGTTGAAATCTCTGGATGAGTTGGTGGATCGCACCGTTCCATCCGGCATCAGGCTTAAAGCTGCCCTGGCCCTGCCGGAGGAACTCTCGGAGGCGGCCATGCTCAAAAAGCTGCGCCAACTGGCTGGCGAAAATCGCGTGTTTCGCAGCCTCATCGGCATGGGTTATCACGACGTTATCACCGCTCCGGTGATTTTACGCAATGTGCTGGAAAACCCCGGCTGGTACACCCAGTACACCCCCTACCAAGCGGAAATTGCCCAAGGGCGGCTGGAGGCCCTGCTTAATTTTCAGACCATGGTTGCCGACCTTACCGGTTTGCCGCTGGCCAATGCCTCTCTGTTGGATGAAGCTACCGCCGCCGCGGAAGCCATGACCATGTGCCGTACCGGTCCTGATGACCCACGCGATACTTTCTTTATCGCTCAGGATTGCCACCCGCAGACCATTGCCGTAGTGCAAACTCGACTCGCGGCGCTGGGCCTTAAGGCTATCGTCGGCCCGCCGGAACAGGCGGATTTTCCCGCGGGCAAAATCTTTGGAATTTTGGTCCAATACCCGGCCACCGATGGCCATATTCATTCTTTTGACGAACTGGCGAATCTGGCCCACCAACATCAGGTCCGGTTGGTGGTAGCCGCGGATATTCTCGCGTTAACGCTGCTTCGTCCGCCGGGCGAATTTGGCGCGGACATTGCCGTTGGCAGCACACAGCGGCTGGGCATGCCCATGGGTGCCGGCGGACCTCATGCGGCCTTTTTGGCCACGCGCCAGGATTTGGCCCGCAAAATTCCCGGACGCATCGTCGGCGTATCCCGTGATGCGGCCGGCCAACCCGCCCTGCGCCTCGCCATTCAAACCCGCGAACAGCACATCAAGCGTGAACGGGCCACCAGCAATATATGCACCGCCCAGGTGCTGCCGGCAGTTGTCGCCGCCATGCACGCGGTTTATCACGGGCCGGCCGGCCTGACGCGCATGGCCCGCCGGATTCACGCCTGGACGACGGTATTGGCACGCGGACTGGTCCGGTTGGGCCACAAGGTCGGCGATGATTTATTTTTTGATACGCTGCGCGTAACGCCCGGCGACCACGTTTCGCCGGCGGATATTCTGGATGCCGCCCGGATTAAATCCATCAATCTGCGAAGTTATAACGACGGTTCCATCGGCATAACCCTGGACCAGCGCACCGACCTGACCGAAGTTCACGCCCTGCTGCACATCTTCTGTCCCAAACATGCGTTGCCGTTTATGCTCGATGATCTGATTGCCCAGGCCTCCATCGAATTCCCCCCGGCCTTGCGCCGCACTTCTCCTTTTATGCAACATCCCGTGTTTAATCAGTATCACAGCGAAACCGAAATGCTGCGCTACATTCGCCGGCTGGAAGCACGCGATTTATCGCTCACCACTTCCATGATCCCGCTGGGGTCCTGCACCATGAAACTCAATGCCACCGCGGAAATGCTGCCTATCACCTGGCCTCAATGGGCGGATGTGCATCCCTTTGCGCCTGCGGATCAAACCCGCGGCTATGCCATGCTCTTTGATCAATTGCAGAACTTTTTAGCCGAAATCACCGGGTTCCCGGCGGTGTCTCTGCAACCCAACGCCGGGTCGCAGGGCGAATACACCGGCCTGCTGGTCATCCGCGCCTGGCATCAATCACGTGGACAGTCGCACCGGAACATTTGCCTGATTCCCGATTCCGCTCATGGTACCAACCCGGCCAGTGCCGTAACAGCGGGCTTGCACGTAGTGTCGGTGGCGTGCGATCAGCAGGGCAATATCGACTTAACCGACCTGGCCGACAAGGCCCGCCAGCATCACCAGAACCTGGCCTGCCTGATGGTTACCTACCCATCCACCCATGGCGTTTTTGAAGAGCATATCCGTGATATCTGCGCCATCGTGCATGAACATGGCGGCCAGGTGTATATGGATGGCGCTAACATGAACGCCCAGGTGGGCTTGTGTCGCCCTGCGGATATCGGCGCGGATGTTTGCCATCTCAACCTGCACAAAACCTTCTGTATTCCCCACGGCGGCGGGGGACCAGGCATGGGCCCTATTGCCGTGGCTAAGCATTTGGCACCGTTCCTGCCCGGCCACCCGGTAATCGGCACCGCCAGCACCAACGCCATCGGCCCGGTGGCGGCCGCCCCCTGCGGCAGCGCCTCAATTTTGACCATCCCATGGGCGTATATCGTGATGATGGGCGCCTCCGGCTTGAAAAAAGTAACCGAAATTGCCATTCTAAATGCCAACTATATGGCCCACCGCCTCGCCAGCCATTACCCCATCGTGTTCAAAGGCCAACATGGCTTTTGCGCCCATGAATTCATTATTGATGCCCGTGGTTTTGAAGCCTCGGCCGGAATAAAAGTGGAAGACATTGCCAAACGCCTTATGGATTATGGCTTTCACGCCCCCACCATTTCCTGGCCGGAACCCGGCACCATGATGATCGAACCAACCGAAAGTGAATCTCGGGCGGAATTGGACCGCTTCTGCCAGGCCTTGATTGCCATTCGCGAGGAAATCCGCGACATTGAAACCGGCCGCATGGATCGCCACGACAATCCGCTCAAGCACGCCCCACACACCGCCGCCGCCATCGCCGCCGATCCCTGGCCCCATCGCTATTCCCGCGAAAAAGCCGCCTTTCCTCTCGCCTATCTCAAGGAACATAAATTCTGGCCGCATGTCGGACGCATTGACAATGTCTATGGCGACCGGCACCTGTTTTGTTCCTGCCAGCCGGTGTAAGCTCGACTTTTGCCATTTTTCAGGAGTGTAAATGGTCGAATCCTTTGGAATTCGCGATTGCGGAGCGAGTTTTTGCACACCCCGTGTTTTATACGGGTGTGCAAAAACTCCAGGCCACCTTCAAAGGCCTGTGAAATCAGGCATTTCGGCTCCACCAAAAACGGCAAAAGTCGAGAAGGGACCGCGCAAAAATAAATTCGTGTTTTACGGCGCAGAAATTTTGGCCGCTGGCGAGGCGTGAGCGAGGCGCATACCCCGGCAGTGGGTCTGGAACGAGCGAAGAGCGATGCCTGGCGGCCAAAAGGGCCAGCCGGAAGGTGCGAAGTTATTTTTGCCCGGTTCCTCATCAACCCCCCGGGGCTTGCCGGCGTGAGTTCAAATGCGCCGCACAAAGCTCAGCAACGGGCCTGCGGCAATCACCGCCGTTACCTGATTTTTACGGTGGCCAAAGCCAGCGCCGCAGAAAGGCCGGTAATCAGCCAGAAGCGGATCACCACCTGCTGTTCGCTCCAGCCCTTTAAGTGGAAATGATGATGAATCGGGCTGCATAAAAATACGCGTTTGCCGCGGCTTAACTTAAAATAACCCACCTGAATAAGCACACTGCCTGCTTCGATGACAAAGATGGCCCCTACCAGCAGCAGCATCGGCTCCTGCCGGATGACAATGGCCACGTAGCCGATCGTTCCGCCCAGTGCCAGGGAGCCGGTATCTCCCATGAACACCTGCGCGGGGTTGCAGTTGAACCACAAAAAGCCCAGGCACGCCCCGGCCATCGCCCCGCACACCACGGCCAGTTCCCCTGAAAGACGGATGTGGTTGAAGTGCAGATTCGCCGCCCAGCGGGCATCCCCGGTAACGTACGCCAGAATCATGAAGGCGAAGCTGACAATGGTCATGCAGCCGGCGGCCAGGCCGTCCATGCCATCCGTCAAATTCACTGCGTTGCTGCTGCCGGCAATCACCACCACCGCCAGCACCGCAAACACACCCGTCGGTAACACCCAGTCCCTCGGCAGCAGGGGCCAGTTAAGATAATGGGCCTGCGCATAGCCGCCGTGGTGGTAGATAAACACCGCCAGAATAACGCCCAGCCCCACCTGAAACACCAGTTTTTCCCACCACATTAAACCATCGCGGCTACCTTCCGCGCGCTGTTTTTCCGTGAGCTTGAGCCAATCATCAATGGCCCCCAGCCCCCCCAGGTAGATCAGGCACATCAGCGCCATCTGCACATAAAAATTATCGATTCTCGCGCACAGCACGGTCGTGATAAAAATCGCCGCAATAATCATCACCCCGCCCATCGTCGGCGTATCCGCCTTGCCCACATTCATGGCGTTGAGCGAATCGTTATGAAATTCCGGTTTGTCGCCAAGCTTCAATTTTTTGAGCCGGCCAATCACCGGCTTGCCCATCGCCAATACCATGATAAAACTGATAATCACCGCCAGAGCCGAACGAAAGATCACTTCCTGCAGCGAAAAATTCTGCGATACCCATCCGTGCCCCGCCATGAAAACATACAGCCAGTACAACATATCAATATCCCCGCGATGTCCCTGCCAATCCGAGATCTGTTATTCCAACTCACCCGCCGGTGCGGCTGCCGGAGCAACCCCCTCTGCAGTTTTGACAGCCTCAAGCACTTCCTCCAGATGCATTCCACGCGATCCTTTGAGCAATATGGCATCATGCCGGTGCAGCAATGCCGGCACGCCCTGCACTGCTTCCGCGGTGCTGGCGAAATATGACGTCTTCACTCCATGCCGCCGGGCCATCGCCGCCGCCGCCTGCATCTGCGGCCCAATCGCTATCAGCACATCGATGTGGTTCTCCACCACCAGCAATCCGATCCCTTCATGCATTGCCGGCCCGGCCTGGCCCAATTCCAGCATATCCGCCAGAATGGCCACCCGCCGCGCCGGTTTTCCGCTGCTGCGACGTGCTGCACCCCGTGGTGTACGGCCGCCTTTTGGCACCGTGTCGGTCAGGTCGATCCGCCCAAATGTTTCCAGCGCACCGGCCATGCTGGTTGGATTGGCGTTATACGCATCATTGAGAACAAAGTGCCCGTTGATACGCAGCGGCTCCATGCGCATGGGGGCCGGCCGGCATTGCCCCAGACCCTGCACAATTTGTTCATCCGCCAGGCCCATGCGCCGGCCTACGCCAATCGCCAGCAATATATTCATGACATTATGCCAGCCAACCAGAGGAACGTGAATGGCCAGCCGTCCATTGAGCTTGAAAGTCAGCCCCTGGATTGATTCTGCCACATCCACCGCCTCCAGATCAGCCCCTGAACCCGCTACGCCCACCGTCACCCGGGCCAAAGTGGAAAGCTTGAGTGCCTCGGTCAACTCCGGAGCATCCTTCGGCAAAAATAACATGCCGCCATCCCGCACAAAACGCACCAGCGAGGCTTCCTCCGCGGCAATGGATTTTAAGTCGCCCAGATGTTCCAGATGTTCCAGCCCTATGCTCGTAATAACCGCAATGTCCGGTGCCGCCACCTCACCCAGCGCCGCCACTTCCCCAGGCGCATTGGTTCCCACTTCCAGTATCACATATTCATGCTGCGGCTCCACCTGCAGCAGCGTCAGCGGCAAGCCTATATTGTTGTTAAAACTTTTGGGACTGGCGTGGCCGGAGTGTTTCGCCGCCAGCACGGTGTCGATCAGGCGTTTGGTGGTCGTCTTACCGTTCGATCCGCCTACCGCAATTACCTTCGCCCGAATTTCCTGCCGGTAGCCGGCCGCCAGCCGGTTGAGTCCGCGCACTGTCTGATCGCACTGCAACACCGCCACCCCAGCTTCCGTGGCCACACGCATTGCTTCGCTGTCAGGCGCTGTATCCACCAGCACCGCCGCGGCACCCGCCGCTATGGCCGACGCTACAAAAGTGTGCCCGTCAAAACGCTCTCCGCGAATAGCCATAAACAAATCCCCCTCCGCCACATTCCGATGGTCGTGCACCACCCGCCCGCTGAAATTACGCTCCGATTTATTGAGCCACCGGCTTAGCGTTACTCGCCTTATTTGATCAAAAGTCCATGGCTTCATCGGGCCGCCTCCACCCTTCTCAACCCCGCCAGACGCTGGGCCAGCGCCGCACGGGCCACCGCAACATCATCAAACGGGTGCTTGACGGTGCCCAGAATCTGGTAACGTTCATGCCCTTTGCCGGCAATCAGCACCACATCACCCTCTCGTGCTTCCTCCACCGCCGCTTGAATGGCCGCCCGCCGATCCGGGCACACGTGCACCGCCGCCCGCGCTTCCCGCGACAATCCGGCCATAATCATATCAATAATGCTTTGCGGCTCCTCAGTTCGCGGATTATCGTTGGTAATAATCACCTTATCCGCCAGGCGCTGAGACACCGCCGCCATCTTCGGCCGCTTGGTGGCATCACGGTCTCCACCGCAGCCAAACACGCAGATAATGCGGCCCTTCGTCCATGGTCGAACGGCCCGCAGCACATTTTCCAGCGCATCGTGCGTATGGGCGTAATCCACCAGCACTTGAAAGGGCAGTTCACTCCGGTTTACACCTTCCACCAGCACTGCCTCCAGGCGGCCCGGTACCGCACACATTTGCTCGATGCCAAGCTGAATCGCCGGGGCCGCTATGCCTTGACTTGCGCATGCTGCTGCGGCACACAGAATATTCTGGGCATTATGCCGCCCCACCAGTTCGGTGGTGAGGGTCCATGGCGAGCCACCGGGATGGGTAATGCGCAGAGTCATGCCCTGGGCGTCCATGCGTAAAATTTCTGCCTTAAAATCGGCGGGACTATCCAGCCCGTAACGAATCACCCGGGCCGCCGTTTGCTCTACCATGCGCGACGACCATGGATCATCGGCGTTGATGATGGCCGCTGCCCCGGCGGACAATCCAGCAAAAAGCCGGGCTTTGGCGGCGGCGTAGTTCTCCATGGTTCCATGATAATCCAGGTGATCGCCGGTGAGATTGCTGAACATGGCAACCGCCACCGGCAAGCCCGCCATCCGGCCCTGATCAAGGGCATGGCTGCTGGCCTCCATCGACACAAAGCCTGCGCCGTTGCTTTTCATTTCCGCCAAAAGATCCGCCAGTTCTACCGGCCCAGGTGTGGTCATCACGCTTTCCCGCACCGCCGCACCATCGTCAATTTCCACCGTGCTGATAAGCCCGCAACGCTGGCCGGCGGCCTTGCATATTGCCCGCACCAGATAGCTGATGGTGGTTTTGCCATTGGTTCCAGTTACTGCAAAAATAGTTAAACCACGCGCCGGTTCGCCACGCAATCGATGGGCCAGACGGGCCAGCAATTCTTCCGCTGACACATCCCTTTCTTCAAGCCGCGCTCTGGAGGTCGGCTGGTCGGCCAACAACACCGCCGCCGCACCCCGGCTCAGCGCCTCTTGCACAAAACTCTCCCCGCGATGCCGCGTACCGCGGCGGGCCACAAAAAGATCGCCCGGGCCTACCTGCCGCGAATCTTCCACCACGCGGTTGATTTCCGGATCAACTGCACTCTTGATCAGCCGCGCCGGCGGCAACTCTACATCTTTTAACAACACACTTAGTTTCATTTTACCCGCGCCCCATCCGTCGGACCTTGTAACCCTACGGCCACACTTCCGCCCAGCCGCCTCAATGGCTCAAACCGCTTTGGGCCCACAACTGCTTTTCCTTGCCCCACCACGGATCCGTCGCCGGACTCTGATCCGGCGGCACCTGCAGATATTGCAGCGCTTTCACCATGATCTTCGTGCATTCCGGGCCTGCCACCGTTAAAAAGCCATG
>JAJZNX010000152.1 GCA_021852275.1 Planctomycetota bacterium | reverse complement strand
GGACGGCCCTGGCTGTGCGCCGCAAGGGCCAGCATCAACAGGTGGGTTGAGACATTTTTCATCGCCAGCAATTCCCGCGAAAACGCGTCAAATTGCGGATATTCGCCGGCTATCGCCCAATCCTGGGCCAAAGCCAGAGAAACATCTGAACTGATGGGAACATCCGCTCGCTGATATTGGCCGATGGCAGCATCCATCCAGGTGGCGGCCAAACGGTAATCGCCCGCCTGCGCCAGCAAGCGGGCCACGGTGGCGACCACCGTGGGCTGGTACGGATCAGCATGCAGCACCCGCAACAGCACCTTAAGTTGCCGCTGCGAACCAGCCTGCTTGTGAACTAACTCGGCCGCCATGTCCTGAAGTGCCGCCAGATTTGCCGGATTAAACTTCACGGCCAGCGTCAACATTTTCCAGGCCGCCGACTGCCGGGACTGCGACGCGAGTAACCGGGACGCCCGCAGGGCAATGGCACTGGATACCTGGGGATTCAAATTCCGGCCGTCCAGCGCTGCCATATACACGTTGAGGCGCTGCTGCACCGTTTGCCTAGAGGCCGCCAGATCATCAATAAAGCGCACCTGAGCCGTGAGATTTTTGGGATCCAGTGCCACCATGGACAATAGACTCTTCTGCGCTACGGTGTAATTGCGCAACGCCTCTGCCGCATCAGCCTGCAACCGCAAAACGGTCAGGGAATTGGGATTCAGCCTGCGAGCCATATTGAGCAGGGTCAAGGCTTCGCGGGCGGCCAGAGGCGTTGGCACGGCAACATTGCGTCCTGCCGCCCGGGCATCATTAATTAGTTGCCCCACCAAGAGGGCTTTGGAACCGGCATGTTGCTGCGCCATCACGGGTGAAACAGCCGTAAACGCGCCAATACACCACCCCATCAATAGAGTTTTTTTGACACATGCGATATGCTTTGGTGACATAGACACCCTTCACTGACGTTACCAACTCAGCCGTGGTGTAATATCGGCTTACCGGCCCTGCGGCACGTCTTAAAATCCAAGTTTTGATAAGTTGGTTTGACCGCCAAAGAACCAACTACCCTATAAATTGTACCACAGCATTTCAGTTATCGCATCAAGCTACACAATATGGGTGATTTTATCAGACACCAGACCATCCCAAGCCGATAATAATCCTCCAAGCTTGCATCAGAAGCCCATACCTGCCTCGCATAGCGCAAACCGTTCATATTTTTGCCTGGGGCACCTGATCCATCCTGATGCCGTTACCGTTTAACGCTCATAACGGGCTACAAAGGCCGCCTCCGCCGCTTGTCGTTGTGCCAGCATCGCGCCGAGTTGGCCCATATCCCGCGGCACTCCTACCAACCGCACCGGCAAAACCACCACCACAGGCCCGCGAAGGACGCTTAACCGCACCATGTCTCCAGGTTTTAACGCCTGAATCTGCTGGCGAAAAGCATCGGCCGTCATCCAACGCGGAAAAATCCGCCCGTTGATTCCGATGATCATATCCGTGGCACGCAGCACGGCCGCTGCGGGAAAACCCGGCAAAATCGCCACCACCTGCGCCGCATCACACGCTATGTGGTGGCCATGCATACGCACGGTTATCCGCTGCATGTTGTACTGCACACCAAGAAAAGACACCGGCCCGCCCAATACCGGGGTACGAGACATCAAATAGAGTTGTAGCGCCACTTTCAGCAGCCGGTTGGCTTTTTCCGCGTTGTGCGTCCGCTGTAAATCATTTAACACGACAGGCAGTTGCGACGGGTTTTCCCGCATTAAAAAGCTCTGCGCCCGCGAGCGCACCGACCACTGATCAGAGGACAGCATGGCCACGGCGGATTTTAATGTGAGTTTTTCTTGCAGGGCTGGGGCGGAAGATTTCTTACTTGAGGCCGGATGTGTTGATGGGGTCGAGCGAGGCGCTGCCGCTGCACCGCGATCAAGACGGGACCAGGCCAGCGCCCCAAATAGCACCATGCCCACAGCCGCAGTCTTGAGAACTTGCCATTGCTCCATCATGGGACATCATTACTTTTTGGATTTTTCCCGGGCCAGCGCTTCCAAGGCCTTGAGCGGATCATCCGTTTCAATCACCGCATTTGCCGGCGAAGCCACCTCTTCGTGGCCTTCATCGGCCACGGAGATATCCACCGTGCCATCAGCCTGCTTGGCCTCTTCAATGGTACGTACCGGTTCCACCGCCAGATCACCTAAAATTGTCCGCACCGGTTTGATGTGTGCCGGCTCTTCGTTGATGACTACCGTAAACGTCACCGGCCCCACGCGTATGTGATCACCGGCGGACACGGCTATTTCCCCCGTTAACCGATCACTGTTGTGGTAGGTTCCGTTGGAACTGCCGCTATCCTTGAGAAGCACGGAATCGCCTTCCAGTCGCAGTTCACAATGTCGCCGCGATACCGCCGGCAGTGGAATCTGCAGATCGCAATCCAGCGCCCGGCCAATGGTGACCATTTCCTTGTGCAATGGAAATTCCACGCGTTGGCCATTTTCCTTGAAAATTACCAGAGTTACGTCCATTTGAACCTCTTTACCGGAACACCGGCCATAAACACGCTCCACTACGGCCACGAAGACTACGGCATTATAACCAGCGCCGTGTGGTTACAACAACCACCTTCGTGGAAAGCGGTTGGTCGGACCCACCCGACGATTCGCGCCGGCACTCCTGTTCTGTTAGACTATATCGAACCCGCGGTGTTTTCAAGGAAAATAATTATGTCATTTGCCACACCATCGGCCCTGCACTTGCCGCTAAGCCCGCGTGCCGGTGAATTTTATGATCTACCCCACCCGACCCGCCAAGGGGCCATTTCCGATATTGCGGCCATTTATATTCATATTCCATTTTGTACCGTGAAGTGCCACTATTGCGACTTTTTCTCTGTCGCTGGCCACCTCGATGACGCCCCCGCATTACTCACCGCACTGAATACAGAATTACGCCTGCAAATTCAACATTTCGGCCCCATCAATCCCCAAACCATCTTCATCGGTGGTGGCACTCCTACCTTGCTCCCCCCGCCACTGCTCCAAAATCTGATGAACATGCTTCATCAACATATTGGCTTTAGCAACCTGGAAGAATTTACCATCGAAGCCAATCCGAATACATTTGATGCCGACCGCGCCAACATACTTCAGGCCGCCGGCGTCAACCGCATCAGCTTTGGTGCCCAATCCTTTGTGCCCGGCGAACTTCTGGCTCTCCAGCGCGATCACAATCCCCAAAGTGTCGCCCTCGCTGTGCAGTTGGCCCGCGATGCGGGCATCGACAATATCAATCTGGATTTAATTTTTGCCATCCCGGGGCAAACCCGGCAATCCTGGGATTATTCGCTAGACCAGGCCCTGGCCTTGAGCCCGCAACATCTTTCCTGCTACTCTCTTATGTACGAGCCTAACACGCCTCTGACCGCCCGCCTGAAAGCCGGCCAGATTCAGGCCGCACCGGAATCTCTGGAAATTTCCTTAGTTGAGCACACCCATCGCAAACTCACCGCCGCCGGATTGCCCCGTTACGAAATTTCCAACTACGCCCGGCCAGAGCGCGAATGTCGGCATAACCTGCATTATTGGCATAGCTCCAACCATCTGGCGGCTGGCCCCTCTGCCTGGGCCCATCACGATGCCAGACGCTGGAAAAATGTTCCATCCATTAACCGCTATACCGAGGCTTTGCTCGCCGATGCACCACGCGTGCCCATCGTCGAAATGGAACAACTTTCAGCGGCGCAGCACGCCGGCGAACTGGCCATGCTGCAACTGCGCCTGCGCACCGGGCTGCACTGGAGGGAATTCCAGAAACGTACCGGCATCGATGCGGGCCAAAAGCTCTCACAAGTGCTGCAAAAATACGATGGCCTGGGCTACCTGGAAGTCAGTCCACAACACCTGGCGCTGACCGATCAGGCGATGATCGTCTCCGACACCATTCTCGCCGACGTACTGGCCGCCTTCGGATAGGATTCCCGCTGGCACCTGGCCGAAAGCCGACCTCCCGGTGTTCGGCACCATCACAGCCTGATGGTCTTAATCAAATCCTTCACATGGTTCACCGAAGCATCAAACAATTTCTTCTCTTCGGCGGTCAAGTGCACTTCCAGAATATTTTCTACCCCACCGGAACCAAGCTTCACCGGCACACCCACAAAATATCCACCCACTCCGTATTCCCGATCGCAATAAGCCGCGCACGGCAACACCCGTTTTTTATCACGAATAATGGCTTCGGCCATCTGCACCGCCGATGCCGCTGGGGCATAATACGCCGAACCGGTTTTCAACAAATTCACGATCTCCGCTCCGCCATTGCGCGTCCGTTTGACAATGGCCTCGATTTTTTCGGTGGCCATCAACTCTGGCAGGGGAATTCCACCCACACTGGTGTACCGTGGCAATGGAACCATATCATCGCCGTGGCCGCCCATCAAAAGCGCCTGGATATCCTCCACGCTCACGTTAAGCTCCGCGGCAATAAAAGAGCGATAACGCGCCGTATCTAAAACGCCCGCCATGCCCACCACGCGCTTGGCCGGAAAGCCGCTGACTTTGTGCGTAACGTAAACCATGGCATCGAGTGGATTGGAAACCACCAGCAGCACGGCATTGGGCGATACCCGCACCACCTGCTCTGTTACCGACCGCACGATTTCCGTATTTTTTAGCAGCAAATCATCGCGGCTCATGCCCGGCTTGCGCGCCAGGCCCGCAGTGATAATTACCACATCACTGTCGGCGGTTGGCTCATACGTGGTGGCCCCGGTAATGCGACAATCATAACCTTCCACCGGTGCCGCCTCCGCCAAGTCCAGCGCCTTGCCCTGCGGCACGCCGTCAATCTGCGGAATATCCACCAGTACCACATCTCCAAGTTCCTTGGACGCAGCCCAATGCGCCGCCGTCGCCCCCACATTTCCCGCTCCGATAATGCTGATTTTTGAACGTTTCATGCTGTACATCCTTTCTTAATTTGTAACTAAAATATCGCCGCCACATCGCACCACCATCCACACGGTACGATGGTTTTAATCCATTGTGCCCAAGCCTGCAAATCAACTCTGACAGCCGGGACGGCCGGGCTTCCCCGATGCAAGCCGTTGCGTTTATACTTAGCAGCTCTGGCCGCCCCCGTGCGGCCCAACCGAGTAAGGAGCCACACCTTGATCGACACCGGCACAAGTCCAACCAGCGGCCACCCTCATCTGCCCTGGCCACGCGTGGCTTTCAATATCCAATTTCTCGATTTCGCCATTTTTGCCGCCGCCACCGTCAGTTTGCTTACCAACCAGACCTGGCGATGGATTGACTTGCGTTTGGTCGGCTTTTATTCACAAATCTGGCTGCCCGCTCTTTGGGTCCTTTCCCTGCTGTTCCTGCATCTGGTCCGCCAAGTGCCGCGAAATGCCGCTGTCACCCTCACCACCGCCAGTCTGGCCCGCCGCGGCCGCATGGCCACGCTGGCTTTGCTGCCATCCTGCCTGATTGCCGTAATCCTCTTGCTAAACACCATTTATTTCTATCATTTATTCACGCTGCCTGATTTTGACCCGTCTGATCCCATCCCTTTATGTCTCTACGTGCTTGTGGTGCTCCTTCGCTGGTTGGCCGCCCGCCCGGATCGTTATCTCTTAATGCCACGAAAATCCGCCCCGCTCACCATCGCCCCGCTTCGACATTGGCGCATCGCCACCAATTCTCCATTGCTTACCATATTCGCCGCATGTTGGACAGTGCTGATGCTGTATGTGTTTCTCTTCGCGTTTCATGCCGATCCCCCACCGCCGGGAGTTACCGCCGACGTGGGCGTGGTGTTTGGCAATAACACTCTGCCGGGCGATGTCTGTGGCCGGGCGCTGCGTTACCGCACTCTGGAAGCCATACACCTTTATCAACGCGGCGTTATCCGCCATATAATTCTTTCCGGAGCAGCACCTCACGGCCAGACCAGTCCTGCCAAAAATGAGCCGCTCGCCATGCTCAAACTTTGTCTGGCTCATCATCTGCCCCGAAGTGCCATCATCCTGGATTTTCACGGCAACAACACCCGCTACAGTTGCTATAACGCCCGCCGAATCATGCTCGCCCATCATTGGAAAACCGTCATCGGCATCAGTTCCGATTATCACCTCCCCCGCATTGAACTCGCCTTTGCCCAAAACCACATTCACGCCTGGACCATCGCCGGCCATCCCGTGCGCTGGCGGCAGTCCAGCCTGTTTGCTCTGGTGCGGGAACTGGCAGGCTATCCGGTGTACTGGCTGGATCCACACTATCATCAGCCGGAGCCAACGCGATGAATAACCATCAACCCATAATTGTAGTGCGCAAATCCGCCGGGGAATTATGCCTTTACGATGGCTCTGCCGGCATTCGCACGTATCGATGCATCACCGGGACTTTCCCTGGTGAGAAACAGCGCCAGGGCGACCGTATTACACCGCTGGGAAACTTTCTTGTGGTTTACAAAAACCCGCAAAGCAAGTTTCACCTGTCGCTGGGATTGAATTATCCTACGCTGGAAGATGCCCGCCACGGCCTGGCCACCGGCATTATCAACTCTGCCCAATACCAGCAACTGGTAGAGGATATTCTCTGTGCGGATATTCAAGATTCCGCCGTGCAGGACCGTATTTGGAATACTCCGCTAGGCGGGGAGATTTTTATTCATGGTGGGGCCGAAGGCCGCACCGATACCGCCGGCTGTGTTGCGGTCAGCAATTCGGATATCACGGAAATTTATCACATCTGCCCCGTTGGCACTCCGGTGGAAATTTTGCCGTAGACCGGGCACTGGGCTTCTTTACTGCACCAGTGAATATCGTCCGATACATCCGCATCAGCCAGCCGTTCACATATACGTACAGATAGGCGGATGGGGTTCATGCGGAGGCCGGGGCGCGGCTATGCCGCGAGTAGGGAGATACGTATTGTGGGAGGAAACAAAATACAGGAGTAAGGAGACAGTAAACAGGAGGTCCCGATTGCTTGCTCCTTGCCGCGGAGGCCTGTCCCGGCCGCGGAGGCCTGTCCCGGCCGCGCCGGGAGATTTCGGCATCCATGCCGAAAAGGGGAACGAAGCGATCAGCGGGCAGCTTTCAATGGTCAGTAAACTGTTTTTCACCGCCGAGGCGCTGAGAGCGCAGAGAACGACTATAAAACGCCACAATAGCTGCGAGAACGCATTGCCGACAAGGTGAATGCACTTCCACTTTTGGG
>JAJZNX010000080.1 GCA_021852275.1 Planctomycetota bacterium | reverse complement strand
TGTAATTGCGGATATTCTCAAACAGGTGCCGACCAATGCTCCAGCTTTCGTGGTGATGAACAACCTGGCCGCAGTGGATCACAAGATAAAGGTTCTTGCGGGGGAAATGAACCTGCCGGTTACCAGCGATCCACTGACAATGATGGAACAAAGCGTGGGCATCAGCCAGGGGCTGGATGAACATGGCTCCGCCGGATTGGTAATGCTGCCTCCACTGCCGGGTCATCCACATCCCAAAGTGGTTCTATTTCCGATCATTCATCTGCATGCCGCCTTTGCCGCGGATGGTATTTCCAAGGCCGATGCGCAGGGAATATCCACAATAACAGCACCCGATGGATCAACCGGTTACGTAGCCCACCACGGGGGCTTTGCGGTGGTGGCACAACATCGGTCGGCACTACAGGCCTATCTAGCATCGACGACGTGGGGAATAAAAGGGCTAACGCCGGCGACTGCTAACAGCATCGGCACCGCGGATTTTGCCTGCTTCGTAAACATGCCGGCGATACGAAACCTGGCTTTGGCCAAGTTGAAACAGACACTGCCCGGGATGATTGACCAGGTTCGTGGGCAAGTGGGGCAGACCAAGTCTGCGGCGTTAACGCTGCTGGCTTTGGATATGGAAATTCAAGCAGCGCGGCAGATTCTAAAGGAAAGTAATGCAGTAATAGTGACGGGTAATATGGTGCCATCGGGAGTGGCATTGAAAGTGGCTGCTGACGTGGTACCAGGCAGCAGTTTAGCGACACTGCTGGTCGGCCAACCACACCTGTCAGGTAAGCCATTGGTGGGTTTGCCGGGGGGACGTTTTCTGGCGGTTGGGGCAGGGGTTATCAATGGGAAGCCACTGGTAGCGTGGCTGGATAAACTTATCGCCAAGGCGGCGCAGGACCCCGCTATCAACGATGTGGCGGGAATAGCTGCAGCACAGCGGCAACTGGAAAAACAGCTTGAGGCCACGGCTGCGGCGGGAACTTCTGCCACGGCCTTTGACCTGATGCGCCCCAGCGGTCCGAAGGGAGCAGTGATGCATGGCGTATTTGTGCAAACGACGAGTGGCAACGCTGCCGCAGCGCTGGCGGCGAATATGGCTGGATTGCAGCGTGTTTATGGACCTGCGGGCATGACACTGCCCGACGGCAGCGTAGCGATAAAGCTACAGCCCAACGCCTTTGTATTGGATCGGGTGAATTTTGATCGTATGACGATGCATGTTTCGGTACCGGCGAACACGGCGTTGCCACAATCCCCTATGGTGCAAGGCTTGATGACATCCATTTATGGCCGCCACGGAACCAATCTTGATATGGGAGCCGTGAATAATACGAACTTAATCGGCGGTATTAACGCCAGCAGGGGTGAATTGACGAACGCTGTAACGGCGGTGCGGATGGGGCGGGATGTGTTGGACGGCCAGCCGGAGATTAAGGGCCAGGTATCGCACGTATTGTCACACCCGCTGATGGTGGCGTATTTGCCTGTGGATTCATGGCTGAGATTAGCGATGGCCCGGATGGCGGCGGCCAGCGGTGGTGCACCCCTGGCGCCGGCTGGGGCGGCTCCGGCGAATCCGGTTACGGTAAGCGTGGGAATTAACGGCACGCAGATAGCACAACAAATATTTATTCCCACCGATCAACTAACGGCACTGGCTGCTGATGGCCGGACCGTGATGATGATGGTGATGATGTCCATGCTCAACGGTCAGCAGCCACCACCGCCCCCTCCTGGTGGGGCGGGCCAGTAAAATAGCTGCACCCGGAGAACGCGAGCGTCAGGGAGGTTGGCTTTTGTCGACGATAGATGTTTATTTTGACAGGGCTTAGCAGATGACGGATTCAACCGGTCTGTGGCCCGCGTTATTGCTTGAACTGGGCGCAGCAGTGCGAACCAGGCTGATAGGGGGGCGAACCGGTGCGAAGAATCTGGAAGCAATGGCGATTCCTGTGGCGCAGGAAGGCGGTGACACCATCTTCCAGATTGACCGGCATGTAGAGGATGTTATAGATCAGAAAATTTCCTCCTGGCCGGCAGAATGTTTTCCTCTGGAACTGGTGATGGAAGGCTTGGGTAAAACCGGAACCCGGCGCATCGGCCCCGCCCATGGAGATTTGCAATATCGGCTGATCATTGATCCCATCGATGGCACGCGGAACATCATGTACGATAAGAGATCCGCCTGGTTTCTGGCCGCGGTGTGTCCGGCGTACCGCGCGGATGGGAGAGCGGCCACTCTTGCTGATGCACTTGCTGCGGTGATGGTGGAACTGCCGCCATGCAAGCAATTGCTGTCCGACATGTTCACTGCCGAACGAGGTGGGGCATTGTCGGCGGTGCGTGTGCACGTGGAAAGTGGTCAAATGATTCCTTTGGAGGTGCAGCCCAGTCGGGCCGCGACACTGTGGAATGGTTTTGGCCAGGTGTCCAACTTTTTTCCGGGAACAAAAATACTGGCTGCCACGCTGATGGAACGCATTGTGCAAAGCACATTGGGTGCGGCAGAACCGGGAATGGCGAGCGTTTTTGAAGACCAATACATCACCACGGGCGGGCAGATGGTGGAACTGATGCTGGGCCGGGACCGATTTTGCTGCGATCTGCGGCCTCTTTTTTACGCGGCCTTGCGCGGACACGGGCAGGCCAGGGCGCATGGCCTGGAATGTCATCCGTATGATGTGGCGGGTGTTTTGGTGGCTGCCAAGGCGGGGGTAATTATCACCGATGGCTTCGGACGAGCGTTGGATGCCCCGCTGGATGTGTATACGGGCGTGCATTGGTGCGGTTATGCCAATGCCGAGCTTCAGCGACACATTGCTCCGGTGATCAATGAATGGTTGGCAGAGCATGGAGTGCGGCCCGGCACCTAAAGCCCGGCCAAGCACGGCAAAGGGTTGAAGTTCGTATGGTTAGCCGTCGGTCTCCACCGGTAAGCCATGGCCTGGTTTATGGGCGAAGATGATCCAATACGTGACGGGTATCACAAAAAGAGTAAAAGCGGTGGAGGCCAATAAACCAAAAATCAGCGACCACGCCAGACCGGAAAAAATGGGGTCAGCAAGAATGGGAATGGAAGAGAGCATGGCGGCTCCGGCGGTCAGCAAGATCGGTCGCATACGCACCACGACGCTTTCAAGGATGGCATCGTGGAGATTTAATCCGCGGGCCAGAGACCGATGGATAAAGTCGATCAAAATGACGGAATTGCGGGTAACAATACCGGCCAAGGCGATCATTCCGATCATGGCGGTGGCCGTAAAAAATATGGAGTTGCGGTAACCGCCGACATCGTATGCGGCCACAAGATTTAAAAGCCAGAAACCCGGCATGACCCCCGGAATCGTCAAGGGAATAGCGAGCATGATAATCAGCGGCAGAACAAAGGAACCCATCTGGGCCACCAACAGAATATAGATGCCCACCATGGCAGCGGCAAAGGCGATTCCCAAATCGCGGAACACATTGATGGTGATGCGCCATTCGCCTTCACCGGCGAAATTAACGTGCAGGCCGGGTGGTAACTGCCAGGCAATGCCGGATCCATCATGGAAAAAAGATCTCCGGGAAAGTGGACGGGGGGGGGCGAGATGGATCCATCCCGCACCGATGTGCGTCATACCGGCAATGGCGGGCGTTAAACCATCCGGCAGACGATCCGCCTCGGTATCCAGAATAGCGTTGACGGGAGGACGACCGGCAGTGTCCGCGTAGACGTAGACAATGCGGCGAAGGTCTTTATGGTAGATCGTCTGGCCCACCCAATTTTGCTTCCAGAGACCAAGCTCGGAAAGTGGAATCATGGCACCATCGGCACCCCGTACAAAAATTTTCGACAAATCCGCCTGGCTGGATCGATGGGCAATGGGAAAACGCAGAACAATCTGCAGCGGTTCACGCTGACGGGGGGCGTGAATAAGACCGGCGACCTGCCCCGCCAAAGCGATTTTAAGGGTGTCGGCAATTTCCTGTGTGGAGACACCATTGAGGGCAGCCTTGCGCTTGTCGGTTACAAAAACCATCTGTTTTTCAGGGGCTTCCACACTATCGTCCACATCCACGACATCCGGCTCAAGGAGCAACCGATGACGCAGGGTGCGGGCAGCGCGTTGCATTTCATGGTAGCTCACCAACGGGGAACCATGAATTTCCCCGACAATGGTATCGAGAACAGGAGGTCCAGGGGGAGCTTCCACAATTTGAATTCGCGTGTGATAGGCTTTGGCGATGGCGGTAAGCTGGTTGCGAAGCCGCAGAGCGATGGCGTGGGTTTGCATGGCGCGGACTTGTTTTCCGGCCAGATCCACGCTGATCTGGGCATCATTGGAATTCTTGCGGATAAAGTAGTGGCGTACCATACCGTTAAAATCCATGGGGGCGGCGGTACCGACATAACTGGTAATGTCGGCCACCTCGTTGACGCGCCGCAGCCGTCGCACCAGGGCCTGTGTGACCGCATCGGTGGTTTGCAATGTGGTGCCGCGGGGGGTGTGGACCACAATAAGCAAATTACTTTGATCGCCGAAGGGCAGCATTTTCAGGGGTACCATGCGCAATGCCGGCAAAGCCACCGCCGCCACCGTAACCCCCGCCACCGCCAAGATAAATGCCCATCGGGCGAGGCGATAATTCAGGAGCGGTGACATGAGCGGACGAAATATCCGGTAGCGGGCCGTGTGGATCAGATTGCTAATTGCCTGTGGTTCATCTTTTTCGGCCATTGCTTTTTCGTGAGTGGTGGGGTGGTTATGCCTTAAGACGTGGTAGCTAAGCCACGGCGTGATGGTAACGGATACCAACAGGGACATAATCATGGCCACCGGCACATTAAACGCCATCGGCTGCATGTACGGCCCCATCATTCCGGTAATAAAAAACATAGGTATGAAGGAAATGATGACCGCCAGCGTGGCCACGATCACCGGAGGAAGAATTTCGGAAATAGCCCGGAGCGTGATTAAGCGATTGGCCTTGTTTTCCAGGGCAAAATGACGGGAGATGTTTTCGACATCCACGATCGGGTCATCCACCAATAACCCCAGCGATAAAATCAGCGCAAAGAGTGTAACCCGGTTGATGGTAAAACCCAGCATCAGATTAAAGGCCAGCGTCAGGCCGAACACCACCGGAATGGTGGCGGCCACGACCAGAGCTTCCCGCCAACCCAGCCCGATGGTCAACAGAACCAGAACAATGATGATGGCGACCAACAGGCCCTCCACCAGGCCGTTGATCTTTTCACTGGCGGACAAACCGCTGTTGCGTGTCACCACCACCCGGATGTCGGAAGGCACAATCGTACGGGAGAGCTTTTGGGCCTGGGCGATGACATCGTTGGCCACCCAAACGGCATTGCTGCCGGCTTTTTTGGCGACGGCAATGGTCACGGCCGGGTTGGCCGGCGCGTTAACACGGTGTGAGCCGGAAAAATTAAGAGTGGTTCCCGGAAACCCATAAGCTTCCGGCACGTTGGCGGCCATGCCCCACTGATGCCATACATAAGAATGTACTTCCGCCGGCCCATCGACAATGCGGGCCACGTTTCGCAAATAAATGGGGTGTTGATTATGTACCGCCACCACCAGCCGGCCCAATTGCCGGGCGTTGGCCCAGGCAGTGCCGGCCAGTACCCGGACCTGCATGTTGTTGCGTTTATAGCTGCCCGCCATTCGCGTGACATCCGCGGCTTGAATATCGCGGTCTATGGCTAACGGCGTTAGATGATAAGCCCGCAGCGTAGCGGGATTGAGATAGGCATAAATGACACGTGGGCGTCCGCCGATAACGTAGCAGCGTGAAATATTGGGCAGGGCGGCCAAACGGCTGGAAAGCTCCACCGCCGTTTGCCTTAGGGTTACGGCGGAGGCCTGCGAACTGCTGAGCGTCAGCGTGACGATGGGCACATCGTTGATGGTTTCCGGTTTGATGACCCAGCCGGCGACACCCGCCGGAACCAGACTCAAGTGACCTTGAATTTTGCGATACACTTTGACCAGACTGCGCTGGACATCCTGCCCCACGTAAAAACGGGCGGTGACCATACTTTGCCCGCGGCTGCTGGTCGAATAGACGTATTCGACGCCATGAATCTGATAAAGCAGTTGTTCCAAAGGCGTGGTGACCAGTTGTTCCACGCTTTTGGCGGAATGGCCGGGGAAGTTCACGTAAACGTCCACCATGGGAACCAAAATTTGCGGGTCTTTTTCTTTGGGGGTAATCAGCAGTGCGGCAATACCCAAGAGCGTGGCCAATAAAATAAGAACCACGGAGAGGTTGGACCGTAAAAATATACGTACCAGGCGTTCCAACACGGAAAATTGTTGGGCATCCGGCGGTGCCGTTTCATTCATGGGTGAGCCTCCGGCACGGTCGGTGCGGAGCCGGGCGGCATGACCACGCGCTGGCCCAGTCGCAGCCCGGATAGAATCTCCCGCCACTGCGCAATGTGCTGTCCGGGTTGCACCACTTGCCGAACCACGCGGTTTCCCGCCAAGACATACACCAAGGCCAGTTGCCCCACGTGGCTGATGGCTGCGGCGGGAATCACCAGTGGATGCTCGGTCCCGACGGGTACCAGAAGAGTTCCATACATGCCGGGCCAGATGCCGGCAGGAAACGTGGCGGCAGCCTTGACGATAAAAGTACGGCTTTGCGACTGGACACGCGGAACAATCTGCCGGACGCGTGCTTTCAGCAGCACCTTCAAACCTTCCAGATGCAGACGCACACTTTCGCCGAGATG
Source organism: Planctomycetota bacterium (assembly GCA_021852275.1). Taxonomy (GTDB): domain Bacteria; phylum Planctomycetota; class Phycisphaerae; order WQYP01; family WQYP01; genus JABEVA01. The sequence goes on along the minus strand of JAJZNX010000080.1, from coordinate 24,792 downwards.
CAAGCGGCCGGCCAGAGATTCCTGAACCACCGCGGCAAGCTGCATACGGTGCGGATCGTAAATACGGGCCAAAGGCGTACCCGGCAGCACCGTATCTCCTGCACTGACCAACTTTTGGCGCACGAGGCCGTTGACCGGGGAATGAATGGTGGCGTAGGTCAGAAGGGTTCTAGCGGATTGGCCAGCGGCCAAGGCCCGCGCCAAGCCGGCCTGTGCTGTAGCCACGCCGGTGTCGGCCAGATCCATGCTGGCTCGTGTAACATCTCCGGTGGCCAGCAGCGTTTTATCCCGCCTTTGATTGATGCGTGCCTGATGCAATTCGGCGCGGGCCAGGCGCACCGCCGCCAAGGCCTGGGCCAGTTGAGCTTTAAGATTACGGTCGTCGAGACGAACGATGACCTGGCCCTTTTGCAAAGCCGCACCAACTTCGAGATTGGTCCAGATCACGCGGCCCACGATACGCGAGGCGATGGTTACCGGGTGAATGGCGCGAATTGATCCCACCGCAGATATGGTGCGGGGCAGGGTAAGCCTGCGGACAGCCGCGGTCAGTGGTCGAGCGGTAGCCGGGGCGTGGCTGACGACTGATCCGGGCAGAATTTTTGTTCTTAGCACCCCCATGAGCCATAGAATAAGGGCCACCACCACCAGAACCATCAACAGCATCACCACGATGCGGACAGCCCGGACGAGCAACGCCTGGAGTTTTACATTTTTTGAGGGCATGAAGCCAACTCCTGAAATCAAAAAGGCTGAGAATGTTATAAAGGCATCTGGCTTTTTGGCCAAATCCAGCCAGGGCCCAGGCCTGGCCCGCGGCCACCGGTCGGTGCGGCCGCACCACCGTGGCCGAAGGCTGGCTTGCGGCTTTTACCGCTTGGCACCGGAATCGGTACGCAGTCGCCGAACCACCATTTCCGCCGGACAAAATCCGGTAAAAGCGGACTGAATTAAATTAACACCCACCAGAACAGTCAGAATTAGCCACCAATGGCTGACGAACACCGCCAACGCCACGCTCACAAGGACTACCGTACCGGCGATGATCCGGATGATATTTTCCACAGTCATGTTGGACACTCCTTAATGATTCCTAACGCACCGGCGGTCCACAGCCACAGCCACGGCGGATGGCGCTGGACAGGTCGATCACCTGAGGATAATATTACCCATTAGCAATATTGTCAAGGAGATGATTGATGGCCCGCAGTCTGTCCAAAGATTTCAGTCCGGTGCAGTTGCAGGGAATTGCCGAAATGTTTGCTTCCCTGGCGGACCGATCCCGCCTGACAATTCTTAATACGCTGCGAAATTCCCCGGCCTTCGTGAGCGAATTGTGCCGACGGACCGGCCTTAAGCAGGCCAACGTTTCCAAGCAGCTTAAAGTGTTGCGTGTGGCCGGCCTTGTGGAAAGTCGGCGCGTGGGCAACCAGATTCAATATCGAGTGCGTGACCCGATGGTATTTGTGCTGTGCGAAATAGTATGCCGGAGACTGCGCCGCGATGCTCGCCGACGTGTCGCCATGTTGCAATAGGCATGGTGTGGTCCGGGGATCGATTTAATAGTTGTAACCGCGCAGCAACGAGCGCAGGCGCCCCAAGCCTCCAACCAGTACCGCAAGCTTTTTGCTTAACATGGTGTCGGCCAGCAGGGCAGCCACGGCCGGTTTCCCGCTGTGATAGAAGGCCAGAGTTAAAATACGCGTCGGCCGGCGCAGGATGCGGCTGGATTCCATTTTTGTGGGCAGAGCGGCTAGAGTCTTCAAAGCCAGTCGGTAATTGTGTTTTCTCTGAAGTATTCGCGTGGCAGCGGTGATGGTTTGCAGGGATTTTCGGTCCAGCATGACCTGCGTCGGGTACTTTTTGAGTGCGGCTTTGATGGCATCACGCAGCCCGGTCGGATAGCCTATCCATAACACCTTTCCATCAGGCCCCAACAAAAACGTTACCGGTATGGCCCGGACTCCCCAGGCTTTGGCAATGGGATCCTGCCAATCCTGCCCCTGGAAAACCTGCGGCCAAACAATGCCATGGGCCTTGGCCACCGACTGTAGTTGACCCAGATCGTCATCGAGGCTTACGCCCACGAAGCCCACGCCGTCGCCATGATATTTCTTGTAGATTTTGACGATATCCGACACTTGCATCATGCACGGATGGCACCAGGTGGCCCAGAAATCGACCACCAAGAGGTGCCCTTTGAGATCAGGTGTGGTGATACGCATGCCGTTGGTGGTGGTCAGTGACAGGTGGAGTTTATCGCCGACCTGTACCGCGGCCCGTAAAGAGCCACATACTAAAAGCAACAAGATGGGCACCAGTTTGAAGAGCCGGTTCATGGCGTATACTCCTTGCATCAGCGGGGCCGAAAAGAACAAGGTTCTCATCACGGATGGGAATTTATACGGACCGACACCTCTATTGTACATTCCGGTCAATGGCTTTGGCAATCAATTGCAGCGATTGCGCCAAGTCTTTGAGCGTCTGCGGAGTGATGGATTGAGCACCGTCGGTGAGCGCATGTTCCGGATCGTGGTGACATTCAATAATCAGTCCATCGGCACCGCAAGCCACCGCGGCGCGGGACATATCCGGCACCAGGTGAGCGTGGCCGGTGCCCTGAGAGGGATCCACCACAATGGGCAAATGGCTGATGCGATGTACTTCCGGCACAATGGCCAGCGGCAGCGTGTTGCGACAATACGTTTCAAATGTGCGGATGCCGCGTTCGCAGAGAATAACGTCGCCGTTGCCACGCGACATGATATATTCCGCGGCCAGTAAAAATTCCTCCAGGGTGGCGCTTAAGCCTCGCTTCAGCAGCACGGGTTTGCGCTGTTCGCCGACAGCCCAGAGCAGATTGTAATTCTGCATATTGCGGGTACCCACCTGAAAGACATCCGCATATTGGGCCACCAGCGGCACTTGCTCTACGGACATGACTTCTGTTACCACGGCCAATCCCGTTTGCGCGCGGGCTTCGGCGAGAATTTCCAGGCCCTTTTCCCCCAGACCCTGAAACGCATAGGGACTGGTTCTGGGCTTAAACGCACCGCCGCGCAAGGCTGTGGCCCCGGCCTCCTTCACCTGATGTGCGATTTCAAGAAGCTGCGTGCGATTCTCCACGGAACAGGGGCCGGCGATCAGGGCGACGGAATTTCCTCCGACACTGCCGCCAAGCGAACCGCCCAGCCGCACCACGGTGCGTTCTTTTTTGACCTCACGCGACGCCATTTTGTAGGGGGCTAATACGGGCATAACCCGTTCCACACCGGGGGCGTTTTCGAGCTTGTCCTTATCTTTGGCGCGGTCGTCGCCAAGGGCGGCGATCACCGTGCGTTCGGTGCCGACAATCACATGCTCGCGCAAACCCATTTCCCGGATGAGGGTCACCACATGGTCCACCTGCCCGGCAGTTGCACCCATGGCCATTACCACAATCATTGTTTGCTCCTGTTTATAGCCGTGGCTGGTCGTCAATTTTTCAGGCCGCTGGCCAAAGGCACTCCTGCCGGCCGCCGAGGCCCAAAGCCCGCTCAATGTCGGCGGCAAGCTGCACGGATATTTCCGCCAAGTCCATGGCCCGGTGCAGTGTACTCTCCAGTGAGTTATTCATAAAAGGACTCCAAAAAAAGCAGCCCGTCTTGCGGCGGGCTGAAGTACGCTTTCTAGTAAGTGCAGGACGACTGAAGCTCGCGACGGTTTTAAGCCGGAAAGTGGACAGCAACCCGCCAAAATCGCCCGACGGGTTTGGGACCAAAGTTTTCAAAATATAATTCCATCGCGGACATGGCAGGATTATGACCAACCCATCGTCAAAAGTCAACTGCTCGGCCGCGGTTTTGAGCCGCCGGGGTGTGCCAGTTTTTGTCGGTATTGGCAAACGTGCCCTGCGCAGTGGCGCTGCAACCAGACGCTGGTACTGCGCAACGGCGGGCGAGGATCCCGATTGTGACCGGGACGCCCCCAGACCGGCAACGCAGGCCGCATTGGCTGATAACCACAGGCTTCGGCGGTTCCCGATAACACGGGCACGCCCGGCCTATGGGCTTGTCAGCGGCGGGATTTTGTGGTAAGAAGCCGGCAAAAGGATTTAAGAATCAAGCCTATTTTGAAAGGATCGTCCATGAAAAATAATTTCGCGCTGGTCTTGGGTTTAGCGTTAGCCCTGACTCTTTCCGGGTGTTCCAAGTCGCCAAAGGGTAAGTCCGCATCAACGGCAAACTCCAGCGGCAACGGCAACGGGGCCGCTCTGACGGTGAGTTCGGCGGAAACGGCGCTGACGCATATTGTGCAACAGATAAAATCCGGCGATGCCTCGCAAATTGAAAGCAGCTTTGCCGCCGGCACTCCGGTGGAAAAAAAGCTGGTGGCTGCGGTGGCCAAGATGGAATCGTTGAAAACCACGGTGGTCCAGGCGGCGGAAACGAAGCTGGGAGCGCAGGCTTCAGAAATTGGCTCGCTGGTGGCCAAAATTGCCCCGACCAACGGCCTGATTCCAACCACGGCCACTGAGAAATCGTCCCTGGTCATTGAAGGCGAACAGGCCGTTGTCAAACAGGGTGACAACCTGGCGTCGGTTTATTTGAAACAATATGCCGGCAACTGGAAAGTTGACCTGCAAAAGACCGTCAACAGCTTGTATCCGGATGCGGCTACTGCGGAAAGTAAGCTTGGTAGCCTTACCGCAGCTTTGGCCAAGGCCACCAATTTTCTTGGGCAGGTTCAGACCGGACTTAACAATGGCTCGATTAAATCGCTTAGCGACGTCGAAAAACTGGCCGGTCAGTTTGAAGTCGGTTCCGTGCCCGGCCTCAGCAACGTCAAGAAGATGCTGCATTTTTGACGGCAGCGGCCAGCGCGGGTGGCGGGGTGGTGTTTTCGGCGGAGGCTTGGACAACGGCCTCAGCGCCGGCGCATGGCGCGGCGCATCTGCATGGCCGCGTCGCGTGCTTTGATGGCCTCGCGCTTATCATATTTGGCTTTGCCTCTGGCAAGTCCCAAAGACACCTTGGCAAAGCCCCGCTTGAAATAAATGGTCAATGGGATCAGCGCGGCACCTTCTTCTTTGGCCATGCGCTGTTCCAGGCGTCGAATTTCGCGCCGGTGCAGCAGCAGCGTTCGAACGCGGGTGGGATCATGATTAAACTGATTGGCCTGCTCATATTCCTTGATATGACAACCCATCAGCAATACCTGACCATTGCGAATGATGGCAAAGGATCCCGCTAATTGAGCGCCGCCTTGGCGCAGACTTTTAACTTCGCTGCCAACCAGGGCCAGGCCGGCCTCGAATTTGTCCAGAATAAAATAATCGTGATACGCTCGGCGGTTTTCGATATGTGGTGCATGGGTCTTGGCCGATGCTTTTGCCGGGCTGGGCTTGGCACGTGGCGGGGCCGTCAAGGATCGGGTGGTTGATTTTGCGTTTCCCATGCTGCGGCAGTATAGGGGTTTTGCTCCATCATTTCGAGCCAGAGGCAGTGCCTGCAAAACTATTTTCGGACCTCAGTGTACCGATATGGCCTGGTACGTTGTGGCAATAAAACTCGTGGCCTATACCTGTAGACCATGCTTGACGTACAATAGAATAGGAGAAGGTTTGGTCTATGCGTGGTTACCAGGTCGGAGGGGGGGCTCGAGCAGTCAGGAGTTGGGTATGATCGCAACGCTGGTACAGATTATTCTTGGCGGCATCGGGCTGATGATTTTGGGCGTGATCGGATATCTGGCAGTGCGAGTTATCCGTCGCAAGATGATGGATGAGGAGGATACCTCCTCATCTGCGGGCGGCTTTACTCTGCTGGACTTTAAACGCATGCACGACAACGGTGAACTGACCCATGAGGAATATCTGCGCATCAAAGCCAAGTCGGCAGCGCGAATGAAGGAACGTTTCTTACCTTCAGAGCCGGCGGATTCGGCAGACTCAGATCCTGGTCAAGACAGAAAATAGTCTTGCCTCGCTACGGAGGCCATGAACGATGAAATATATGGATTTCGGCCCGTCAATGCGGGTTTTTGGGCTGCATCTCTGGACTTTGAGAGGTAATTGCAGTAGAATTAATAAATTCGGCGGGGAGGTAATAATTTTGCAGTCGCTCACATGCCTGACTGCGAAATAACCACCGAAAAGGGCATCGGTTGGATTACCCAGACAAAATGGAAGGGTTTCAGCGATTGCCACCCGGTAGCCGATAAAAGTGGCTATGGGGATATCAGAAATAACAAGTGCGGTTCGATTTGGTTGGAAAAAAGTCATGATTAATCAAACCGGTGGTGGTTCCAGTTCAACGGGGTTCGGTGGAACCGGCGGATCTGGTTCGGGCAACGGTGGCAGTGGATCAGGTGGTGGGGGAGGCAGCGGCAGCGGGTTCCGTGGCCGTAAAATTACCAGTTGCTCTTTTTGTGGCAAATCCAGCCGGGAAGTTGGGCCGATGGTGGAAGGTCCCAACGACATCTACATTTGTTCCAACTGTTCTGAACTTTGCCAGAATATTTTTCGCCAGGAACGCCGCAAAGTGTCCGGATCCAAACCCCTTGTCGGCCAAATTCCGCCCCCACGGCAACTCAAAGACTTCATGGACCAGTATGTCATTGGACAGGATCCTGCCAAGCGTGCCTTGGCCGTGGCGGTGCATAACCATTACAAACGTCTCATGCACACGGATGCCCGCGGTGCAGACGATGTGGAAATTGATAAATCCAATGTGTTGTTGATAGGTCCCACCGGATCGGGCAAAACACTTTTGGCGCGTACCCTGGCCCGCAGTCTTAACGTGCCATTTGCCATTGGCGATGCCACCACGCTTACTGAGGCCGGCTATGTGGGAGAAGATGTTGAAAATCTCCTGCTCAAGCTGCTGCAAAATGCGGATTACGACCTCGAAGCCGCCCAACGCGGCATCATCTACATTGACGAGATCGACAAAATCGGCAAAACCAATATGAATGTGTCCATCACCCGCGATGTTTCGGGTGAAGGTGTGCAGCAGGCCCTGTTAAAAATGCTGGAAGGTACGCTGGCGAATGTCCCTCCACAGGGTGGCCGCAAACATCCCGAACAACAGTACATTCAAATAGATACCACCCATATTTTGTTTATATGCGGTGGCACATTTGTAGGGCTTGATCAGATCATCGCCAATCGCTTGGGGAAAAAAATGATCGGGTTTGGCACGGAAATCAATGCCGCACAGGATGCCTCCGAAAAGCCCTCCAGCTATATCGCTCAGGTAACGCCTGACGACCTGATCGAATACGGCATGATTCCCGAATTCGTCGGTCGCTTGCCCGTCATCGCACCGCTGGCACCGCTCACACACGAAGCCATGATGCAGATTCTCCAGGAACCGAAAAACGCTCTGGTACGCCAATACCAGAAGTTCTTCCAACTTGAAGGATGTGAGTTGGAGTTTACCGCTCCGGCACTGCGCCTTATCGCGGAAAAGGCCCTGAAACGCGATACCGGTGCCCGGGCCTTACGCAGCGTGATGGAGGAATTGATGATCGACGTGATGTATCAATTGCCGGAAAAAGGGCAGCGCGGCCATTATGTAATTACTGAAGAAATTGTGCGTGGTGAGGCCGGCCTCTTTGACAGCAAACCGATACCCATCAAAGAAAGCGCCTGATCGGACCAGAGGCTCGGAAATCGTTTCCGTGAACCGGCATGAAAATTTGTACCCATTGTGGCGCGGGCATTCTTGAGCCAAACAAACCGTGGGTTCATCGGGGTAAAATTGTTTGCCGGCGTTGTTTTGAAAATTTTTCGCCCCCAAAAGCCGCGACAAGCCCCACGCAACCCGCAGCAACCGGAAATACGTATGTCCCTCCGGGGGCGATGGCCGAGTGGCGTTCGGCCAAGCCCGAAGCGGCAGTTCTCCCAAACATCCCGCGGGAGGCTGGTGAATCGGGACGACCGCTCAATGGCTACGGCCTGGCGGCGTTAATCATTGCCGTCATGGGCATTTTTTGCGCGGGGTTGGTTTCGCCGATCGGACTGGTGATGAGTTTGGTCGGCTTGCGATTTCGACCGCGCGGCCTGGCAATTCTGGCCACCATTATTTCGGTTCTTGGCACTCTCTACCTGATAGTGTGGATATGCTTGAACATCGTTTCATGGCGGCATGTCCATCATGGCGGATAAACCGGCTGCAGCCCTGATGGCCGACGGCCATAACCATCCGCGGATTGGGCGCGGTGCGGGGCGGCCGCCACGGTTGGGCCTTGCATGCCGGATTGATGGCGATGGCGAGGAGGGAATCAGGGGCGAGTCATCGTCGGGAGAGCTCGCGGTTCATCCATCACCATACGTCACGCCTGGTGGATGATTTTGCTATTGCGGAATACGCTGACTTGGATCTATTTTTTTGGCCAAAAGAAAATTCTTCCGGGCTGCGGGCATTTGGCCCAGGCGATCCTGCGCAACGGCCAAATTATAATACCAGCTTGCTTCAGGCTTGCGGTGGGCGATTGCTTCTTGCAGCAGCTTGGCTGCGTGCCGGTTATGGTTGTGCCGCAAATCGACGTAGGCCTGCCACGCCAGTTCTTTACCCAGATCCGGAGAGACATTGACCAGCAGCCTGCCGAATGTGGCACCCCATAGAGCCACAACAGTCAGCGTTGCCATCAGGGCTATGTAGAGTTGCCGGCGCCTTCCCTGACAGGACATCGCCCCGCCCATCAACAGGCCCAGCAGGCAGCCCGCCCCATGGGCCACATTGGCGACATTCATAACGCCGGTGTATGTGGTAAAGATACAAAAAAAGAACCAGAGTACGAATAGCTGAACAGTTTTTTTATCAACGGCGTTGCGAAACCGTTGGTCGGTCTTACTGAGGACCCAAAGCAATCCAAAGAAACCGTATCCCACACCGGAAAGTCCGACGCCGCCGTCCATCAACGCAAAATCAGCCGCCCCGGAGGTAATCGCCAATAATAAAATTAAGGCCAGAATTTTGATATGGCCCAGCTTCTCTTCGATAAGAGTGCCAAAAACCCAAAACCAATAAATATCAAAGGCCAGGTGGAGCAGATTCTGGTGGGGCAGGATACTTGTTACCAACCGCCAGACCTGGCCCTGACCAATGGCCGGCGTTTCCAAGAGCGGCGTAATGCTCCATCCCTGCCAATAAGCTACCGATACGCCAATAGCCAGTAGTGAAACTATGGACACCACTGGGTATTGCAGAGCCAGTCGGGGTGACGGGGGGTTACGCATATTTGCCCTGCCTTTCTAACCTGTCACGGGGTGCTTCAAAACTAGCCACTGATTTTCTGTCTTATAACGTCAAATAACCTTATCTTGTCAATGCCTGTGTTGAGTTCAAATTCGTATGTTGTTCGGTAGTGTCAAACTTGTCAACGGTGGCCTTCAACCGTGCGCTGTGCGGGGCTGTTGCCCCTGGCCTGTGCGGCCACATGCTCGGCGACTGTTCGTGTACAGGAAATGGCCATGGAAGCGGCGGTGCGTGGAGATGTAACCCTGCTCAAGCAGGCCATGCTTCATGATCCGCTGGTGGGAGCGGTATGCAACCCGGAAGAAGTGTGGCAAATGACCGATGAGATGTTGGTCGCCCAGGCCTCGTGGCTGCCGCAATATAAGTCGCAAATTCCAACGGCAGCGCAGCGGCTGGCCCAGGCGGTGAAAGACGGTACGCGGGTGAAGTTGCGCAGTGATTATCAGGGGGCGGCGCGCGTACACACGAAGACCGTGCAGGAAATGGCCCGTGATCGGCAAGCGGCACGGGATAACGCATCCGCTGCAGACAAGGGTAAAATGACCAAGACCAGTACGGCGGCAGTGGGTGGGGGAGGCCAAGTGACCAAAAGAAAACGCGGATGATGGTGATGGGAGTGGTAGCTGCAACCAGGTGGTTTTCAGGCGTTTGTGTATGGAGTGGCAGCGAAGTTGCCGATGGCCGTTGATGTTCATAAAATAACATAAATCAGCGGCAATTGTCGGAGTATGCGTCATGAAAAACCAGCATTTTACCTTGATCGTCGGAGCATTTATGTTGGCCATGGGTGGCATGATGGCCGGCTGCCAAACGGTGCAGCGGGTGAACATTCCTTCCGCCCAGGATCAGGCGGCTTACCAGCCTGTGCCTTATTCCAAACCTTTACCGCCGGATGCCTTTGGCTCAACCGGTGGTATTGGCCAGCATGTACCATTGCCGGACGAAGCTGGGTATGTGCGGGCTTATCAGGCACAGCGCAGCCCGCGGATCATGGTGCTGGTAACGTATCCGACCAGTAAATTGGCGATGCAGAAAACGGGCATTTTGCCCAACGATTACCAGGCCATCCAGATTTCGATGATTGATTATCTCAATGCCGGCGGGCAAGTGGATATTCAGGATCCGCAGATGGCACAGCAAGTTTTGGATCGAGAAAGTTTTTTGCGGCTGCAAAACGGGGATCCACGAGTGCTGCCGCTGATTCAACATCAGTTGAACACGGATATTCTAGTGGAGGTGCAGGCAGCGCCGACCACGCAGGCATCGGCAGGTCCGGCGATTCGTCTGTTAGCCCAGGCGATCAGCACCACCAATGGCCGGGTTTTGGGGGTGCAATATGTGGACATGCCGCTACCGATGAGTAAAACCAACATCAATTTATATACTGGCTTTCTGGCGGATAAGTTGATGCAGAAGTTAACCACGATTTGGAGTGGTATTGGCGGTGCGGTCAACCCTATTACCGTACGTATCTATAATGCCGCGGCGGTGGACGATGTGCTTAAGATTCAGCATTTTGTGGAGAAAGTGCCAGGAGTGGCTCAGGTGGTGGAACAGGGCATTACCGGGTCCAGTTCGACGGCCTATGGTACGCTGGCTGTTCAATACCAAGGATCGCCGGCAAGTTTTTATGTAGCGTTGAAAAGAGAGTTGGGTGTTTCCAGCGGACTTAAGGCGACGGATATACAAAACAACACGGTCGATTTGGAAATTACCGGTCCGATGATCTTGAAAACGACGTCCATTACCACCAGAACACAGGTACGCACGGAAACGCAAACTGTCACCAAAACCGTACAGGATAATCCAATTCAGCCGGCCAAATAAAGATTCAAGGGTGCTGGACTTTCCACGAGAGGAATGTTTTATGATGAACCGAAGTGTGTCTTCACGAGATATAACGTTGCAGGCCGGCAGGCTGATGGGCAATGGGGCGGTCCTGCGCATGGCGATGTTGCTGGGGGCGGTGCTGCTGGTGGTGGGGTTGGCCGGATGCGGACCGATTGTGCCGTTTCAGGATAACCTCAAGCCCTATCCGCAGGTGGAATTAACCAACTGGAATCTCCTGGGCAAAATTGTGATTCGAGAGCCAATGGCCGCGCGGGTGGGCGACGGCCAACTGCACATTGTAGTGCCGCTGCGCAATCTGACGGGTCATGAACTATATCTGGAATATCAATATCGCTTTTTTAATAACAAAGGTGTGCAGGTGGAGCAGACATCCGGCTGGAACACAGTTCGCGTGCAGGCCCACGGCATCGCCCAAATCCATTTTAGCAGCCTGACGGCGTTGGCCAATGACTTTAATGTGGATATACGGCCGCTGCAATAGGTCAGACCCAAGCGCATCGCCGCTTGCAACTGCGATTTGTCTACGATGGTGCCATTCTTTAGGCAGCACCCAGATGGCGTTGGAAAAATGCCAGCGTCAGATTCCATGCGTCGGCAGCAACTGTAGGGTTGTAGCTGGAGCGGCGGTCATTGGCGAAGGCGTGGCCCACTCCGGAAAATACCTGTACGCCGAAGGTCTTGCCGGCACCAGCCAGGGCCGTGGTAATGCGGCCTATTTCGTCAGATGTAATGGCGGTGTCCTGTGCTCCATACTGCAGTAGCAGTGGAGATTGAATTCCCGAAATGAGCGGCAAAAGAGACGGTACGGCAGCGTACCGGGGATCTCTGGAATCTATCCCGCCACCGTAATATGCCACCGTCGCCTGGATATGCGAGCCGAGCTGCGTGGCAGCCAAAAATGCCCACCGGCCCCCGAGGCAAAATCCAATCTGACCAGTATGGTTGGGCCGCACTTGGGAATGGTTCTGCAAAAATATCACAGCCTCCTGGATTCGGCTTACAAATTGGCCATCGGTAATGGCACGGGCCGCCGGCAACGCTGCTTGCACTTCGTCGTAGCCGAAAACCTTGCCTCCCATCACGTCGGGCACCAGGGCCACATAACCCATGGCCGCCAGCTTCCGGGCCATTTCCTTAAAGTGCTCGTCAAGGCCAAAAATTTCATAATAAATTAAAATTGCCGGACTCGGCTTGTCGCCTGGTGGTAAAGCCAGAAAACCCTTAAGATTCGCCGTAATTTGCACTAATTCGGCTGAAGGTGTTGCACTGGTCATAAAAACTTATCCTTTTTCAGGCGTTAATGTCATCATCTTATGATAATAGCACCGTGATTATCTGGCGGCCAGAACATGCCCCCGACCTGTGCTTGCGGGTTTGGTTCCACCTTCGGTGGAGTAATTGCGGTGCGCTGGCGTAAAGTCAGTTGCGCATTTCTTCCCATTATCTCCTGGCGGTGGGTCTGGTTATGATGAGGTGGTTTTTCGTGCCCGGGTTGACTTTTCGCCAGATTCTGGGCGAACGGCTGACGTGTTTGCGAAACACGGTGGCAAAATATTGGCTGGATGCAAAACCACACTGCTGTGATACCTCAGTGATAGACAGTTCTGGTCGTTGACGCAACAGCCGTTGCGCCTGGCTCACGCGACAGGCTTCCAAAAATTGGCGTGGCGTCATGTTGGTCAACTCTCGGCAATGGCGGCTGAATTGGCTACGGCCCAATTGGCACTGGTGGGCCATTGAATTGAGATTCCAGCCGGGCATGGCCTGGTGCCATAGCTGAGATAGAAACAGCTTCACTCGCTGTTGGGCGTCCCCCGGAACGGAAACTGGTGCATCACGTCGCTGCAGTAACATTTCCAGAATAGCCACGAGTAGTTCGTTAATATGTAAAGACAATCGGGTTGTCGTGTGCGCATCCAGGGGCGCGGTAATAGTTTCGCCCAGGCGTTGAAAATAGATACCGATTTCCGGAGCCGCACGCCATACCGATTGGTTGTTGAGACACAACAACCGCGTGAGCTGACGTTGGTCAGCAGGGGAACAAACCATCCAAGGCGGCCAACGCCAGGTCTGATGTGGCCGCCGCACTCCTACATCCAAGATAAGCCAATAAAGTCGGCTTGCTGTAACGTTGGGATTGCCCACACGATGAATCTGCCAGGGCCGGCAAAGCGTTACGTCGCCCTTACGCAGTAGCTGCGAAGTCTCGTCCACGGCGAAGCTAAGGGTTCCACTTGCCAGGTACGTCAGTTCCAGACCTTCGTTGCGATGCCAGTCCAGACCCCAGGATTGATGATGGGAGGCGTTCCAGAATCCCACTGAACGTAACTCGGGCAGAACCTTGGGTGGCAATCTTTGACCGGGGTACCTGCCGCGAGCCAAAGCTGTAAGCGTTACCTGGCCACACGCCGTTGCCGTTCGCAGCGAGCGGCAGGTATCGGCATGATAACTAGTCTTGAGGATTTTGCCCATAAATCAGAAAAACCAATTACTAATGTTCAAAATATACCACTGCCAAATCGTGAAAGATTATGCCATTGATTGCCGTCATAATCAACTTTGTCAGGCAGGGTTGCAGAATCGCCCATAGGGTGGTGCAACAAGGCTGGAGTGACTGATATTGCAGTGATTCAGGTAATCGCAGGCCAGAATTTTAAGGAAATTATCTATGAAACAGATCGTATTTCACATTGGCGGGCCTTCGTTTCATCCGGTGGACCAGCAGGCACATCGCATTACGGAGTGGTTGGGTACTTCGTTTGCGTGCAAGCAATATGACGGTGTGGATGCGTTTGATCGACTGGATGACTGCGATTTATTGGTGCTGATGGGGTTGCATTGGCGCGGCATGGCTCCCCAGCCTTACCGACCGATGGAAGAGACCCACCAGAAAGCATTTCGGAACTATGTGACTTCGGGTCGTCCGTTGATTGCCCATCATGGTGCCATCGCCAGTTATGATGATTGGCCGAGCTTTGGTGGCCTGATCGGTTTTTCCTGGGTCTGGCAGCTTACCACTCACTCGCCGCTCGGTGATTATGACATTAAGGTGCTGCCCACCAGCCATCCGGTCATCAAAGATGTGGCAGATTACCGCCTGCATGACGAATTGTATTATAACATTCAAATTGCTGCAGAATTTAAGCCGACGGTTCATGCCGACGTTCTATGGGATGCAGTCCGGCGTCCGATGGTGATGACTGCTGAAGGTGGGCGCATCAGTGGTGCGGGCAGAGTTGTATATCTGGCCAACGGCCACGATCTAAGGGCGTTTGAAAGTTCGGCAGTGCGTCAGCTCTGGATCAATGCGGTGCACTGGTGTTTGAATAGGTAACAATCACTGTAAAATCAGATTTGTAGAAAGGGGTTGGTGCATGGAAGGTAAATATAGAGCCGCGATTATTGGAGTAGGGGCTGCTGTTTCCAGCGGCAAGAAGGGTGGAAACCATCAAATCGGCTATACCCATGCCGTCGCTTATCAGGGTAATCCACGGGTAGAGTTAGAATCGGGCGCGGATATCAACGAGAATAATCTCAAGGCTTTTCAGCATAAATTCAGTGTGGAAAAAGGTTTTGCTGACTATCAGGTAATGCTGAAACAGACGCAGCCCGACCTGGTGAGTATTTGCACGTATGTGGGACAGCACCATCCGATGATTGTGGCGGCGGCCCAAGACGGAGTAAAGGGTATTCTCTGTGAAAAACCGTTCGTTGGCAGTCCAGCGGCCCTGAAGGAGGTGCATCGCGTGGTTCGAGAAACGGGCGTAAAAATTCAGGTGTGCCATATTCGTCGCTATTTGCCTGCATTTATGCGGGCCAGGGACTTATATCAATCCGGGGCGGTAGGTGAGCCGCTAATGTGCATTGCCGGCATCGCCGGGTGGGATCTTTCCGAATGGGGGTCGCATTGGCTGGACATGTTCCGTTTTTTTCATAACGATCAGCCGGTACGCTGGGTTTTTGGGCAGGCCCGAGTGCGCGGCTTGCATGGTTATGGCCACGCCATGGAAGAACACGCGGTGGCGTACATTGAATTCGATGGTGGCGGAAAGGGAATATTGGATGGTGGCATGGCGATGAACGGGCCATGGACGATGACGCTTGTTGGCACTCGGGGCACTATTCGCATTGAGCGTGAAGATACGCTCGAGATCGATAACGCCGCCGGACGAAAAACCGAAAAGTTTTCCAGCGATTACCGGCAAATCTGGCAGCACCTGGTGGCCGACTTGTTGGATTGGATAGAAGGCGGGCCGGAACCTGTTACGGGTTTTACCAGCATGGCCAAATCCGCGGAGCTTAATTTGGCTGCGTATATCAGTGCTCTGCGGGGCGACCGCGTGGACTTGCCGCTTGGCGATGCAGATCAACAGATAAATGAATGGCCGGTGGAATTACTGGCCCGACGCAGTACGTCCGGGCAGTGAATGAATGTGAAGAGGCAAAGAAAGGTAGTTGAATCATGGGCAAAATCAGTTTGGGCATTAATCTGGAATTCGTCCGCCACGATGATAAACCATTTGAATGGGGGGTGGAAAAAGCTGCGGCATTGGGCTACACCTACGTGGAACCGATGGTCCATTGGGGACGGGAACTGCTAAGTGAAGCAGGTTATTTTCATAGCGTTTCCATGTTGGATGATCCATACCGGGTGAAACGGGCCTGCGAAAAGGCGGGCATTAAACTCTCCGGGCTTTCTTCGCATACACCCTTGGGGCGGCCGGAAATTGGCACGGAATATCTGAAGCAGGCGGTTCGGTTTGCGGCCGAATGTGGAGCGCCGGTGGTGAACACAGATGAGGGTCCCAAGGCTACCTGGACCTCCGAGGACGAAGATTTTCTCTTGATGAAATATACGCTCCATGAAGTGGCCGCGGTAGCCAAACCGCGCAACATCCTTATTGGTTTGGAACCGCATCAACAATACAGCAAGACTCCCACGGGCCTGGATCGAATATGGCGGCTGGTTCCATCGCCGGTGATCGGCATTAATTTTGACACGGGTAACAGTTACTTGTGCGGGCAAGATCCTTACCAATGGTTGGACAAGGTGAAAGAGCGTTTGGTGCATCTGCACGCCAAGGACATTTCCGACAGTCAATCCAGCGCCCAACGTGGCAAAGTAACGGGGACCGCCGTGGGCTGCGCCTGTGGTGAAGGTGTGATCGACTGGGCTCGAATTATTGATATTTGCCGTCGTTGCCCGCGGGATATCGTTCTTAGCGTGGAATGTGGTACGGTGGCCCAGGCCGAGAGCAGCATTGGCCATTTGCGTCGTCTGCTGTAGGGTTGTGCGATATTTGTTGTAGAGGTTTGAAAGATGAATACTTTAAAGGTTGGTTTAATAGGTTGCGGAGGAATTTCCGCTGCACACCTTGGTGCCCATCGCGAATATCCGGACCAGTTTCGCTATGCTGCGGTGTGCGACGTGGTGGAAGCAATTGCCCGCCGCCGTGCCACTGAGCTTGGTGAACTGCCGGTGTATACCGATCCGGACAAAATGATGACCCAAGCGGATATAGACGCGGTTAATATCTGAACCGGCCATGATCCACATGCGGACTTGACGATTGTCGCGTTGCAGGCTGGTAAGCATGTCATTGTGGAAAAACCGATGGCCTGTTCAATGGAGGAATTCCACCGCATGATTGCTGCAGCCCAAAAGGCCGGCCGAATATTAATGGTGGCGCAGATGCAGCGGTACGATCCCGCTTACTACCAATTGCGGGAAATTATCGCCTCTGGTGAACTGGGACCAATTCGCGCGATGCGCATGGACGCCATGCAGGATGGGGTGGAGGCACTGACGGGAAATTCCTGGTTGTTAGATGGTAAGCGTGCCGGCGGCGGTGTGGTGATCAGTGTGCTGGTGCATAAAATTGATCTGGCCCGCTATCTTATCGGCGAAGTCGTGCGTGTGACGGCCATTACCCGCCAATTGCATCCGATGTTTCAAAATGGGGCGGAAGATTACGCCGCAGCCATTCTGGAATTTGAAAACCGGGCGATCGGTGAACTGTTCGGCACCTATTCCGGCTTTCGCCAGCCTTACAGCGAGATGTTTATGATTTTCGGCGATCATGGCAGCATCCACGCATTGCCGCCGGTGGGTCAATATGCCGGCCCAGCGTATGTGGCTTCCCGCAAGCGAAGTCCGGCCTTCAAAGAATGGTCTGATCAGTACGGAGGATTTACACCTGTGGTCGGCGATGCGGGTGCGCTGCCCACGGCAAATTCTTTCACCAATGAGCTGCTGCATTTTGCGGACTGCTGTCGGAGCGGGCGCGAGCCGCTTTCTTCCGGTAAAGATAATCTGGGTACCATGAAAGTGGTCTTGGGCATTTATGAATCGGCCCGCACGGGTATGCCCGTTGAACTCAAGGAGCTTTAAGCCATGAAATTGCAGATCAGCGATGAGGGTGTGGACTTTTACAGCGGCAGTGTTTTGGCCGGTCGCTACAATATCCAGCATTCACTAAAACCGTTTTTACATCCATTGAACACCCCGGAGGGGCGGAGCGTTTCCATGGCCAGCCCTCATGATCATCGTCATCATAAGGGCCTCATGTATGCTTTGCGCACCCGGGAGATCAACTTCTGGGAAGAAAGTGCCACCGTCGCCACCGAAGTGGTGGGGCGGCAGCGTCATGTTGGACTGAGCAACGTGGTGATGAATGGTGAAGAAGTGGGGTTTGTAGAGAGTCTGGTGTGGGAAGCTGTGGACGGGGGAAAACCGGTCTTTGAGGAAAACCGCGAACTCCGCGCTGGTCACAATGGCAACGGATTCAGTTGGACATGGGGCACCCAGATTACGGTTCGGCGGGAAAGTCGTCTAATCAAAAGTCAATGGAGTTGGGCCTTACCCGATGGGCGGCGCATTAACTACCACGGCCTTGGTCTACGGCTGGTACGCTCCTTTGACTGCACCGGTGGTAACGACCTGATGTTGGATGGCCA
Organism: Planctomycetota bacterium; assembly: GCA_021852275.1. Classification (GTDB taxonomy): domain Bacteria; phylum Planctomycetota; class Phycisphaerae; order WQYP01; family WQYP01; genus JABEVA01. The sequence goes on along the minus strand of JAJZNX010000080.1, from coordinate 6,742 downwards.
AAAGACCAGCTTTGGGCAGGGGATGGGGCAAATTTTCCGGCAGGTTACATTTCGCGGCACGTTAGATCCAATATGGCCACAATGGCCGGGACCGCAGGCATCCATTACATTTCAGCAGCAACAAGGCAATGGCCTGTTTGTACTGGAGTCGCCGTTCGCGTTTATGAGTTTGGGGCCGAGCAATTTGGAGGAAAGAGATTTATCTACTGGTGAAGTGTTAGAAGAAACATATCACATTCGCGTGGCCGATGTGTTGTCATAAACCTTGACAGACCGGTGCGAACTGGCAGTTGGGGCACACGGTGTTCACAAAGGCGCAGCTTTTCGTTGGCTGCGGCAACCAGTGGCGATGCGCAAGTCGTGGTCAACCTGGGGGACGGGCTTCGCTCAGCGGCGACGTAGACTCTGCGGCCGGAGTTTCAGTTGCGGTGCTGGCCGAGGTTGTAAACAAGCTGCGGCCATAGGGTCGCCAGCGATTTAACGCGGCGCGGGTCAGCAGCAGGCCGATGGTTCCGAAGGCCAGCGCAACGACCAGCCCGCCGAGCAGAAAGGACGGCAAAAAGTCATGGCCAAGCTTTTCAAAAAATTCAGCAACAGACAAGCCAGTCCAGCCGGCAAAATTCCAGGGCACCAGGGTTCCGTGCAAAAGCAGGTGGCCGGTTTCGGTGCTTAGTAAAAGCCAGAATGGCATGGTGGGCGTGATGGAGATTTCGGTACCAAGCAGGGTGGCGGGCAGGTTCAGGTGCAGCCGGTCGGCCACCCAAATGGCAATGACGGTCTGTAATCCATAGATCGGCAGCAGACCGATGAGAATGCCGACTCCGATGGCGGCAGAAAGCTGAGCATTGGAGGAATTATTTTGCAGCACCTGGAAGATCAGCGTTTTCCAATAGCTCAGGCTCCAATAGGTGTGTTTGTCGCGGCGGAAGATGGAACGGAGGGAATAACGGTGAATAAGTTTAATGGCCGGCCATGGCATAAGCCTGCGGGTGGTAAGCAGCACGTTGAGGCGCACACCGCGGACGGTATCTCGAAAGGGGCGAAAGTGGGAAACGCGCTGTTCGCCGATAAAATATATGCAGGTGATAGGCACGCTGCGAATATGCACTCCGCCCCAGGCGTGCCGGACGAGGGTTTCGGTTTCAAAATCAAAGCGATGGAACCAGTGACGCAGCTTCATGGTGTAAATCAGTGGGTAAACGCGCAGCCCACACTGGCTGTCCGGCACATCCTGACCGGTCTGAATCCAAAGCCAGAATCGTGATAGATCACGTCCGCGAATGCTGTTTTTAGGCACCAGGGAAAGATTCATTTGCCGTTCGCCAATGATCAAATCCTCAGGAAATATGGCGGCGGCCTGGGTGAGCTTAAGCATGTCGGCAAGCAGGTGCTGACCATCGGCATCCATGGTGATGGCGTGGGTGCATTGGGCGGCGAAGGCGGCCTGAAAGCCGGTTTCAAGCGCAGTGCCTTTACCGCAATTTTTGGGGTGGGTCAGCAGCGACAGGCGTTGTGCCTGCGGGACGGGAAGGCTTCGGGCCAGTTCCTGCAGGACGGCGGCGGTGCGATCTGTACTGCCGTCGTTGATGACGAACACGCGGGCTGCCGGAAATCCGGATAGCACATCTGCGATAACTTGGGCCACAGTACCTGGATTGTTATAGACAGGAATGATGACTGCAAATATGGGTGGGGTTGCCGCGCCCTTGGCGCAGAATTCTCTCGCATGGCTTGCAACATCAGGCGGGGAAACTGGTATGGCGGTATTCAAAACCATCACAATCTAAAAAAGTCCCGCTGCTTCAAGTTTCAAACAACCTTTCCAATGTGTTACTACTCTGCCAATGATAGCGAAGGCGTGCCGAACGCACAAACCTCGCCGTTGGTGCGTATCCATGACAGGTTCCGCGCGGGCCGATATACTTTGGTCCGGTGGCAAAGGAGAGGGTGGAGCGGTAGCGGTTGAAAGCTTCGTGGTTCTCAGGATGCTGGCATGATGTCGAAGTGGTTTTGTGCTTTGGTGGGCGGTGGGGTGTTGTTGTCTGCGGCCTGTGGGTTGACTGCTGCGATGGTAGCACCATCCGCGGCAAAGGCACCTGTAGGCCGGGTGGCAGCCAATCCCAACCGCGTCGACAACAAATGGTTTAATCCGAATCCGAAATTATACCTGTATGAAAATAAGCTCAAGCCGGGCATGGTGGGTTATGGCTTGACGGTGATGCACGGGGCGCAGATTCAGAAGTTTCACGTGCGGATTCTGGATGTTATTAAAAATTTCGGTCCCTCGATGAACGTGATTCTGGTTAAATGCTGGGGACTGGGGTTACGTAAGAGCGGCATTATTGAGGGTATGAGCGGTTCGCCGGTGTATATCGACGGTAAGTTGATTGGTGCGATTGCGTATGGCTGGGGCTTTTCTAAAGAGCCGATCGGCGGGGTTCAGCCGATTCGGCAAATGTTGCGGATACCAGTGCCCAGGTTTGGGGCCGGCCCGAAAGGAGCCATGGGTTGGTCCGGCGGTTCTGGATACGTGGGCGGGTTGGGCTGGAATTATGCCATTTCCCACGGTTGGGCGGGATGGTGTCCGCTGGCGGCGCACCTCTTGACGATTGACGGCGCGGGTACGTCGCCGATACTGCAGAAGGGTTTGAGCACTGCCGGCCGCAGTGGTCTGGTTCCGCTGGCCTCACCCTTGATGGTCAGTGGTGCGTCCGGCACGCTGTTGCGGTATTTACGCGGAGAATTCCGGGGTACGTCCCTGATACCGATGGCTGCCGGCGCAGCAGGGCCGCCAAGCCACAGGCACGCAATGTTGCTCGGAGGCATGACCGAACTCAAGCCCGGAGCATTAAGGCTGCGTCCAGGCGCTGCCATCGGCGTTCCGCTGCTCAGCGGCGATGCAGACATGGGTGCCATTGGCACGGTAACAGCGGTGGTAGGCCGGCGCGTGTATGCTTTTGGGCATCGATTTTTTGCCCAGGGGCTGACGCATTTACCAATTTCTACGGCGTATATTTACACCATTTTACCCAGTGTACGTACATCGTTTAAGATCGGTTCCACGGATCAGGTGAGGGGGCGGCTGGTGATGGACCAGGCTACGGGTATTGTGGGAGAGTTGGGCCGACCTGTCAGGCAGGTGCCGATTACAGTGCGGATGGCCAATGCGTCAGGAACGCTGGATAGAACGTTCCATTACAAGCTGTATCCAAATGTCAATGCCACTGTGAGTTCCTTAGGCGCGGCGATCCTGGCCAGTATGGTGGCCCACCAGAAACCCAAAGGTCTTTTTACTCTGCGTGTGGCAGGCCAATTCAATTTCAAGGGGGCTGCCATTCCGTTTGATGATGAAATAACCAACAACCATTATACCACCAAAGGATTTATGACCCGGCTGCTCTTGCCGGTGGGCCTGCTCATCAACAATCCATTTCACAAACTGGTACTGACTGGTGCGAACGTGCATATCTTACTTGATCCGGTGGATCGCAGTGCCGCCATCACGGGGGTAACCGTTCAGCGCCGCGTGGTGGCACAGGGTGATACGGTGGTGGCGCGGGTACAACTGCTGAACTTTAACGGTGAGCCGCGGATGGTCATGCTGCGGTTAAAAGTGCCGATGGATATTCCCGACGGCCAGTATCATCTGGTGGTAGGTTCTGCGCGGGCAGTTCTGCAGCAGGCGTTTGACTATTACCCCCAGCGTTTTGCGCCGGATAATCTTCCGACGCTGATTCAGGCGGTACGGCGTATCCTGGCCTATAAGAACAATCGTCTCTATGCGCGACTTATTCTCAATGCCAGCGGTATTGCCATGGGAACGCGCGAATACCCGGGCCTGCCGGCGAGCCGCAGCACCCTGTTCGCCCAGATGAATCCAGCCCAGACGATACCGCTGTATCAGGATGTGATGGCGGAGGTTCCGGCGAAAGCGGTTGTGGAGCAGGGTGGAGCGAGCTTTACGATTGTGGTGCGGCATCGGGCGGATCAACGTTTTGCGGGTGGTGCCCATCTTGTACCTTCAGGCCCGCCCCCTTCGCGGATGCAGCCGGGGCCGGGATAACTGGCCTGCCATGCGCGGGCTGGCAGACGGAGGATGGAAGCAAAATAGATCGGGCTTCTTAGTCAACAACATGTATACGGAGATCAAATGAAATTCGGGAAGATTGGTTCATCAGCAGTATTCATCACGGGAGTCTTGTGGCTGCAGTCGGCGGCGTGGGCGGTGCATCCGATAACCTGGCGGTTTAACAATGAAAAGGCCTATTCCACGGGCAAGTTTGCGGCCACGGAAGTGAACAATTACGGGCAGCTTTTTTTGGGGCGTACTGCGGTGCAACTGGTGAAAAAACCGGGTTTCAGTTTCGTCAATGCCATGGTTCAAACCAAAAATGGAACTATTTTTTGGGGCACCACCTCTCCGGGTAAAGTATTTGCATTTGCGGCCGGCAAAACACGTCCGTACTACACCGTACCGGGCACCGGTCATCAGGTGTTGTCGCTGGCGGTGGGGGGGCGGGGCCATCTACTGGCGGGAATTTCGGGCACGGGGCCGGCCACACTGGCGCGGCTGACGCAAAATGCCGGCGGTAATGTTGTGGCGACGAGCCTGTTTCATCAGGTGGGGGTCAAATACATCTGGGCTATCCATGTCAATGCCAATGGAACTATTTATCTGGCCACCGGTCCGACCGGCGAGATTTGGAAGATCAGCCCGGCTGGTAAGGTGTCCTTACTGCTGAAGACCGGTACGAAGAATATCCTGGCGATGGTTCAGGCACCGCACAACAATCTGGTAGTGGCAACCGATAACCCTGGCCTGGTGATTCGCGTGAACGAAAGAACGGGTAAACCTTTCGTGCTGCTATCGGCGGGTGCTGCGGAAATTGATGCGTTGGCGGTGGATCCATCGGGCGACATTTTTGCGGCCACGGCTTCACCCCTGCTGGCGCGGATAGGGGCGGCGGCGCTGAGCATGCAAGCTGATCTGGCGGGTATGGGACGCCCGGCTCCGGTACATGGGGGCAAGGTGCTCGATGCCGGGCTGCACAAAGGCAAGGGCCATGTCGCACCCAAGCCGGCCAAAGCGCGGATGGGCCGTTTGCCCCCTCGATCGCATCCATTGCCTCTGCCGTTTCCTTCGGTGGGGAATGTCAAGAGTAATGTGGTATATCAGATCACACCAACGGGGCGAGCGAGTATTTTGCTGCATGTGCCGGATATGATTTTGTCCATGCTGTATCGGCATGGAAAGCTGCTGCTGGGGCTGGGTGGTCATGGCCGATTGCTGGAATACGATCCGTTTACTCAGACGGAAACGCTGGTGACACGTCTGACGCAACTGGACATCCTTTCGTTGCTGGCGGGACGGCATGGTGGGCTGTACCTCGGGACGGCCAATGGCGGTCAGGTGCTGCGCTTGTCGGCGAAAGTGGCGGCCAGCGGCACCTATGTCAGCCGGGTGCTGGATGCCAAACTTCCAGCTAATTGGGGTGTGGCCCACTTGCGGGCGGATATGCCCGCCGGCACGCGGGTAACGATTCGCACGCGCAGCGGCAATGTGAAGGATATCGAAACCCTGGGGCGGTTCTGGAGCCCGTGGTCGGCGGCGATGCCGGCTGATACCTGGAGGAAAATCTCCAGTCCGGCGGCGCGGTATCTGCAATTTAAAATTCATCTCACGGCCAACAAGGTTGGTCAATCGCCGGTGGTTGATGCGGCCAGACTGGTGTATCAACAGATTACAGTTCCGCCACAAATTAACTCTGTGTTGGCGCTGCCAGTGAAGGGGAATCCGCACCTGGTCAAAATTAAATGGTCGGCCACCGATGCCAATGGCGACAGTCTGCAATATCATCTGGAATATCGCCAAAAAGGGATTCCGGTATGGATCAATCTGATGAATCATCTGACGGATACGGATTACCTGTTTAAAACTGATTCCGTACCCAGCGGCAAGTACCGCGTGAAGGTGATCGCAAGTAACGTTGCTGATAACAGCCCGCAGGAAACATTTGAGGTGGCCAGGGAAACGCGATACTTTGTGGTAGAAAATTCGCCACCGATTATAAGCGCTTTGAAATGGAAGAACGTAGACGGCCATCGCGTGGTGGTTACGGGCTTTGCCCGCAGCCACCGGGTACCCATTATGGCAGTGGCCTTCCAGGTGGATTCCGGTAAGTACTGGCAACCTGCGGAGGCTTCGGATAAGATATTTGATGCGCCGCTGGAAGGTTTTTCCGCCCGGACCGGAAAACTCTCCGCGGGGCCGCATCGGATTACCATCCGGGTTGTCGATGCGAAGGGCAATAAGACCTATAAATCAGTGCTGGTAACGGTCCATTAAGGCGATACCAATACTGTATTTGGAGTATACAGCGTGCATTACCAACATAAGATCAGCAATCGCAAGCGGGCCAGAAGCATTGGCTTTCGAGCCAGAATGAGAACCAAAAAAGGCCGGCAGATGATGAATCGCAAACGAGCCGCAGGCCGATCCGTCAATGTGGTTTAAACGAAAAAGTTGTTCCACGATTTCCAGATAGACTTCGGCCAACCGGCATCTGCGGAGACTGTCGTAGAACGGCGTAGCAAGTACGTGTTGGCAGAAATCAGGTGTCCGTCCTACGAACCCCATCTTCCGCGAAGCGTCGGGAAGTGAATAATGGTTGGACATGAAGTATGCGTGCCTATCAACCTGCGGGCTGAACCTGAACGCTTTTGTTTTCGGCGAGTTGTCGGC
>JAJZNX010000045.1 GCA_021852275.1 Planctomycetota bacterium | reverse complement strand
CTAGCGGAGATGAATTTATTGCCGCCCGTGGTGACACCCGTCTCCAACCCGGCGATCATGTTTACATTTTCTTTAACCGGCAGGATCAGGGGCTGATTGATTTGCTTTTTGGTCGGGCAGAAGTAGGCGGGACAACGTGAGGTAGCCTGGCGGCAGGATTTTTACCAGCAGGTTGCGCGGCAGTTTCTTGGGGAGAGCGGCCGAAGCCGAAAATTCGTAAAAGAAAATATATTGTCATTTCGTCATAATATCGCAGAATGGCTGCGCATATATAATATTCACGGCAATATAATGTGGATTAGCGGCCGATTATAGCCTATGATACTATGGCTTGCGCAGGAATTCTGCGTTTATGGCATCATAAGGGGTTGTATTATGTTAATCGAATTCTACGGCCAAAATTTTGGCTGCTTCCGAGATGAATTTCGTCTATCCATGCTTGCCAGTGACATCGATCCAGATTCTGATCGCGGCATTTTAGAGGTGCGGATAAATGGCGATGATCAGCCCTTGCGGCTACTCCGTGCAGCCGCCATCTATGGCCCCAACGCTTCCGGTAAATCAACTGTTATACGTGCTGCCGCAGCGTTGCGTTTTTTGATTAGCAACTCGGCCAAGCTTAACTCGGATGCCTCATTAGCGCCGCATGAGCCCTTTGGTCTTGGAAAAAGCGATGAGGTGGTCCGCTTAGGCTTAAAGGCTGTTGTTGACGGTGACGTCTACGATTACCAGGTGCAATTTAACAAAGCGAGTATTGTGTTTGAAAGGCTTGCACAGCTCAATGTCCAGGAGGGGGTGGAAGATTTGCTGTGCCGCCAAGGGCAAAGTGTGTCGGGAAAATGGCTGGAAAATGCGCAATTCGCGTTGATATCCAAAGATTTCCGTCCCAATGTTTTATTGCTTTCATTGGCCGACCAATTTGTGCCATCGCTGGCTAAAGACAAAGCCGTGGCTTTCCGCCAGCTTCTACGCGCCTCCAACGAGACGTCATGGCCATGGCAGTTCCAAGCAGGTAGGACCGCAGCACGTCGCGCCCAAAAAGATGAGAGCTTCCGGCATTGGCTCCTGGCCCGGTTACAATCCGCTGATTTGGGTATCGCCGACCTCACGCTGGCCCAGGAGGACAAGACGGTTACAGTTGCTGAACTGGATGATTCTGATGAAGTGGTTCTGCGCAGCGGGATTGAGCTAAAACACCATGGCGGGCAGGGCCATTTCAGCATTCCATGGCACCTCGAATCGGCTGGAACTCGCCGACTAATCGAACTGGCACCTATGTTTTTTGACCTTCGTAACCTCATACAGCCACTGACCAGATTTATGGATGAGTTGCACGAATCCCTGCACCCAACCCTGTTTCAGGCTATCATTCGTGAATTCAACTGCCAGACGCCGATGGAAAATGTCCGCGGCCAGCTTATTTTTACAACCCATGAGACTCTGTTGATGGATGCCGAGGCCAAAGAGGCAATCTTGCGGCGAGATCAGGTATACTTGACCGAAAAGGCCAGTGACGGCGCGGCTAAATTATATTCCGTGGCTGAATTTAAAGAACGCAACAACCACAACATGAGACGCCGTTATTTACAGGGCCGTTATGGTGCGCTGCCCGCCGTGGCAACACTTTCCTGATGCCGGTGTCATGCAGAATAGCGCGATGAAAGGAATTGTGTGGGAAACGGTCGATATGGCTCTCAGCGGAAAACGGCATACCGGGAAGTACTTCCGATTATCGTTGTGGTATGCGATGATACCAGGACCGCCGTGGCCTATTTTCAGGAGATGCGGCGAGATTTCAAGAGCACCGTAACACTCAAAATCATTCCAGCGCCTCGCACCGGGGCTACGGCCATGGATGTTGTCCAAAAAGCAATACAGGTCAAGACATCCACGCAGTCTCCGGAAGACACGGACGAGGTTTGGGCACTGCTCGACTTGGAGGCCATAGGGAAAGACAATATCCTAGCCAATAATGCCAAACGCGAAGGGGAAAAAGAAGGCATACGTGTTGTCCAGTCGAATCCATGCTTTGAAGTTTGGATATTGGCGCACCTGGTGAATACCGGCCGGGCTTTTAGCGGATGCAGAGAGGTTCTTACCGAGGTCAAAAAGGAATGGAAAACGGCCTTTGGTGTCGACTTTGGTAACCAAAAATCCCGGGCGGATTACTCGAAATTAACGCAGCTACGCGCCCAGGCCATCAAATGCTGCAGGGCGCGAGGGCCGCACAACAGCCCTTCCTGGACCGAGGTTTATAATCTGGTTGAATCAATCATGGCCAAATCAGTTGACAATGGGAGGGGCCAAATACCCCCACACTCCACGATTTCACCGGCAGGAATATAATCTGACGAGGTCCAAAGTGTGCGTCCCTGTGCACAAGCTCTATGAAGGCGTAAATATCGGCGGTTGCGGCTTATTTCTTGGAGACTACTTATGCCACAGGATACACCCGTAATTACCGGATCGAACAAGACTCTTTGGGCCGGATGGGTTATCAGCGCCCTGATCATCTTGCTGATGTGCGGCGGCGGCGTGATGACGCTGGTAAATCCGGCCCCAATGCTGCCAACATTCAAAGCTTTGGGATATTCCACGCATCTGATGCCGGTCATCGCTGCCTTGGAAATTTTAAGTGCCATCCTGTATGCCATGCCGCCTACTGCGGTGCTGGGGGCAATTCTAATGACGGGTTACCTGGGCGGGGCCACGGCCAGCCATGTACGTGTTGGCCAGCCGATGTTTCTTTTGCCGGTGGCGGTGGGGGTTCTGGTGTGGCTGGGACTGTATTTGCGCGATATCCGGGTGCGAGCGCTGATCCCATGGCGAAAAACTGCGGCTCGCAGCCAATCGTAACCGCATTACCTGTTGGTCCTGTCGTTAAAATTTCCTGAAAAGTACACCTCCTGTTGGTACAGCCTTCATGCCCGTCTGATGCCGCTGGTCTGCAATGCTTGGCGTGCCACTTGACATATTCCATTATGGGTATATAATATGGATATGGCACGCGCACCGACTACTTTCGATTCCTTTAACGCGGTTGCAGAACCGTGTCGGCGGCAGGTTCTGGGACTGTTGGCTACGGGAGAACTTCCAGTCAATGACCTGGTAAATTCACTGGGTTGGCATCAGCCCCAGGTTTCCAAGCATCTAAGAGTACTGTTACAGGTGGGATTGGTCAGGGTGCGGCGAGCTGGGCGGCAACGGCTTTACAGTATAAACGCTGCACCGCTCAAACCCATTCACGATTGGGCCTCCACATTCGAACATCTCTGGCAACATCAACTGGACCGTGTGAAACAGCGTGCCGAAGCCAAGGCAGTTCTTATGCGGGAACAGGGCGGAGTAGATCGGATGGGGCCAGTCAAGAAGTAAGTTATTTATAAAGGAGTAACCATGTTAGACATCCCCTGGCCGGAGCAGTATCTGCTCCGTATCGAAAAGAAAATTGATATCAATGCGGCGGTGGCGATTGTTTTCGCAGCTTTGCTGGAACAATTAGGCCCCGCCGCAGACCGTCCCGATGGTACTCCGATGCCGATGATACTTGAGCTTTGGCCCGGCGGGCGTTGGTATCGTGATCTGGGCAACAACACCGGTCATTTTTGGGGGCAGGTGCAGGTGATTAAACCGCCGACGCTTTTGGAAATCACCGGACCCATGTTCATGTCTTATCCGGTAATTTCCCATGTGCAGTATCGGCTGACGGAACAATCAGGTCAAACACGGCTCACGCTGTTGCATCGGGCCATCGGCGATATTGCACCCGAACACCGCAAAGGCGTTAACGGGGGCTGGGAATACATCTTGTCACGTGTTAAGGGGCGTGCCTTGGAATCAGCGACGAAATGTGGTTAAAAACTATTGGCATGTACTTAAAAGGAGACTTCTATGTTGAAGGATGCGTTATGGTCAAGCCTTGAACGCAATCAGCAGGATATTTTGCCTGTGAGATTGATTGCCATTCACGATGACCAGATGACCGTCCAGCCCCTCAAGGGAATGAACCATCCGGCCTGGATACTCGGACATCTTCTGGCCATTGAGCAGAAAATTGTTCATGAGGTGCTTGGACTGCCGCTGCAAACCGCATTGGATGTGAACTGGTGGAGCGTTTATGGAATAGGCTCTATCCCCTGCGCCGATCCCCAGGTCTATAAATCGAAAGCCTTCTATATGGATGGTTTGGCAAAAACCGCAGCCCAGATCATCGGGTATTTAAAGGAAAAAACCGATTCAGATTTCGCAGCAAAGTACCCAGCCCCGGTCTTTTCAAAGTTCATTCCGACTCTCGGTTCTGCCCTGGTTGTGGCCGTCAACCACCGATCTTACCATTGCGGGCAATTGGCAGTCTGGCGTAAAGCCATGGGTTTGCCCCACGCAGGAATGTAAACTCAAAATTGCAGCGTAGTCGCAGGCCGTAATCAATGGCCTCTCGCTGCGTACAAATGTTGATGAATGGTTTTTTAAGGAGCTTGTCATGAAAAGTACATTGGAAGTTGGTAAGAAACTTGTGGAGTTGACCGGACAAGGCCACTGGCTGGAGGCTATCGATGCGCTTTACAGTCCGGATATAGTAAGCGTGGAACCGGTTGCCATGCCTCCGGGCAAAGAGTGCCCAATTGGCATTGCCGCGGCGAGGGAAAAAACCGTACGGTTCTTCCAAGAACATGATATTCACCATTGCGCGGTAACGGGTCCCTGGCCGCATGGTGACCGCTTCATCGTCGGCTTCAAACTCAACTTGACGGCCAAAAATGGCCCGATGGCCGGTAAGCAGTTTGATCTTGAGGAAGCCGCCCTCTACACCGTCAAAGACGGCAAAATTGTTAAAGAAGAATTCTTCTACAACATGTGCTGCGGATAGTTTTGGATTTATCTGTCAGTCAATGGTGGCTCATCAAGCCGCCTGCCGCCGGCTTTACCCGGCGCAGCAGATACAACCGCACCCCGCCGGTGATTATCGGCTGGGTATGCAGGAAAGCGTACGGTGCGGCGGTCGTAGGGCAATCCGCCACCGGAACAATGACAGCACCAACATAGTGGCGGAGAAGAAATTGCGCAATGGCTTGTTGATTCGCATAAGCTGGGACTATGGTCAAAGCTCCCTGGGCCGCGGATGTGGCATAGCCGCGGGGCACTTGCGTACCAATGTATCCGCCGGCCATGGCAAAGCGGAAATTGCTTTCCGCCTGCCAGTACATGGCTCTTCCCTTAAAGCCATCCGGAAAAATCAACACCGTGGTGCCCTGCGGAATATAACGATCCAGCGCCGGCGAAGTAAAAAAGCCCGGGTTGGGCACGCGATATCGCCAACTGTGGGTCCACGTGCAGGGCAGCATAAATACAATCGTGGCTGCCGCCCATGCTACTTTGGCCCACCGGCCTTGCTTGGACCAGGCCATCCACCAGGCTCCGATCATGGCTGCTGCCAGAGATACGTATAAGCTGAATCGGGCCGGCAAGGCCTTGTCCAGCAGCGGCAGATGCACAAAAGCTTTCCAGGGCAGCGGAACCCAGGGAATGTGGACCGGCAGGTGTAGCCGCGGCCCGAGGCTGGCCACAAAAACCACGGCCAGCATGAATATCAGAACATGTATGCTTTTCTGATGGATAAATTCCCGCAGGAATAACAGCACGATTCCCAACAAAGGCAGGCCAAGGTAAGCATCCTGTTCGTAACTGCGCCCCTGCCAGCGGGTCAGCCAGTGGGCTGGTCCGATCCATGATTGTGCCAGGTGACCAAGCCAGTTGATGGGTGTTGGAATCAAATAGTTGAAAGGATCGGCCACGATAACATTGGGCTTCAAAATAGCCCCATGCACATAATGGACGAAAAATACGTAATACCAACAAGGGGCCAAAAGCACTATGGTCAGTAAAATCGCGGCCATGGTCGCCCGCAGCGCGGCCAGATGCCGGCGGCGTTGGTCGCCAGCCGGTGCAAACGCCACGGCCGCCACAATCGTCAGCAGGCCAAACAGCAGCAAGGTCGCAAATACCTCTGTGGAGACCCCGAACTGAAAAACCAGCAGCACTGTAACCAGCAGGATATACCATCTACGGCCAATTTTGCCCTTCCAGTGAAGCATATAAATCCAGACCAGCAACGGAATGGCGAAGGTAACAAACATGTTGACCTCACCTAGCAGGTGGCCGAATTCATAGCCGGAAAAGCCAAACACCCACCCGCCGAAAAGAGCTGGCAAGAATTTGCCGGTCATTTCCCGCCCCAACAGGTACGCGCTCCAGGCACCTATTGCCGGAGCCAACACCACCACCAGGTTGTAACTGACCAGGGGGCCAAACAGCAGTGTAACCGGTGCCATGACGATAGATACGCTAGGAATGGATGTAACCCACAGCAGATTCTGGCCGCCAGGAACCCAAATTTGGTGGGTATAAAGCGGGTTCAAGCCGTGGAGTATCGCCCATGGCCACCAGGCATACATCCAGAGAAAAAGAAACCCCGGCGAACCGATGATGGTATTATGCAGGTGCAGCCGTGTGGGCAGGGCCAGCAGCACCGTAGCTGCCAACACATAAATGGCCAGCGCCAACCATTTTTCCCGCCGCGGGTGGGTCATGGACCTTTCCTCCATGCCAACCGCGGCCAGGTTGGATAAACGCAGCCACACCCCAGCATGGCCGCCAGCGAGCTTGCCAGACTCAGTACCACGGAGGCCCATTGCAGGCCGTTAAAAACTACAGTTCCGCCGTAAACCAAGATCGCCGCCATCGGATGTTGCCACACAATATGCGGCACACTCGGCACGATCGACCCCGCCCGGAATCGGAAAAACACCGGACCCGCCAGTGGAATTGTGGGTGCCACCACCATATACCCGGCAAAAATGAACGCTTGAAATCCGGCCGCCCGACGCGCGTGTGCCACCAGCCAATCGCAGCGATCCTGGGCATAAAACCACACCGCCAGGCCCGGCACAAAAAGCATCACCGGGCCCAGCAGATGGACCATCGCCGCCGTGAATCGGACCTTGAAGGAAGGAGTCATCGTTTCACCAAAACCAGAACTGGAAGGCATAACCTGTGGGACAGGGCGCAACTATCGACATACTTTGGTGCAATGCTGCCGTTGGCATCGTTGCGCATGCTTCGTTGGGTCTGCAATTCCGCTTCGGACGCGCAGCGGAAGATACCGCATCCATCATCTCTTGAGAATATGGCATGTTGCCCAACATGCAAGGCCATGAGCGCTGCGACGAAACATGTTTATGTTTAGAATCAGAATGTACACACATCATATATGAAACTCTTGGGGTTCCCGTTTCGTTCCCTGACGTACAGGTTGCTGCTGCTGAGTACCTTGGTGGCCACCGCCGGGGGTGATCCACTGCGGCTTCGACGATGCACTTATAGTGACAGAGGAGTGGACGTGCATAGCCAGCAAAAATAGCAGTGCCAACTGTATCCACGTCGCGGCCGTGAAGCGCCGTGGCGGCATCGGCCTGGGATAATCGGGCGTGACGCCGACGGCCAGCATGCGGTCATACAGGTGTGGGTGTATCCGGCGACGGCCGGACATGACGGCCGGTATCAAATTGATCTGATAGATGCGCTCCAAGGCCCGCGCATAGGTTGCCTGATCCGCCGCGTTTTCCGCCGCACAGGAGTCAGCACGCACTTCCATCCGCCTGGCCATTCGCTGGCTAAGCACCAGCGCCAGCAGGGCAAGTGCGGCCCAGACTATTGCCGGCAACTCCCCAATGGGAAAGCTTGCGGCGATGGGGTTAGCAAACACCAGCGGGAAAAAGGCCAGAAAGGCAGTATGTCGCCGGAATTTAACCCAGCGCGATTCCCCCAGATGGGCGAGCTCGTGAGCGCAGACCGCCATAAGTTCGGTCGGTGGCAGCTTTTCGCAAAGTGCAGAGGTCAACAGCACCTCACGGGTAATCGGACTCGCGTAGCCATTGGCCATCCAGCTTTCGAATATCCACACCCGGCGAACCCGGACGTTCATCTGCGCCGCCAGGATGTTTATGCGGGCCTGCAGTTGCTGGTCCGCATCACGCAGCAGGCCCAGCCGGTATAGTATCTGCCACCAGGCTCCCAATGTCAGCAACAGAAACCACAGCAGTATTCCTGCCGCCGCCAGGAATGTGTCGGGGCCTAAATCTGAGGGCATCGCAAAAATGCCGGCAATCAGAAGTATCCACGGACTTAAGGCCAGAATCCTCACAAACGCGAAAAGAGGTGCGCGAGAAAACGGCCACGCCAGGCCGTAGATCTGCTGGCCCATGCGGCGGTTGGCCAGCAAAACGCCTGCGCACGCGGTGGCAGCCATGGCTGCCGTGGGCCAACCGTATACGTGCAGAATGAATCTGCTCTCGGCAAGCGCTAAAATCGTCGGAATAAGCACCAATTGCAGTCCCGCGCCCGCGCGGGCTGGAAATAAAGCCCGCGCTCGCTGCGTCCAATGCTCGCCGGCGGTTTTCCGCCAGGCACGCATGGCCCAGTGGTTCGCCACCAGCGCCCACATCCAGGCCACCACGAAGGAGCCGGCAATTAATAAGAGCAACTGCACCATGTGACGAATCTTGTAACCGTTCGTGAATTTACGGCCAGTCACACTCACAGCGACGCTGACCATACGTGAAGCTTATCCATCCCCAAGGTGCTGTCAAATGTTATAGATGAGCATAAGTCAGGGGGAGAAGATATTTCCGCATCCCCAGACACAAGACAGGTGTACAAGCCGTTTGCGACGTTGGCTTATGGAATGAATAATTTGCCGCGGTGCCGACCTTTGCGGCTGGTGGGAACTGCGGAGGTTCTTGGAGACTGCGTATGCGTGTTACGCACAGACCTGACTACGATTCGCCTGCGCCGTCATGAAGTTTGGAAACCAGCCGGCAGGCTGCTAAAATTACGGACGGCAGATAACGATTTTTGGCGGATATTTCTGTGCCAACTAAACCTGCAAATAACGAAACCGTGGCGGGATGGGTGCTTTACGATGGAGACTGCAATTTCTGCATAACCTGGGCCAGACGCAGTCAAAAGCTGCTCGAGAGCCGAAAACTGGTATTGCTGCCGCTGCAAACTCCCTGGGTACGGACGCAGCTCGGTTTGTCTGAAGAGCAGTTGCTTACCGAAATGCGACTGCTGCTGCCCAACGGACAAGTGTTTGGTGGTGCCGATGCCTTGTTGGAAATTGCCCGGTATTTCTGGTGGAGCAGGCCATTGGCCTTTGTTGGCCATTTGTCCGCAGCGCACTTGTTACTGGGCAAGGTGTATCGCGGGGTGGCGCGGCGTCGCCGGTGTGCCGCAGGTGCGTGTGGCACAAAAGTACCCGTGGAGAGGTAAATCCGTAGTAACTGGCAGGCTGCTGGAACGGGTTGCCATGGCATTGCCTGAAGGGTGATGAAGTTCGGCGGATGGAGTATGGTTTCGGGCGTTGCGTGTCCGCAGGTGATGATGCCGCATTGCTCTGCTCTGAAATTTTATGACCGGGCAGGATACAATTTAAGCCGATAAAATAAGGGAAGAGCTTGCCAACAAGAGACCGGTGTTGGCCTGGGCGGTGGAGCGGGCATCTAAAATGACGGAAATATCCTGCGGGTCGGTTATACTCTTGGGAACGACAATGCCCGGATTTTTACACAATTACCTCCGCCGACTTACCGCTCATCAGTGGTGGGTGGTATTGTTGGAAATGCTGCTGATCGGGGTGGTGGTGTATTCGGTTCTGGAATTCCTGCGTGGCACCCGCGGAGCCAGGTTAATCAAGGGCGTGGGATTGTTTCTGCTCATCGCCTATACCATTATCCGGCTGGGTGGCGATAAGCTGTTGCGGGTGGAATTTTTATTCAGTCGGCTGCTGGTATTTACCAGCTTTGCCATTGTCGTGGTGTTTCAACCGGAATTGCGGCGGGCCATGATCCGCCTGGGCGAAACGCGGTTGTTCCGGCCCAATGCCGGCTCGGCCCGCAAAATGGTGGATATGCTCTGTGAATCGGTGGAATATTGCGCCCGCAACCGCATCGGCGCTTTAATCGCAGTCGAACGGGATGTCGGCCTGGCGGGGCTTACGGAAAATGGTACCACGCTCAATGCCGATTTAAGCGCCGAACTGCTGGACACTATTTTCTGGCCGGGATCGCTACTTCATGATATGGGAGTGGTGATCCGGGAAGGAAAAATTATTGCCGCCGGGGTACAGTTTCCATTGGCGGAAGGCGGCGAACTCAGCCAGGAAATGGGTGCCCGCCATCGGGCTGGGTTGGGCCTGGCCCAGGAAACGGATGCGGTGGTGATTATCGTGAGTGAAGAAACGGGCACCATCAGCCTTGCCGAACGCGGGCAATTAACCCGTGGCCTGACCGTTGAAGAACTGCGGAACACGCTGGTAACACTGCTGCGTCGTCCGACCACGGTAGTCGCACACCGGTCTGCTGCGGCATAAAATAGGGCAGCAGGTGCGGCATACCCTGGGGCTTAGCCGCCGTTTGCGGAAAAAAATCGTTTTCAGTGTCCGCCGAAAGTGCAGGTATGGCCAGCAAACCGACAAAATTTACCGATCGCCTGAAGGTATTGCCGCTTACGATACTTTTAACGGTATTGTTATGGCTGTACGCCGATGCCCACCTCACCGCCACCCAGCGCGATCTGCCCATTCACATTACCATTCTTGCCGGGGCCGGGGCCAATGGTAATCCACAAACCGTGCTGCTGAAAAAACCTGCGGACAGCGCCTTTGTCGTGAACATTCAGGGTTCCGGTGAAGCCGTGGATCGCATCCGCCAGCAGTGCGATGGTCGCGGCCTTTTCACCCCACAGGATGTCAATAACCTTACCTATGTGCTCACGCGGTCGGATATACAACGAATTAACGCCGGAAAGTCGCTTAACGCCCAGCGCATCTTTAACTCTCTGGTCTATTTTACCAGGCACCGGGTGGTGGTTACGGCCGTAAGCCCGCGTCATATTCTGCTGAAGGTGGATCCGATTATTACCATCAACCGTCCGGTGGAGTTTCGCGCAGTTGCCGGTGTGGCCGCCGGCATTTCGCCGGCCAGCGTGCAGGTTATGCTGCCGCAGAGTTTGCTGGAAAACATAGGCGGGGCGGATCAAATTGAAGTAGTGGCCAAACCCCTTACCAGCATTTCCGCACTGCCGGTGGGATCACGCCAAACCATTCCGTCCCAGCTTAGTCTGGTATTCCCTGGTTCCCCAGACCCGCGGGTAACAGTTACCCCCACCAATGCCATGGTTACATTTACGGTCCCCCATCAGCCGCGTGCAAAGTTGTTTATCGGCGTGGTGCCGGTATGGCTCAACGGACCACCCTGGCTGCTGAATCAATATAGAGTAACGGTGCGCAATGCCACGCTGCACATCACAGTAGCCGGTCCGCAGCGGCTTATCCGAAAACTTCGCAACAATGTCATCCGCGGCAATCTGGCACCGCCGGAAAAACGCGTAATCGCCTTTCTGGATATTACGCCCTCCGTACAGCCGCATACCCACTGGCAGCCCACCACCATTCGCTATTCCCTGCCGTCGGGAATTTCGCTTCTGGACGGTCCAACCACGGTAGCCACCAAAATTATTTTCCAGCCAGGCCCGGTCAACGGCACTCATGGGCCAACAACTAAGGCCAGCACCCAACCCGCAATGCTGGTGCCATCACCAGGGCTGCAAACCATCCCTTCTGTTACCGTGTCCGGCGGAGTGAACACCCGGCCCAGCCATGGCCGTTGATCAAGAGCGTTTCACTGCGTAAGGGAAGCATGCCGTGCCACAGAAAAAGCAATTTTCCGGACCAGGTAGCTTGTTTGATCTTACCGGCGGGCCGGCGCCTGCCGCCAAATCTGCCGCCAGGAGTCCCTTGGCTCGCTCTGCTCCGGCATCCGCTGATCCCGATCCGGTGCATAGCGTGAGCCAGGTGAATGCGTTTATTACCCAGGCGTTGGCCGATCGATTTTCCGAACCGTTACGTGTAGCGGGAGAAATTTCTAATTTTTCCGTCAGCCAGCGTGGCCACGCATATTTTACGCTCAAAGATGCCACTGCGCAGTTGCCGTGCGTTATCTGGCGGGATGCGTTGGCTCGTGTTGGCACCGCCATCCGGGACGGCATGGCCGTGGTGGTACGGGGCAGCGTGCGGTTTTACGAACCGCATGGCCGAATCCAGCTTTATGTGGATGAAATTTCTCCGCAGGGGGCCGGGGCGCTGGAGTTTGCGTATCGGCAACTCTGCGAAAAACTTAAAGGCGAAGGTCTTTTTGATCAACAACGCAAACGTCCGCTGCCCCGCCTGCCGCTGCGGGTGGTGGTGATTACCAGCCCCACCGGAGATGCCTTGCATGATGTGCTGACCACGGCCCATCGGCGTTTTCCAGGTTTGCAGATCATGGTTTATCCGGTGGCCGTGCAGGGGCCTTCCGCCGCCAGCCAAATTGCCAATGCCATCAGCCAGATCAACCGCCACAGCCTGGCCATCGGAGGGGTGGATCTCATTTTGCTGGTTCGTGGCGGCGGATCGCTGGAAGACCTCTGGGCCTTCAACGAAGAAATCGTTGCCCGGGCCATAGTCGCCGGCCACATTCCCATTGCCACCGGCATCGGTCATGAACCGGATATCACCATCGCCGACCTGGTGGCGGATTTGCGCGGCCCTACGCCCACTGGTGTAACTGAATTAACGGTGCCTGACGTGCGAGAGTTGTTGCGCGAAATTCAAACTCGGGCAGACCAGCTTGTCGGCTACGTGACGGCCCGACTTTCGGACCATAAAAATGCACTGCGGGCCATAGTTATGGATTTGACAGTTCATGTCGGCCAACTGCTGCAAATGCGCAGCCGCCGTCTGGAATTGGCCGCACGCCGCGTCGCCGCCATTGAACCGCGCCATGCCATCGCCCAGAACTGGCGGCGTTTGGAAGCCGCCCAGCATCGCCTGGCGGATCATGCTTTGGCTGTTCGTACTCATGCCATTGGTCGTCTGACCACGCTGCGCCAAACATTGGTGGGTATTGGGCCGCAGTCCATGGTTGCCGGCGGCAGTCTGCAACTATCCCATCTGGAAAAGTCTCTGGCGGTGGGTACGGCCAATCAGTTGCATCTGGCCGCCGGCCAGCTTGAGACGCTGCGACAGAGGCTTTTGGCCATCGGTCCCCAGGCGGTGCTGGAACGTGGCTTTTCCATCACCACCGATGCGGATGGCACCATTGTGCGCCGGGCAGAGCAGGTGCATAGCGGCCAGACCCTGCATAGCCGCGTGGCGGAGGGAACGATCCTGAGTACCGTCAAGTAACCGCCGTCGCATGGTTGGCCTGGGCGGCATAATTGTTTTATGATAAAGACATGAACCATTCCTCAGCTATAACCCATGTGCGCATGCGCCGACTGCGGCGGACCGGGGCGCTGCGCGATCTGGTGGCGAAAAATCGTCTTTCTCCCGAACATTTTGTGGCTCCGCTGTTTGTACGCAGCGGCCAGGATCTGCGCCGGCCCATTTTAAGCATGCCTGGGCAGTTTCAGTTCTCGCCGGATGTGGCTGTGGAGGAAGTGAAGGAGTTGTCTTCCCGCGGGGTGAAAGCCGTTATTCTTTTCGGAGTTACTGATTCAGCTCAAAAGGACGCCTGTGGAACGCATGCCCATGATCCGGCCAACGCAGTGTGCACTACATTGCGGCGTATTCGGGATGCCGGTATTGATGTAGTAGCCATGACCGACCTGTGCTACTGCGAATATACCGACCATGGCCATTGCGGCCCGTTGACTGGGCCGGTTCCGGGGTCAATGCCGGCAGCGGGGGTATCAACTGCGGACGGTGGACTCAAAGCGAAAAAGAACTCTGGCAAAAAAGCAGCCTTGGATAAGCTCCGGCCAGATCCGGGTCTGACACGCCTTGCCGCACATGATGCCACGGTTACAGTCGACAATGACGCCACCGTTGCCCAGTTAGGTCAGCAGGCGGTGCTGCATGCCCAGGCTGGTGCGGATGTCATTGCTCCGTCGGGCATGATGGATCATGGCGTTCTTGCGGTGCGTAAAGCCCTGGATGATGCGGGTTTCAGCGATCGCTGCATTCTAAGTTATGCCGTGAAATATGCCAGCGGCTATTACGGCCCGTTCCGCGACGCCGCCGAATCGCCGCCGCAGTTCGGAGATCGTCGCGGGTACCAGATGGATTTTCGTCGTGGTGCGGCGGAAGCCATCCGGGAATCTCTTTTGGATGTCCAGGAAGGGGCGGACATGGTCATGGTCAAGCCCGGCATGGCGTATCTGGATATTTTGCAGCAGGTTGCTGCCGCGGTAAGCGTACCGTGCGCTACGTATCAGGTCAGCGGGGAGTATGCCATGTTCAAGGCCGCCGCGACCGCAGGCTTTATTGACGAACAATCCCTGGTTCTGGAAACCATGTATGCGTTTCGGCGGGCTGGAGCGGCATTTGTGCTGACCTATTATGCCGGCCAGATAGCCGAATGGCTGGGCGGGTAAATAGTGCTGTTGGGATAAGGCTATTGCTTATGGCCGGACTAAAAGACGATCGCGCAACCGCTTCATTTGTTCCAGCAGAAATTCAATGTGTCCATCACTGTGCGTGGCCATGAGGCTTAAACGCAGCCGGGCTGTGCCGGGAGCAACCGTGGGCGGACGAATGGTGGGCACAAAAATACCGCTTTGCCTTAAAAATTCGGATGCTTCCAGGGCCGATTCCGCAGAGCCGCATATCACTGGAATAATCGGTGAACGCGAATGGCCGCAATCATAGCCCATGGCTTGCAGATGGTTGCGAACGTTGGTGGCAAGGGTCATCACCCGATGCCGCAACTGCGGTCGGCGCAGCATGATTTTTAGCGAAGCCAAAGACGCGGCACTGCACCCCGGCGGCAACGCCGTGGTATAAATGAAGCTACGGGCCTCATTGACCAGTGTGTCAATCACCGCCTGCGATCCGACCACAAACCCGCCAACAGATCCGAATGCCTTGGAAAGCGTGCCCACACTCACGGCAATATGGCCTTCCACACCGGCAAGTTCTCCCACACCGCGGCCATGTTCTCCGAGCACTCCAGTCGCATGGGCTTCATCGGCTACCAGCAGTGCCCCGGCGGATTCAGCGACGGCGGACAACGCCGCCAGATCCGCTACATCTCCATCCATGGAAAAGACGCTGTCAGAAACGAGCAGGGTTCTGGCCGCATGGGCGGGGAGAGGCGAATCAGGTGGGGATGGAAGTTGCCGGCTATGGCGGACGGCGGGAGAGATTTTTCGGGCCAGCAATTCTTTTGCGCGATCGATATTTTTATGGGGAAACGTGCGATGATTGGCTCCCGACCATCGGGCCGCATCCAGCAGGCTCGCGTGGTTGAGCTTGTCGGAAACGATACGGTCTGCCGGACCGGCGAACGTGGTCAACACGGCCAGGTTGGCCATAAAGCCCGTGGGGAAAAGCAGTGCCGCTTGAGTCCGCTTGAATGCAGCCAGGGCCTGCTCCAACTGGTGGTGCAGATCCATGGAACCGGCCACCAGCCGCGAGGCTCCGGCCCCAGTGCCATAACGGCTGATGGCGGTACGGGCGGCATCAATGACTTCCGGATCATTGGCCAGCCCCAGGTAGTTGTTGGTGCAGAATTGCACGTACTGGTGGCCCTGAATTTCCACCGTTGGTCCCTGTGCCGATTGCACCGGCCGCAGGACCCGCTGCATGTGGTGCTGTCGGCGCAGTTCCGCGGCACGCTCTAAATCGGCCAGCCACCCGCGGATGGTTTCCGATGCTGGTGATTCCAAAATACCCATATCAGCGCATTCCGTCTGGACTGGAAAGAAAGCCCCTGCCGCTGATTGCATTACCAGCCGGCGGCGCTGCTAGGGCTTGGTCTGCGATGGGGCGGAATTGGTCGTCGCACTCTTGGTTGCCGAATCCGGCTGGGCCGGCACACTGCGTCCGTCCCCCGTTGGCGCAGGCTTGGCCAACCGAACTTTCAGCAGGCGGCCCGCGCGAAAGCGAACTTTGCGCTTGTCCGGCACGGGCACACGCGTAAGTGTGCGCGGGTTCCAGGCCAGACGGGCTGCTCGCGATCGGACTTCAAAAATGCCAAAGTCGCGAAACTCCAGTCGATGGCCCTGGTCAAGATCATGCACAATTTCCGCCAGAAATTCTTGTACCACCTCTCGGACAGTGTTTTGTTTGAGATGGAGTTTGTCTGCAATTCGATCAACAAGATCTTTTTTTGTTACAGTCGCCATAAGCACCCTTTTCCCCCGGATTACTGCTGCGGGGCATCAAACGGATGAAGATGTCAGTCTCTTCTACACGGTACGTTTTTAGTTTCAATCGGCACGTTTGGCCGAATAGCGGGCATGGTATTCGCCTGCATTTACCTGCAGAAATTCACCTTAACCCGGCCACGAGAAGCTATTATCTAATTCGGTTGAAGGGGAGTCAAGGCCCCCGATTTCCCGGATTTCCGGACGTTTGCAGCCACGCATGTTTTTATGGTCTGACATCGCGCCTCATCTGCCGAGTATATTGACCCGCACACTTTCCTGACCGCCCCTAAGGGTGCCCGGTTACACTCCAGACTGTCAGATAATGATACAGCAATTCAAGGCCGATGCCGATGACCGCAAAGGCTGCCAAAATTTTCACGCTCATCCATAGAGCAGCGATGGGCACTTGGCGCAATTCTGCCTTGCGCGCGGTCTGATAGACCACCGAAATAACCAAAACCAGAGGAATCAGCAGCCACATCCAGTAGTCGCTTATGTGGGCGACCCGCTGGTAAAGCGGATCCACCAGGGGTGTCCAGGCCGGCATCGGCAGGCGGGTATGCAGCCATCCAAGGTTCATGGACATCACTTCTCCTCGCCGGTGGTACCTGGAGTTTCAATGTGGCCTCTCTTGGGGCTGTGGTCTTCGCTGACATGTAAAAATAAATCAATCAGCACCAGCAAGTTCAACATGCCCGCCAGACCGCAATAGGCCGTGGCCACATCCTGAATCAACGGCGCAAAGCCCGGGGGGTGTTTAGCCTGGGGTGCAAAAGTATCATTTTTGATGGCATTACCGACCAGCATCGGCCAGCCGGCCAGAAATTGCGAGTAATCCCACACCGGTTGCCGCGGGCGGTTGAGCACCCGCACGCCGCCGAGCAACACACCGCCGAAAAAAAGTAGATGAATGGCGAGAGCAAAAACCACAGCCCGGCCCCGCTGGCCTATAAGCCAGTGCCCCGCTCCGGGAATCAGCCAGCCCAGGGCTATGGCTAAATAATCCCTGGCTCCAGAGCTTGCGCCGGCACCAACGTGTGTCGATGGGTTCGACCCGGACAAAGATATCTCCTGAATAAAAGGACCGCTTTCTCAGGCTGCCCCGGTGGTTGAAACATCAGGCCGCCGCCAACCTTGACTTATACCGGCCCAAGGCCGGTTTGCCAACCCCGCAATTGACGGGACGGCAAGTTGGAATGTCGGCTAAGTTTATGGCTATCACTGTATATGGCCCGGGAGTTAGGGGCTGTCAGGAAATAAATTGTATGAATACGACGCTGGCATTTTGGCGGCCGTCAAGGCACCAGCGACGCGCATACCCTGCCAATGGGTCTGTAAGGAGCGAACAACGACGCCCGTGGCCAAAAGAACCCGCCGGAAAGTGTGAAGTTATTTCTGCCAGCCCTGAAGCCAAAATATGCCCGCATGGCCATTGGTGCCAGCCGTGGAAAGTTGCCGGTTGATTACTTTGGCTTTGGGCCAAGGTGCTGCTGTGTTACAATGTCGTTGTTGTAAAAGTCATGATCGAGGATA
The DNA here is from genome assembly GCA_021852275.1 of Planctomycetota bacterium. Taxonomy (GTDB): domain Bacteria; phylum Planctomycetota; class Phycisphaerae; order WQYP01; family WQYP01; genus JABEVA01. The sequence goes on along the minus strand of JAJZNX010000045.1, from coordinate 13,856 downwards.
GCCATGGTCCGCTTGCGTAGTGGCTTGAAGATTATCCAAGGCGTACGGAGCTTGCAGAAGACGGCACTCACGGCACGCCGGCAACTGGTGGGCCGCGGATCTTTCGTCGGATTTACACGCACGGAACTCCTGGTATTGATCGCGGTTGGTACAATTGGGGTGGTGGTGATTGTGGCAATTTTGCTGCCGGCCCTGGCCAAGCCCTGTGAGTTCTGCAACCGCTCAGTTTGCTCGGTCAATATACGCAGCCTTATTCAATCCATGATTATTTATGCCCAGGACAACAACAACGAGTTTCCGGCCGTGTCAGGCAATCCTGCCACAACAATCAACACGGCCGGTAAACAGATGTTTCCGGCGGCCTCCGGCCCCACCGGCAACACTTATGCCAATAGCCCCGGCATTACCCCTCTGGATACTGCGCCTAAACCCCAGGCCGCCGCCACCTCAGCCTTCGGCACCGGCCGTATGACCGCTTCTCCGCTGGCCTCCATGTGGCTGCTGGTCTTAAATGGCCAAATGACGGTGAAAAGCTTTATATGCCCGTTCGATCCGTATGCCACCCAACCGTCAGAGTTGTACAATGCCGACAGCCAGTACCTCACCAACTTCGGCGTGGTCAACGGTGCCACTTCCGCCATTGGCCTCGGCGAAAGCTATTCCATTGATTTTCCGTGGTACTATAAAACCGGCAAAATCGGTGGATGGTGGATGAATAATACCAGTTCCAACCTGCCGCTGGCTGCGGATATGGCACCGGCCTATGACCCGACCGGCGGAAAATTAGCCCGCAATCCCCTTTTGCCGCTGAATAACTTCGCGGGCAATTACATTTTCAATTCCGGCAATCATGGTGGCAATGGCCAGAACGTGGGCTTTGGCGACGATCACGTAGTCTGGGAAAATAACCCCTACGTGGGCGAAAATTCCGATTCCATATACAGCTACGGCAACATTTCCAGTGCTGCTCCCACTGATGGAGCATTCTATTGCGGCAGCACCGGCACTGCCGCGGTGTATCACCGCTGGCACCCCGGCAAGGTCAAATCATGGGATGTCTGGATGGCTCCCGTACGCGATGTACGTAACGGCCATTGGTAAACGGGCGACATTGGCCGATCGCTCGGCCAAGACCCAGACTCGAACTGTCCATGCAGGCCACGGCGAGCCAATCCACCCCGCGCAAGCATGGGCACAACAACCAATTTTCCATATTACAAGGCCCGCGTCCGCGCCCACCAAGGACCGCTGTATGTCCCAGCCCACCCAGTCACCGCATTGGCTGGCGCTCTCGCCGCGACGGCTCCTTGGCAATCAACAAGTGCAATCCGCGCAGGCCGTCAACGAGTACGAAAGAGGTGGGCGTCACTTTGTCGTGCCTTATAAATTATTGCAAAAATATTGTAATAATTTATGAAATTGTGGCTGTATAACCGAATATTTGTTTGTCGATTGCGTTTTATTTGCAAAACGTTGATTAACAAGATACAATTGACTTACATAAGATACGCTACGTCGGATCGTGGCTGAAAGCCCGCAAGGAAGTAAAAATTAACACCAAATTGCGGCAGGAGAAACAGCAGTGATCTATGAATTCACGGTCGAAAATTTTCGTTCCTTCAGCCAAGCCCAGACATTGAATCTGGTTAAACACGCTCAACGTCATCTACCCGATAACGCGATGGCGACACTGCCGGGATTTCCACCTGTCGTACGCGCGGCGGCGATTTTTGGGCACAATGCCTCTGGGAAAAGCAATTTTGTCCGAGCTGGCTACGTTTTCTGGGATGCTGTCACCAATTCGGCAACCAACCCAACTCCAGCGGGCTTTATCCGAGGCATTGAGCCGCATCGGCTCGACCCCCTCTGGCAGCGGAAACCCACGCGATTTGAATTGGTTTTTTCAATGGGTGAACGGGTGTTTCGCTACGGATTTGCCGCGCTGCCCCAGAAGATCGTGGCGGAGTCACTTAGCGAAGAGCTCCGGCATGGGAAGGCTCGCCGACTCTTCGAGCGCAGTATTCGGACACAAGGCGACGCCGCCAACGTGGAGTTTTCCAGCGACGAATTCGACGGGGCCGCCAAGGATAATGTTCCGAAGTTGACGCGCGACGATGCGTTGGTGCTCTCGTCAGGGGCAAATTTGAACGTACCGCTGTTGCGGAATATCCGAACACTGATTGCCAGAAATCCCATCGTCATGTCTTTATCTCCCTTCGGCCCAGGGGTAGCGCTGCAAATGGCACGGAGCATCCGCGATGAGAATGAATTTCGCGATCAATTGGCAGCGGTCCTGCGCGATGCGGATATCGGCATCACCGGGCTACATCTGGGGGATCCACCCGCAGTGGACCTTCAGATTGTTGAACATTTTAAGCGCGTGTTTACTCCACAACACGGCGAGCGAGCCGGTGAAATGGCCCTGCAACAGGCCAAACAGATGGTGCAGACACAGGTCCGCGTGCTGGCCCAGCACCGCCGCACCGACGACCAGAGCGTTGATTTCGATTGGCAAGATGAGTCTCAAGGCACACAAGTCTTTGCGCAACTTTTCTGGTTGGCTTTCCGGGCATTTAAAGAGGGCCACGTTGTCGTGGTCGATGAGCTTGGTGCCAACATCCATCCGCTGCTTGCGGCCAGGTTTATCGAACTGTTCCAAAATCCGGAGAATAACAAGAACGGGGCGCAACTGGTTTTTACTACCCATCTAAGTCAACTGATGTCGCCGTCTTTGCTGAGGAAGGATCAGCTTTGGATCGCCGAGAAGACCCCGGAAGGCAGCACCGAAATTTTCAGCTTGGCCGATTTTCGCGGTGAAAAATACACCCGCAGTTCCGAGGCCTTTGAGAAAAATTATCTGGCCGGCCGCTATCGCGGGGTGGGTGGTTTTGGGCCGCGTCTTTCCGGAATGCCCCTGGAACCGGCTCCGCGCACCGGCAATGGGAGCGGTCCATGAGCTTACGCCGGCGGCCACGCCCCCAGGTTACACGTATTCCTCTTTTACTCGTCTGCGAGGGATGGCTTGAAAGCAGCTACTTCCACGCCATCGCACGCCACCCCGAGGTGCGAAAGCGTTATGCCTTGGATGTCCGGTGCTCGCGCGGTGGCCGCCATCCGAAAGTGTTCGAATTGGCGAGGCGCTTGTCGGACGGTCATGAGACTTGGTGCATCTTCGACGTTGAATCGGATGACGAACGGGCAAAAGTTCAGGCCACGATCAAGAAATGTCAACGCCGTAAATTCCATGTCGGACTCTCGAATCCCTGTTTTAACGTTTGGGCGCTGGGGCACTTACAAGCCATGCCAAATGGGCCAACCACACCAGATCAATCGCGGCGAGACCTGATGTCAGCATTGCGCGGCAGCCTTGACCCGCGGAACGTCGACTGGGTTTTGGAGCGTATCCTCGGCGGAAACAACTTCGCCAATATACAATCAGCAAAGGGTAATATCCGCTGCTTTGGCCCCGCGGACTATGAAAAAGTGTTGGTTAATAACCCATCAACAAGCGTGGGCAGTATCGTGGCAAAGCTGATCAACAGGTAACCGTTTCGGAGAATTGGCCCGGCTGGGACGGCCAGGCCAAACGCTGCGCAGGTGGTGTGGGCGGGGCTGATCGGTCAGGCGTATTCCACCGCTATGTTCCACAACGCACCACACAGTGCTGCCGCCACCGCCGCATTTTGCTTGTCAGGACGGCTTGCCTTACACTATAGCACTGGTGTGCTCAACCGATGAGGTTCCCCTGCATGAGTAAATTGGTTTGGATTGATGGCCAGCGCGTGCCGCTGGCCCAGGCAAAAATCAGCGTCTTCGATCATGGCTTACTTTACGGCGATGGTGTGTTTGAAGGACTGCGGCAATACAATGGCCGCATTTTTCGTCCGCAGGAACACCTGGATCGGCTCTTTGATTCCGCCCGCGCCATTCGACTGGAAATTCCGTACTCCTCCGCTGATCTGTTGCGGGCTATGGAAGAAACCCTCGCCGCCAACGCCCTGCAGGAAAGCTACATCCGGCTGGTGGTAACGCGCGGCGTGGGCCTGCTGGGCATTTCGCCGGTGAATTGTCAGCGGCCTTCCGTGTTTATCATCACTGATACCATTCAGATGTACCCGGCGGAATTGTATCGCGCCGGTATGGCCATTATCACCGCCAGCACCGTGCGCACCGCCCCCAATGCCTTGTCCCCGAAAATAAAAAGCCTCAATTACCTCAACAATATTCTGGCCAAGTGGGAAGCTATTGATGCCGGAGTACCCGAAGCCGTCATGCTGAATCACCTGGGTTACGTTTGCGAATGCACCGGCGACAACATTTTCATCGTTCGCCGGGGTGAACTCCTCACGCCACCGCCGGAAAGCGGTCTGCTGATGGGCATAACACGCGACGTCGTGCTGGAATTGGCCGCCAAAGCAGGCATTCCAACCCGCCAGATCAATCTTCTGCGATCTGACCTTTACACCGCAGATGAATGTTTCCTCACCGGGAGCGGGGCGGAAGTTATTGCCGTTACCAGTATTGATAAACGCCCCATCGGCCCCGGCAAGGTGGGGCCTATTACCGAGAAGCTTAGCGCCGCGTTTCATCACTATGCCCGTCATGGCTGACCCGGGTAACATCCGGCATTTTTCGCCGGTGATAAAGTCGCAGGGTGGCTCGGGCATTGTGACCCCGGCAAAACACCGCGTACACCATCTCCCAACTGGTACCTCCGCAGTTGCCGGCTGCATTTCAGCGCAGGTAAGCTGGAGGGATTGCGACGCTGTTAATGACGCACGGCTACAAAGCCGGGATAGTGCAAATCGCTGATTACCTGTGGATTGATGGCACGACCGGTGATGGTGTATTCGCCGATGCTGCCCCCGCGGTATTCTCCCACCACAAATAAATCGCGCCGCCAAACCGCAATGCCAAAGGGATCCCGCAATCCACCGATCAGCGTGGTACTTATCACCCGGCCGCCGATAGTATACTTACCAATGGTGCCGGAACCATCATTGGTGACAAAAAACTCCCGGCCCCGCACCGCAATGCCATTGGGACCAGCCAGCCCGGATACCAGTACCGGGTCCAGCGCGCGTCCGGTGATCGTATATTTGCCGATGGTCCCGGAACCAAAGTTGACCACCAATAAATCATTTCCAACTACCGCAATACCGTCCGGACCATGCAGGTTGGAAATGAGTCTGGCGTTAATGGGGTGGCCGGAGGTGGTGTATTCACCAATGGTTCCAGCCCTGTAATTGGCCACGAACAAGCGGTGGCCGGACACTACGATTCCCGCCGGCCCATTGAGACCGGATATCAGCCGGGCGTTTATCACCCGGCCCGCAGTGGTATATTCACCAATGGTGCCGCTGTTTTCATTGGTCACAAAAACCCGGTTTCCCTCTACGGCAATACCGAAGGGCATGTGCAAGCCGGTGATCAGGTCCTGGCGCACCGTGCGACCAGCCGTGGTATATTTGCCGATGGAATGTTGATTCCCTACAAAAATAGTGGCCGCCAGACAACGATTATTTATCGGCATGGCCGAGACTAAAGTTCCCAGCAGCAACCAGATGACCTTGGCTTGTGTAAATGTGCGGGTCACAGACGAATCCTTTCCTGAAGTGCCACGATGTCCATACAGTTCAAGTGGCCATCAAAACAGTATAGCCAATGCCCCGGCACTGGTGTATGGAATTGCCGCGCGTGCATCGCCATCAGGGTTGTGGGCCAAGGTATCGTTCCTTGAGCCGATGCCAAGGTGCGGAATTAATTTCTTCCAGCAGGGCATCGGAAATGGCCCGGCGTAAGGGACTGCCGTCCGGCAGAGCAAAGGCGTAATATTGCCGTTGCACCAGCTTTGGCAATATGCGGATGTCTGCGGCCAGCCGTCCGCGCATAAAATACCGCAGAATCGGCGCATCATAAACCATGGCTTGAATTTTTCCGTCCTTTAGCGCCCGAAGGGCCGGCCTTACATGACTAAACAGTATCGGCTTAATGCCTATGCTCCGCAGATAATCTGCGCTGGTAGATGGTGCCACCGTGCCAACACGCATAGTCCTTAGACTTTGCACGCCGGGAACAGGTGCCGCCAACCGGTTCAGCGTCAAAGTGGCCACAACCGATGCCGTAAAGCTGGATACCGCCATCACCCCGATAATCATCTCGCGATAACGTTTTTCGTGTCCCGGCCGCGCCGGGGCCAGGGGTCGCGCATTGCCCAGACCCGCCTGCATGCGTTGCCGGCGACGCCGGACCTGTTCCTGCCACCGTCGGATTTTCTCCGCCTGCGTCACCATCGGCGCTATTTAACTTTTGACTTGACAGCTATTTTGCGCCCAGTTGACAGGAAGTACCTCAAGCATTAGATTTCCAACTACCCCTAAAACTCTCACCATCCTTGGAGACAAAATCATGTATCCGCCTATCTCTCTACATCCGCACAACCAGCGTTATTTTCTGTTTCGCGGCCATCCCACCGTGCTGCTGACTTCTGGCGAACATTACGGTGCTGTGATCAACCTGGATTTTGACTTTGCTGCCTACCTTGACGTTTTGGCGGCCTCTGGATTTAATCTCACGCGAGTGTTCAGCGGCGCTTACGTTGAGGGGGAGCAGTTCCTCCAGTGGATGAAAGACCACAACACACTGGCCCCCAAGCCGCAGCGTTACCTGAGCCCTTGGGCTCGCACCCAGGAACCTGGTTACCACAACGGTGGCTGCCGCTTTGATTTGGACTGCTGGGATGAAACTTACTTCCAGCGTTTAGCCCAGTTTATGCAGCGGGCCAGTGCATGTGGCATCGTTGTGGAGTTTGTCTTCTTTAGCGCCCAGTACAACGACGACAACTGGCGACACTCTCCGCTTCACCCAAACAACAATGTCAACCACCTGCCATCAACCAGTTACGAGCAGTTCACGACCACCTATTCCCAATCGCTGCTTGATCGCCAAAGCCAACTGGTACGCAAGGTCGTGACCGAGTTGGCGGCGTTCGACAATCTCTACTACGAAATCTGCAACGAGCCGAATTCGGTTCCCGGTCCAGGTGGAACCATTGACTGGCATAACCACCACATCCAGACTATCCTCGACGCGGAGGCAACGCTACCCCAACGTCACCTGATCGCGACCAACTATGACCGGGCTGATCTGCTGGCCCAAGTGCACCCGGCGGTGACGGTGCACAATGTGCATTACGCCTACGGCGACCGGTGGATAGGTGCGCTGGCCTTGACCGAACAGGCCAGTCACCTGCATGGGATTTTGGGCTTTGATGAGACTTCGGATGTTGATTTTGGTAGCACCATAGCGCAGGTGCGCAGTGATGCTTGGCAGTTCCTGCTCTCCGGCGGTGCCGTTTATGACCATCTGAGCTGGACATACACCCCCACAGATGCGCGAGGCACCAGTGCGGTGGGTCAGCTTACGCGCCAACACCTGAAAGTAGTGAAGGACTTCGTCGCCAGCTTGCCGTTAGTGCGGATGAAACCTCTCCATGCAGCGGTGCGCCAACTCGCCCGTGAAACCTATGCGTACGTATTAGCAGAGCCTGGCAATGTATATGCAATGTATCTCAAGAGCAAAGATGGCGTACGCCAACTGATGCTGGAAATGGATCTGCCTCAAGGCTGCTACCAAGTGCAATGGATAGATCCGCTCAGCGGTGCGGTCATTGCCAGCCGGCAGTGCACCAGCGTCGGCCGGTGGACACAGCTGGATCTGCCGCTATTCGTGTGCGACATAGCTGCACACCTACAGCGGGTATAGGTAAAAAGAAGGGAAAAGATGCTTTTAGTTCGATCCCGAGGAATTGCTGCGGCTTCATCGCACCACGTTGTGCGTCATAGTGGCGCATCATGTCTCGAAGTGGTGTCTGCGGAGAGCCGGTGCGTCATCGGGATCACTATTTGGGGTATGGCTGCGGAAGGCGGACGATGGCAGGTGCATTGAGGTACTCCCTGTCAACTGGGCGCAAAACAGGCTTTGGTAGAGGAGAGTCTTTCCCCGCAACAAGAAAGCCCCGCAGTGAGCCCGGAGGGCGAGCGGAAGGGCTGCCTGGGACACCGCCACGCTGCGGCCACGACCGACCGCCGGCCGGGTCCCATACACCTCCGCAGGTGTGTTGTAATCCAACGTCTGATGTAACCGTTCTTCATTATAAAACTCAAAATAATCCCGCAGCCCCTGGCTGGCCTCCATCATTGTGATATATCCTAGTGGATATATGTTCTCGTACTTGACAGTACGCCACAAACGTTCAATAAAAATGTTGTCATACGCATGTCCGCGACCATCTATGCTGATCTGTATCTTTGCCTGCTGCAATGCTCCCACAAACTCCTCCGACGTGAACTGGCTGCCCTGGTCACTGTTGAAAATCTCCAGACATCGCCGGCGATGCAGCGCTCGATCCAGCGCCGACACGCAAAAGCCTGCTTCCAACGTGTTCGACAATTCCCACGATAATACGTATCGGCTGAACCAGTCCATGATCGCCACCAAATACCCCCACCCTGTACGCAACCCTACATAGGTGATGTCTATGCACCAGACCTGGTCCGGATGATCCACCGTCAGCCCTTTGAGCAAGTAGGGAAAAGGCTTGGGTTCAGGGCACGAAAGCGTGGTCAGCGGTCTGGGGTATAGCGCCTCCAGCCCCATCTGCCGCATCAGCCGTCGTACCCGTTTCTCCCCCACCGCCCACCCTTGCCGACGCAGCCACGCCGTCATACGCAAAACCCCGTAGAAGGGGGTTACCAGATATTGCCGATCCATCATGGCCATCATCGATAAATCCTCCGGGTCCACGGAAGCGCGATGGTAATACAGGCTGCTCGCCGATAGCCCAAGTAGTTCACACTGCCGACGCACCGACAATCCGGGATGGCCGGCATCCACCGCCTGACGCTTCTGATCAGTCGTCCAGTCCTGACTTTTTTTAGCCACGACAATTCCATCTGCAATCCCGATAGCCATCGGGACTCATATAACTGCGCCGTCAACGGCACCGGCGGCATGGCACCTCGCCGGAAAATCCCGCTCGTCACCCGCCGAAAATGTGGGTAATTGAAAGATGGCAAAGGGCGGCGCGAATGTGGTTCCAATTCGCAAGGTTTTGGTGGAGGCGACGGCGGATTGTACGGCTGGTGCGTCAGCGCGCACATAACCACCCAGCAGCAGCGATAACCACACCACCACACCAGCACCAAAATAAACCAACGCACAACGCCGCATCAGCGGAAATTGTGCTGGCAGCAAGCCGTAGAGTCAAGCGAAATAGGTAGCCTGCGCGCGCATCAACCGACCCGTGGCTGGCCGGAAGGATCACTGCGTCTGAACCGCCACATCCATAATATCCCCACCGCCCACAAGATAACATCGGCGTACATCACCAAACCCAAATCGCGCAAATATTCAAATGGTTTGGGCAGTACGGTAAGAATATGCGACACCGCAAACAAAATCAGCACCCAACCCAACCCCCAACCAATGGGTAATTTATGGTCATGCTCCCATTTGGAAGCCAGCAAAGCCATTGGCAAAGGCAACACCATGCAAAAATAATGGGGGTGACATATCGGAATAATCGGCAGCATAATGGCAATAAGCGTACCCAGAAATACATTGCGGGCGATCGGGTCGTCCGATTTCATCCGCCACCCCACAAAAATCGTCAGCCCCACCAGCACTGCGGAAAGCGACCAATGGGCAATTTTAACCGCCTTATCCGGGGCCGGCGTCAGATGGCCGAAATGAATGGTGTGATCTATCACCGCTTCAAACGAATTCGAATCGGTATCGTTGACGTCAAAAAGCTCGCGATCCCGGCTGGTGTTGTGGTTAAGTCCCAATGCCGGCTCAATAATTACCCGGTTTAGCGAGCGATACGCGGTAACGGTGCGGCTTGGCCCCATCACCGCCAGCGGAATAAGTCCCATCCCGATGACAACAGCGATGGCGATGCCGATCAGCCATTTCAGCCCGCCCCGGCGCACCGCATAAACCACCAGAAAAATCGGGAATAATTTGAGCGCGGCCGCAAAACCGGCGCACACCCCGCCCCAAAGCTCTTTCCGATATGCCAGCATCGCCCCCGCTCCCGAAAAACAAACCATCAACAGTGGATTCACCTGTCCGCGGGCCAATGCCCGTCCCAGTGCCGGCAGTACCACCAGCAGCGGAACAATGCGCAAGGCCCACCATCGGCGGCAGTATTTGGGTTGATTTCTTACGGCTGGGTCGGTGCTGGTGCGCTCCAAAGCCCGCGCCAACCATTCCACGGCAATCCAGGTAAAAATCAGGCTTATCACGTACCAGACGCCCACCGAAACGGCATACGGAATAAAGTCTGCCGGCAATCGGCCCGCCGGGGCATCACCAAACGGATACAGCAATATCGCCAGCAGCGGCGGATAGTTGTAATGCCAGCCGTTGGTATCGACCACATCATACGGATTAACGCCCGCGCGAATGGCCCAGGCCGCGCGGAAATACGTGTCCACGTCCGTCTGCCGCCGAATCAGAAACGCCGAATGAATTTCCGTGGCCACGCCCAGCCCAATAGCCGCAATGACAATAGCTATAATGCCCCAGGCTTCCCAGGGGTTTAAACGGTCAAACGGGCCTTTGCCCGGCGGTAATGTTGGAGAACATTCCAACTTCATCATGCATCATTCCTGATAGAGCCATCCGCGGTCGTTGCCAAGCATCTTACGGATAGTCGTCCGAAAAGTCTCCCCGACGCCGCAGCCAAAAGCCATCTTTTTTTGCCCCGCCCGCCAAATTGCACACCGACTGGGCAAACCTGCCTTCAAAAGTCGCCCTTTAAGCAGTTGCCTCGTTGACCCTGGAAACCGATTTACCCTTACCACCCCGTCAACGCCGCGTTTCAGCCGCACGGCCGCAGGGTTTTATCGCCCCTTTCTCCAGCCAACCCGTACCCACATATATTTTACGCGCCATTTTCCCCTGAAAATAACTTTGGCACGCCAGTTGCAATAGTAACAGCAGATGCGTCAACCCGCGAAGTTGACACCAGTGCAGCACCGGCCGGCAAAAGTGGGGCCGCCGGGGCACGCTGGGGAGCCAGAGAGAAAGCAACCTTGCTTGCGGTTTGACCACAGCAAGGCGAAGCAGGCGTAAAGCTTGGGGCTGCCGGAAAGGCGTTGGCTGCCAAGGCCCGCAGCCGGAAAAAGTGAATAGTCGGTGCATGGTGCAGACCGGTTCGTTTGAAGTGCAGCCCGGAGGTCTGTCGCAGAATAAGTCTGCTCCATGCACAAACCCAAACTCGTTTCCTCCTCCGCCAGGCCGTGTGGATTTACCCTCCTCCACACGGCTTTTTTTATTTTTGCATTTTTGCAGTGCCCAAAATCGTGGCACCCAATCTTAAGGGGCCGCGCCCGCCACCGCCCCCAATTTCGCTTGAACCAGATTTTCCTTTCCCATACGGTTGACACCGCAACACCAACCGCCAAAATGCCCATGTCGGCCATGACCGGATAGGTCTTGCAACCAGCAGTCCTGCGTTGGCCCATGGTTGCGCCTGCATTAAAAAAGGGGTGCCCTGTGAGTTGGAAAGTTGGATTCGGCATTGCGTTTGTGATCGTCGCTATTTTTGCCGCCGCCCTGATCTACAGCATGATGCCCGCTGGCATTGGACAAGCCAGCAGCCAAACCATGGCTCCCGGCTTTATGAATCCCATAAAAATCGGTGCCAAGCCCGATGCTCTTTTACCAATACCCGTCGGTTTTGGTGCCGGGGCCTTGTATACCCAGGCTTACCAGAGTTTGCAGGCCCTGGCCCCTGGCCGCCACGCCCTCCGACGCATCAACCATAACGCCGATCCCACCAGTGACCCCAGACTGATGCCCATTTTAACCCTGCTTGAAAAAGCCGCAGGCAAAAGCCTGACCCGGCCTCATCTTTTGTTTTACACGCATCCACCGTTGCCCAAGGTCAATGATGTGGTCCAAAGCCGCCTTGAAACCCTGTTGACCCTTACTTCCCAGGCCGGGGCTGCGTATGAATTCTCCAATCATCTCAAAAAGGCCCGGGCGGCTTTTGCCGCGGGGCTGTCATTCGGATATCGACTTTGGAAAAAGGGGCTTTTTGTGCCGGAACGTATGGTCGGCATCGATGCTATGGAAGAATCGCTGGCCGGTTTGAAATCTCTTTACCGCAAAGGCCCACTTAACAATATGGCATTGGAACATTCTGTCTTGAAGCTCGATCGGCATGTCAAGGCCGCTGTAACCAGATGGAATGCCAAATACCAGATAGTTCACAATGTAAATCCGTTTGCCCCCGATCTCATCAACATCATCCGCCACGATCACGACGTTTCCTGGCGCATTGCCGCAATCACCAGCCTTGGTGTAGCCCGCTGGGCCACCTCCAATGCCGGTAAAGCCCGCGCCATGCTTAAGTTTCTTAATAAAGAAAGCCGTTCTAATAACGGCTGGATCAGTGCTGCCGCCAAACAAGCCGCCGGCTTCACGCGAACGACCATCAATTCCCTAAGTGATTGACCTGCAACCTGCGCTTACCGCCGGGTGTTGATTGGTTCCTGCATTAGAATATTTTTTCTGCAGCACCGGTTTGCGGTGCCTGCTACTCTACCTCGACAGCCGAAGTTCCAACGGGCGGTGGATTAATTTTTATCTTACCCGTTTGTGGCTTGGCGAGCGGCAAGAATACACTTGATGTGATGTAAAAGCTGTTTATCTTCCATGCTTTGCCGGTTTTTAAAAGTTGGATATCAATTTGTGCGGCTCCTTTGGCAAACTTGGCCGGAACCGCAAAAGTGCCGATGGTTCTGTTGGTACCGCTGAAAATCTTGTAGTACGTGGGGCTGCCCAGGTATTTCAATTTTCCCAGCGCCCGAAACATCTTAAACAAGCGTTCAAGTTTCCCGTGGTGGTGCAAAGCGTATTGCTGTAACTTGGGAGTGGCTCGATCCAGCAACTGCTGCACATCCCAGTGCGCTGCTATCGCCGGCACGGCACGGTCGATATAAGCCGTGGCCCCCGGCTTCAAGCTCACGGCTTGGGTGATGAAAATGGCGGCAAGAATGATGAGCAGGGTCATGCTCAGGCAGCCAACACCGCCTGCAATTGCCAAACACGTTTTCATGTCGAATACTCCAATGTGGCGGCGGCCATCCACAGTGCTTCAACTGCCGGATGCCAGGGTATTTTAAGCCATTGCAACGTTAGCCTCCTCCCGCGGGCAATGCAAGTTCCATGCGCCCGGCTAAGCAGATGGACCCCACCGGCCACGATGTATCCGCGGTACAGACCATAATTCGTTGTAGCCGGCGATCTCCTCATCGCCTCGGCGAATACTCATGATGCAGATCGATCACGGTTTCAACCATCGATCAATTAAAATGCCACGGGCCGCATTTTTCGGCAATGTCGGCATCCGCGCATCCTGACTATACTGTGCCCACAGCCACATGGTATGATAATCCTTCACGCCCTGCTCGGGTGGCGGAATTGGCAGACGCGCCGGATTTAGGTTCCGGTTCCGCAAGGAGTGCAGGTTCGATTCCTGTCCCGAGCACTTTCGACTCCGGCACCGGTCAGTGATGCCGCCTGGAATGACGCAGCACTACAGCACTGTCGCGTCCATATTTAATGGCCTGCTTGACAAACGCCCCGGGCCACCCGGGCTGGTCCCAACATCATTTCACCACCGCCTGACCCCACCATTGCGGATTCAGACGGGATTCCGTGGGAATATCGTCTACCATCGTAGTGATACTGTTTTGCGGAGAATACAGGTAATTTCGCGACACCACCTGCAAGCCCTCGTTGGTATAGCCGGAATAGTTCACTTCCAGATCCATTCGCAGCTT
>JAJZNX010000129.1 GCA_021852275.1 Planctomycetota bacterium | reverse complement strand
GTGGACACCGTTTTTCTGGCGGTTCTTTTTGCCGGTAAAACGCCGGTGATGGTGAACTGGACCGCCGGCCAGCGCAACGTGCAGCACAGCCTGGACCTGCTGGAAGTGCAAAAGGTATTGACGGCAGACGCACTGGTGCACCGCCTTGCGGCGCAGGGCATTGATTTGACCGCGCTAAAAAGCCGCCTGGTGCCCTTGGAACAGTTGGCTGCTTCCATCAGCAAGAGGGAAAAGCTTTCCGCAGCCGTTCGCGCCCGGTTTTCATGGCAGGCCTTGCGCAAAGCTGCGCCCGCGCCCAATGCGGTGGTGCTATTTACCAGCGGATCGGAAGCTTTACCCAAGGCCGTGCCGTTAACCCATGCCAATTTATTGACCAACATCCGCGATGCGCTGGCAAGCATCACGATAATGGAAAGCGACCGCTTTTTAGGCATGTTGCCGCCGTTTCATTCGTTTGGTATCACTGCCACCATGCTTTTGCCGCTGCTTGCCGGGGTGAAGGTGGTGCATTATCCCAATCCGAATGAAGGAGCCGTGCTGGCCAAAATCATCTTAGCATACCAGGTCACTATATTATTGGGGACACCCACCTTTGTCGCCAATATTGTACGCTCTGGCGGCCGCGATTTAACCAGCGTGCGACTTTGTGTTACCGGGGCCGAAAAATGTCCGCCGGACGTGTACCAGGCCGTCAAGGTCCGTTGTCCGCAGGCGGTGGTTCTGGAAGGCTACGGCATTACCGAATGCTCGCCATTTGTAGCGGTGATGCGCGAAGATGATCTGCGTCCGGGTACCATCGGTAAGCCGCTGCCATCCGTGGTTGTGGCGATCGTTCATCCGGACACCGGCCAGCCGCATGGTCCAGGTGAAACCGGCATGTTACTGGTGCGCGGCCCCAGCATTTTTGGGGGGTATCTGCACTATGACGGCCCTCGGCCATTTGCAACATGGGATGGCCAGACGTGGTATCGCACCGGGGATCTGGTGCAGGCGGATGCCCGGGGGAACCTGACGTTTATGGGCCGGTTGAAACGATTTGTGAAAATCGGCGGAGAAATGGTGTCCCTGCCGGCGATTGAAGAGGTGCTGGTTCGTGCCTATGGCCGCCCGGACGACCAGGGACCATGCCTGGCGGTATTGCCCACGCCGGACCAGGACCATCCCGAACTGGTTTTATTTGCCATTCGCCCGCTGGACCGGGCCTTAGTCAACCAGGTGATTCGCCAGGCCGGTCTTTCCGGGTTGCATAATATACGTATCGTGCGCACGCTGGAGCAGATACCGGTTTTAGGTACTGGCAAAACCGATTACCAGGCACTGGCAAAGCTGCTGCGTAACGCCGAATAACTGCCGGCGGTTTTGTTGAGCTTGAGGCTTATTGTTTCTTAACGCTGGCCAACTGCTGCGTGAGCAGCCGGGCCAGACTTTCCACGATTTCCTGACGATGCACGCCGGCCAGGGCCAGAGCAATCTGTGTTTCCATCAGGCCAAACGGAATGCCCGTGTCGTATCGTTCCCCGAGAACCTCCAGGCAGACATAATCGGAGCTTTCCTGGCGCAGCATTTCCTGGGCGCTGGTGAGTTGAATTTCATTATGGTCACGCAGGTTATCGCGGATATTACGGGCAAGAATGTCCATAAGGGCAGGCGGAAAAACATGCATGCCAAAGTGGCACAGGTACTGATTCGGCGGCAGACCGGGCGTTATCAGATTCTGCCGGGCAAACTCCACTGACGGCTTTTCCTTAATCAATTCCACCCGGTACAGGCGCGAGCCATCGTTTAGTGGTGAGCCTTTCATGGCCCCAAATAAATGAAGCAGCCCGGCGGGGGTAGCTTTTACCGCGGAAATCGTCTGGCTGGTGGTGTGCTGATAGGCTTGAATTAACTGCTGGGCGCACCGTTGCGGCTGGCTGGAGATGTAAATATGATCGCCCAGCAGTAACAGAAAAGGATCGTCGCCGACAAATTTTGCGGCCTGGTAAACCGCGTGTCCATACCCCTGCGGGCTTTCCTGTACTACAAAGTGCATGGCGGCCTGCATGCGGCCGAGTTTGGCCGATTCCTGGATAGCCCAATCTTTTCCGGCAAAGGCGGGCAGCAGATCCTTTTCCATCGCCCGAAAATACTGACGGAACTGCAGTTCGTCCCCTGGAGAAACAACAATGCATATCTGGTCCACACCGGCATCCAGCGCTTCTTCGGCGATAATCTGGATGACGGGTTTGGTCAGGCCGTCACGATCCACCAGCGGCAGCATCTCTTTTTGCATGACCGAGGTGGCGGGATATTGACGCGTGCCGCGGCCGGCGGCGGTGATCACAGCTTTTTTTACAGTTTTCAAGATGCCTCCTGGTACGAATTCAGAGAAGGTTTATGATGATACATACCCAAGGCGGCAAGCCCCCAAACGATGGCCGCGTCCGGTAGCGAATACGTCGGCCGGATCAATGATCCATGCCCGCCAGAAAATAATCCATCAGGTCATAGCCACGGTCAATATGCAGATCGCTTTGCATGGCGGCGGCTTCAGTATAGGGCCGGGCGATGGCGGATTTTCGCTGGGTGCCCGCCATGGCAAACGGCACCGGCGCATCATGGTGTTTGCGGGTGGCGCACTGCGTGGCATGGTCCGGCATAATCAGCAGCCGCCATTGTGGCATCCGGGATAATTTGTCCAGCAATGGTCCGACCACGTATTTATCGATGGATTCAATGGCGGCGATTTTGGTGGTAAAGTCCCCCTGATGGCTGGCTTCGTCCGGAGCTTCCACGTGGCAGCACACCACATCGTACTCATCCAGGGCCGAGCAGGCATATTGGCCCTGGGCGGCGTAATCCGTATCGTGATAGCTGGTGATGCCGGGTACGGCAATGTTGTGCCAGCCGATGAGATTGGCAATGCCGCGCAGCAAGTCTACCGCGGTGATCATCGCCCCGCTTT
The DNA here is from genome assembly GCA_021852275.1 of Planctomycetota bacterium. Taxonomy (GTDB): domain Bacteria; phylum Planctomycetota; class Phycisphaerae; order WQYP01; family WQYP01; genus JABEVA01. The sequence continues at coordinate 29,163 of JAJZNX010000129.1, read as the reverse complement.
TGCCGAAGCGGGACGCAAACGCGGGAATGTTGCCGGCCCGTCCCTGGCCCCAGAGCCAGATATCGGTGGCGGGGTTTTCGCCAAGCTGCCGCCGCACCAGATTAACCTCATGCTGGGCCAGTACGCGCTTTCCAGCTTCCATGATCTTGAGCATTTCCGCCGCCCCCGCACCACGCGGCAGATATTCACGCACGCCCTGATCTGGAATATCGTGCGGCGGCGTGGTGTGCAGATGCGAAAAATCTCCGCCATGATATACCATAAGGTTGCGGTAACTGACGCCCGGGAAAAATTTAACCGGCATCGACGGCACCAGGGCCATCACTTCCTGCCGCACCGCTTCGAGCAGCACCCGGGCTTCCTTATCGCCAATGTGGCCTGCGGAATGGTCAATCATCACCTGATCGATGAGGGTTACAAGGTTGCAGCGAAATACCCAGTCCTGTGGGCCAAGGGCCAGCCCCATTGCCGCAGCTTCCAGCGGAGCACGCCCCGGATGATACTGCACCGGGTTATAGCCCAGCAGGCACAACGTGCATACATCACTGCCCGCCGCATAGCCCGGAGGCGTGGTACGCACGGTGCCGATGCGTCCCTTGCGGGCTACTTCATCCATATGGGGTTTAGATGCCACCTGCAGCGGAGTCTGGTCCCCCAGCTCGGCAATCGGGCTGTCGGCAGCACCATCCGGTATTACAATGGCATATTTCATGGTCATATCGGCATCCTCGAGACGTTATTATAGTGGATTGGGGTCTTACGGTTCCATGATGCGGATTCGCACCGTGTGTCCGCGGATACAGCGCAACTGGTCAATTTGTTTCACGGCACGGGTCACCGCTCCATCGCGGGCTTCGTGCGTGATAACCACCAGCGGTACGTACTGCCCGACTCTGGATTCATGCTGCACCACTGCGGCAATGCTGATTCCCTGCCGGCCCAGAATGCCGGTGATATGGTGCATCACGCCCGGCACATCCAGAGCGGTCATGCGCAGGTAATTTCGGGACAGTATCTCGCGGGTGGGAACGATGGGCATCGGCTTGCGCCGAGTCAGCAGCGGCAGACCGGCAAAAACCACCGCCGCAGTTCCCATGGATGCCTCCACTATATCCGCTAACACCGCACTGGCGGTGGGGCGCGGCCCGGCTCCCCGGCCGTAATAAATGGTTTGGCCGGCGGCATGGCCGGAAACGCTGATGGCATTGAAGGCTCCATTGACATTGGCCAGAAGCTGTTTCTGATCCAGAAAAGTGGGGTGAACGCGCAGCGAAATGCCATGATCCGCTTTTTCGGCAATCGCCAGCAGTTTGCACACGTAACCCAGTTCCTGGCCGTATTTCAGGTCCTGATCCTGCATGCCGTGAATTCCGCTGACCTCAATTTTTGAAAACGGTATCTTGGCTCCAAACGCCAGCGCCGCCAGAATGGCAAGTTTGTGGGCGCTGTCTGTGCCGTTGACATCCAGCGTGGGATCCGCTTCGGCATAACCGGCGGCCTGGGCCCCGGCCAGGGCATCGGCGTAGGTGCGGTGGGAGGTGGACATTTCGGTGAGAATATAATTGCAGGTTCCGTTGACAATACCGATGACCCGCTGAATGTCATTGGCCACAAGACCACGCGTCAGAGCCATGATGATGGGAATGGCTCCACCACAGGAGGCTTCAAAACAGACCGCACGGCGGGCCTTGATCGCCGCAGCGAAGATTTCCGCTCCATGAACCGCCAGCAGATGCTTGTTGGCCGTTACCAGGTGTTTACCGGCCCGCAGCGCTGCCAGGGCCAGCGTGCGCGCCGGTTCCAACCCGCCAATTAATTCCACCACCACATCCACAGTGGGATCTGCCCAGATGTCGGAGGGATTGGTGGTCCAGAGCCGTGCCGGCGCTTTAACCTTGCGTTGACGTCCGCGGTTTCGCACCAGAATATGTTTAAGTTCCAGAGACTGGCCGGATCGATCTAGTAAAAGTTTTTTTTCCGTCAGCAGCATTTCCGCCACAGCGCTGCCTACAGTACCGCAACCCAGCAGGGCCAACCCGGTTTTCATCTGAAACTCCATGCCATCAGGTTCCCCGGCTGCGATTGCCCATCGCCATGGCCAGGATATCGACTGGTTCATCCAATCGCGCGCAACCCGCCGCGCCAGGCATCTAACACGGTAACATGGCGGCCCATGGCTGAAAAGCCTTCCGGGCTGGCTCCTTATCGCCAACCTGATTTCGCGTGCTGACCGGCTTATGGAAAAAGCATTGGGGCTTCTGGCAAATGTTTCAGCCCATGCGCTACGTTGCCAGTAACCGTAGCTTTTAGGTACACTGGAAGGGGTTGGTTGCTTTTGAACCGGGAGCGTGCTTTATGCTGCGATTTTCAATTCCTTCCGCGGGAGTCATTTGTGTGCTGACGCTGGCCGTGGCCGGCTGTATTCGTACCCACAGCGATGTGGTCATTCATCAACCCAAACCGATGGTGGTGGATGTGAACCTCAGCGGTACATTGACCCTGGTGGTCAAAAATGCCCGCGATGATATGCAATACATCACCGGACATGCCGCACCAGGCAAATCAACCGGTGGATCCGTTAATGCCGGCATTCCTGTGGTAGACATTCCTCCGGCCACCCAACCTGCCACCAAACTGACAGGCAGTCCGAGTTCGTCTTTGTTACAGGCCCGCGGTCTTACGCCGGTGATCTTTGCCGATGCTAATCCGTCTCCTGGTAAATCCGCGATTCTGCGGCAACTGCGTGCGGACTATCCCAAGGTTCGGGCTTTACTTAACAGTCACCTGGTGGGCGAGGCCCATACAGGTTACCTGGTGGCTCGGGCCCATCTTGCCGCCGGGCAGGCCCGGTTTGTAAGCCAGGATAATGTCCTGAGGCGGGAACTTTACCAAGTTGTGGCCGCCGAAACCGGGCGATCCATGGCCCAGGTGGGATTAAGTTACTACGTGGTGCGCCTGCGCTATTTGGCCAAAGGAGTCTGGGTGCAGGCGAAAAATCAGGCCGACGGCCAATGGGTATGGATTCACTGGCACGGATAATCAACGCGATGAATACGCAACGCCGCCATGCTGTATGCCCTGACACACTGCCGGAATTGGACGCGTTTATCCAGCACTGTCGCCGGAATATGTTTTGGGGAGAACTGGCCGATCGCCTGTTACCTGCCCTATGCCTGGCGGCAACGGTGCTGCTGGTGATGCTGCTGGCCCGTAGTTTTTGGTTAGGCCGGCCTTTGGTTGCACTGATGCTGCTGATGGTATCCCTGGCGGGACTGGCAATGGGCATGAAACGTCTGCCCCAACTCAAACACCCCAACCTGATAACCATTATTGCCGTAACACTTGGCCTGCTGGCGTGGCTGGTGTTGCCGCCATGGGCGTTGGTTGGCACCGTGGCAGGTGTCTGTGCAGGACTGGTGGTGTTGGGCACCCCTATTAAATCTTTCAGCCAGGCCGCCTGGCTGGTGGATGCAGGCAATGGCGCTAACGGCGTGTTGTTGACCGCGGTGGATAGCTTTAAGACCAGTGCCATCGATCCCGTGGAAGATCTTTTCCGCCAGATGGTTCAACAAAGTGCTTTGCGCCTGATTCCCAGCATTACCTGCCCCGTGCCGTTTAATGTCCGGCGGAATCGGATGGTGGCGGCGGCGACCGGCGCGGCGGCGCTGGCCATTGCTCTGGTTTTGCTGCTGGGTCCGCCCACGGCCAGGCCGTGGAATGTGCTTTCTACAATGCAGGTATCCGGCGCAGGCCCACAGCCAACCCAACCGACTACCCCCGGTGCCAATCCACAGGCCAGTAATTTCTCTCCAAATAAGCCGCAATCATCAGCCAATTCGCGCCGTACCAATTCTCAGCCCCGGCAACCAGGCAACGCCGGCAGTAGATCCGGATCCACCACGGGTCATCATGGAAGCCCCAGCGGTGCTGCCGCCGTCCAGTACGAATTGCTGCGCAATTCCGCCTATCGCAAAATGGCTGCGGGTGCTGCAGGCATGAGCGCGGGCGGTCAGGCCTCCCAGGATTTTGCCCGTCTTACGGAGCGGGAAAAGCGCCATCTTGTTGCCACCATCCGCCGGGCGGAAAAAAAAGTCCTGCATGACCCCAAGCTGCTTTCTCAACTGCAAAAACTGGCCGTTGCAGCCAGTGGTAACAGCGCAGCCGCATTTTCCACGGCACTCAAGCAAACCCAACACATGCTGCAAACAAGACTTGGTCCGATGGTACCGGGCCACACCGGGCCGGTGCGTTCGGGCAAGCCGGGCATCGCTAATTCATCGGGGCATGGTGCAACCGGCGGCACGGCTGGAGAAAATTCATCCAGCATCGCCCACCACACGCCGACCACACCTGGCCAGCCGAAAACCGGCCTTTCTTCCATGACCAGCGGCAACGTAACAGTTCTGCACGTATTGAATGCCCGCGGCTCGGGTAATTTGGCCGCAGTCCTGGAAAATTCAACGGCCGTGCACAGGATAAGAAATGTACCGGAGCAGTATCGTTATCTAATCCGCCGGTATTTTGCACGTGGCCGATAGCGCACTGCCACTACCGGCCGGCTTTGGCCGGTGATTTTTCCATCTTTTCCGCCACGGCCGGTTCCCGCGCGGTCGGACGGCCGGGTTCCTTGCCGTCCGCCTTGGCGGCGGATTTGTCGCCGGTTTTTTCCGAGGTATGCGCGGCGTCGGACACGGCTTTTTCATCGACTACCACGATGCGGCGGGCCAGTACTTTTTCCCGCACCTCGCGGGCCACTTCCGGGTTTTCCTTGAGAAACAGCCGGCTTTGTTCACGCCCCTGTCCCAGCCGCAGCGCCCCAAAGCTGAACCACGCGCCGCTTTTGTCCACTACATTGTCCGTAACAGCCATATCCAGCAGTTCGCCTTCATAGCTGATGCCGCTGTCAAAAAGAATATCAAATTCAGCCTCGCGGAATGGCGGGGCAATTTTATTTTTCACCACCTTGGCCCGCACATGATTGCCAATGGCCGTTTCCCCTTCCTTAATAGTGTTGATTCGGCGAATATCGATGCGCACGGAACTGTAAAATTTCAAAGCCCGGCCGCCGGTGGTCGTTTCCGGGTTGCCGAACATGACTCCGATTTTATCGCGAATCTGGTTGATGAAAATCACCAGGGTTTTGCTTTTGGATACCGCCCCGGTGAGTTTGCGCATAGCCTGACTCATCAACCGGGCCTGCATACCCATGGAAGCATCGCCCATGTCGCCTTCGATTTCGGCCTTGGGAATAAGGGCGGCAACAGAGTCCACCACTACCACATCCACGGCATTGCTGCGCACCAGCATTTCCACAATTTCCAGAGCCTGTTCGCCGGTGTCCGGCTGACTGACCAGCAGATTTTGCAGGCTCACACCCAAGCGCTTGGCCCAGGTGGGGTCCAAAGCGTGTTCGGCGTCCACAAACGCGGCCACGCCGCCGGCTTTCTGCGCCTGCCCAATGACGTGCAGACACAGCGTGGTTTTACCGGATGATTCCGGCCCGAACACTTCCACAATGCGGCCGCGCGGTATACCCTTGCCACCCAGTGCAATATCCAGCCCCAGCGAGCCGGTGGAAATGCCGGCAATCGCCAGTGGATTGGAGGTGCCATCCAGCGTCATGATGGCACCCTTGCCATAGGCCTTTTCAATCTGCGATAAGGCTCGTTCCAGGGCTTGATCTCGGGCGGACGGACTGGCGGTTTCTTTGGTCATGATCATCTCGCAATACACAGGGCCAAGACTCTGCCGCCACCACAACTGCGGCGACTTGGTTCTTATGATACCTAACTAACGGCTAACGTCAACTATCGATCAATAACCAGCCTGGATCGGAGCGGAGTTTGAAGAATCAGTGGACGCTCTGTCTGGTTGGCTGGCGACCGCCGGGCCGGGAGGCCCACCTTGAACGGGTACAGGGGAGTTCACAAAAAACACCGGCAGCCCGATGTGTACCAGAGTAAGCAAATTGACCGCATCCCAGTTGGTCATACGAAAACATCCGTGCGAACCGGTCAAACCAATGTACTGCGGCTGCGGATTACCGTGCATCCCCACATTGGGAATGCTTAGCCCCATCCAGACCACGCCCACAGGGTTGCGCGGGCCAGGCGGAATAAGCAGCGGGTGATGAATGTTATGCACGCTTTTAAATACCGACGGAAAAAACGTATAGTTTGGATTCAACGCGATATCCTTGATATACGCATCGCGCGTGGGCATGTCCGCGTTAATCGCTGGAATTGAACAATGAAATAGAGCCACTTGTTTCTTGTGCGCGTTGTACGCTCGAATCACCTTCTGCCGGATGTTAATGACCAGGTAAGCCACATGTGGATGGGGCAAATCCGCCTTGTCTGCGGCAATCACCGCCGAAAGTCCCCCGGGCAGGCCAAAATCCACCTGTGGATCGGGAAATGGCCGGATGTTTGGCGCATTAATCGTTTGCCCCGCCTGCAGCTCACTTAATTGAATTCCGGGATTCAGTTGCCGCAAAAGGCGCCGGGTGCAATGAAACTTTTCGCAGATACATCCTTCCAGCGAGCCATACGGCATACGATCGGCTGCGGCCATCGCCCGCCAGTGATAATGTTCATGCCCCACCGCCTGCGCATCTGCCGAGGAAATGGTATACGTGGCCGTAACGTGCTTCACATCGACACCCAGAGCATCAAACACCCGTGGATCATGCGGGTTGAGAGGATTAATCCCGGGAAACCGGGCCGCGGCATATTCCCGCAGGGCCATCAATGAATTAGGCCCGAAGTCACCGTCGAGTATGCCCGGCGAAAAATCATGGGCCGCCAGCGCAATTTGCCACGCTAAGGCAACGGTTTGCCTGCGGCTTAGACGCGGCGGCTTAGGAGGTGGAAAGACCGGGGCTGCGGCATGGCTGGTCTGGCCTGTGCCATGGTCATCGAAGGAAAGGGCGTTGGCAGAGGCTGACGAACGCGATGTCGGCCAGGATTCGGCGCGGGAAGTTCCGCCCGGCCACAGCGGTCCAGCCGCCAGCATGCCAACTATCGCCATGAACAACCATGTTCTCGTGCCCATCGGCCACTCTTTTTGTTACATCATCTGCCAACTGCCATGTTACCAGATTTTACTTTAAAACTTTTGCCGGTGCCGCCAGCATCGTCAATTGCGGGTCTCTTACCGGTTTTTACATCACCCGCGTAGCTCCCCATTATAGCCGCTTCGTGGTTGCAGCCATCTCCAGCCTGGCTACAGGGCTGCCTTGGCAGTGCCGTTATGACCGTTGCTGCCGGTGGCGGCTGGTGGGTGGCGAACCAGGCCATGTACCTGCGGTACCTCCATGCGGGCCGATGGCCGGGAAGATTCGCAATTGGAGCGGTCCGTTGCAGCGGCGTCGGACGCATGGCCGTAATGCAAGTCGGCTTTTTCCATGGGGGACTTTTCGCCGGGATGTATGCGCTTCCAGATTTCATCACGATCGATGGAAACCTCCCGTGGGGCCTGAATCGCCAGGCGCACGGAATTGCGCGACCACTTAACCACCTTTACTTCGATGATGCCGTCGATGATAATGCTTTGACCTTCAGTACGACTCAGTGCCAACATAACTACTTCCTTTTCATCTTATGGCAACACCCACCCGGCTTTTCAGGTCGGTTTGCAAGTGCCCAGCGACAACACTAAACCCACTATTGGCCGGAGCGTAGCACCCTATTAATATCGGTGCTTGCAAGCTTTTGCTCGTGCTCCGGCGCGGCCGTTGGCCCGCACTGATTGAATCGGTTCTCGGACGCGGAAACATGAATTTCTTTTATCGGGTCTGCGGAAATCGATTTTCCGCGGCGCAGGTGGTTTCCGCCTGCTCTCTGTTGAACGTCCTATAATTTTCGGTAATGTTACGCTAACCTTGGGTCAATGACCTGATGAACCTGTCCGGCATTAGGTGGTGCTTATTTCCTGGTAGTATCGCCGCATCAGGTCGGACCGCGAAAGCAACCCTAAAATGGCCGGGGGTGCGCCGCCGGTTGGGGACGCCGCCAGCACCGCCAAATGGGATATATCATGACGTGAAAAGGCCTCTACGGCCGTGGCGATGGTGTCGGTTATTTTCAGCGGCGGCACATCCGTGCGCAGCACTTCACCTACCAGCAGCAGCGGAGCGGCCTCCGGTTCCAGCATAATGGGCTTTAGATCATCGAGCGTCAGCATGCCCAGGTAATTACCCTTGTGATCCTCCACCACAAAATCGCTCACTGGAGCTTCTGCACTGCGCTGCAAAATAGCTGATAGCGGCTCGTCGGGGCGGGCCACTGGGGAGGTGATTAATGGTATTTGATCCAGACTCACTCGTTGCAGCGCGCTAAGCCCCACCGCCGACCCCAGTTTCACTCCCAGTTTTTTCAGCGGCTGTGTATACAAACTTTCCCCGATGAGGACCTGCTGAATTACCGTGGCGGTAACGGCCGAAAGCATGATCGGCAACATGATGGCATAATTCCGGGTAAGCTCAAAAAGCAGGATGATGGCCGTGAGCGGAGCTTGAATCGTCGCGGCCAAGACCGACCCCATACCCACCAGGGCATACGTAGCTGGCTCAATGTGCGGATTATACGCGTGCAAGACGATGCCGAGCGCTCCACCACCGGCCGCTCCGATAAACAGGGCCGGGGCGATGATGCCGCCGGAACCGCCGGAGCCAAGCGTCAACGAGGTGGCTACTATTTTCAGCAGGCATATCACCAGCAGAAATTCCAGCCCGATGCGCACGCTATGTCCGTTAAAGTGGTGCAGGCCGTTATACCAGTTCGGATCAATGGCGCGACGAATGGTTGGATAGCCATCCGAAAAGATCGGCACGTAGCCCTGGGCAAACCGATGGGCCATGAACGGATTATCCCGAAACAGCGCCAGCACCACAATGCCGCACACACCGGCGAGGCCAGCTCCCAGCATGGGATAAAAAAATGTTCTGATGCGGGCGTTGCGCCGCTGGGCGATATCTTCGACCCAGGTCATGGCCTGTGTAAAGACCACCGCCAACATTCCGCACACCACCCCTAAAAACAAATACCAGGGCAACTCCGGAAAATTAAATACCAGGTTGCTGGTGTTCAGCGGCATTTGAAACAGGCCGCTGGTTTGGCTGGAACCCACAATGGCGTTGTACATGGTGGTGGAAATCACGGAACTGATGACCACCGGCGTAAGCGTGCGGATGGAAAAATCACGCAGCATCACTTCCACCGCAAACAGTACACCCGCAATCGGCGCGCCGAATACCGCACTGATACCGCCGGCCGCACCACACCCGATCAACACCGGCAAATTGCGCCGCGAAATACCCACGCTGTTGCCGACCAGTGCGCCGATGGATGATCCGATAATGGCAATAGGGGCTTCCGGACCGGCGGAGCCGCCGGAACCGATGGTCAGGCTGCTGGCAATGATGGTTTCCGCGCCCAGCGACGGATTGAGTTGCCCGGACTCCCGCGTTAAGGAAAGCAACACCCCGGCCAAGCCATGCACCGGCGAATCTCGGTGCCAGAGCTTGCGCCACAGCACCAACAACAGGCCCCCGACCATCAAGGGCAACGGCAAAAACACGTAGCTTGGCCAGTGGCTTGTTGCTCCGGATTTCGTCGCCAGCGGCACAAATAGATATTGATGAAAAAAAACTACACATTCCTTAAAGACCCACGTGGCGACACCGGTGGCCAGGCCGATGAGAAAGGCCAGCATTACCAGCAGGGTCTGCTCACGCACGCCCCATTTCGCTAGTTGTTGCAGCGCACGCAGCCGCCAAGTGTAAAACATTTTTAAAATGCGACTTTTGAATGGCCACTTCATGTATTTATCCCGCCACCGGTACCAATGTGCAACCCGCGACGTAAGTTAGCGACTCTTGGTGAAAAATGCCAGAAGGTAAGAAATAAGCTAAGTCAACTGCGCTGTCGATGTGCCGTGAGCAGATCATCGCGTGTAATGATGCCCAGTATTTTGGAAGGCGCATCGCGGTCCATTACCACCAGACGTCCGACTGCATGGCGAACCATCATCTGGTCCGCCCGGCGCAGCGAACAATCCGAATAAATCACTACCGGTGGTCGCCGGACCATCTCAGAAAGCTTCGTCTCCGGCGCTGTGTCTGGATGCAACAAATCATGGGTGGTCAGTACCCCCAACAGGTGTTGGTGCTCGTCAAGAATCGGAAATCCATCATAGGGCATGTATTTCGCGTCCGTGGCCACCTTTTTTCTGGCCACAGCGCACGTTTCATCCCCGTTAAGGTAAACTGGATTCGGCGTAAATGCCTCCTTCACCAGTACACTGTCCATGAAATCAGTCTGCGGATGGAAAAGAGCACGGCCACCACGGCGGGCGAATTTCTCCGTCAACAGATTGCTACGCATGAGCGCGCAGGAGACGAGAAAGGAGGTGGTGCAGCCGGCGACGATAGGGGCTAATCCATTCGGCCGCAATGTAGTTTCAAAGGCAAAAACAATGGATGTCAGTGGGGTCCAGGTGGCTCCGCAAAAAAGCGCGGCCATTCCCACCAAGGCCGCCGCTCGCACATTCACATCGGCGTGCGGAATCAGATGCAGGGTAACAATGGCCACGACCGCTCCCAGCGCGCTGCCGATGTTAAACAGCGGTGCCATCGTACTACCGGACGTGCCGCTGCCCAGCGCTACCGTCCATGACACGATGCGCGTCAGCAGCAGAAGTCCCGCAAATTCAAGGCCTCCTTTGCCGTCGAGCAAATGCTGAATGTTCACGTAACCTACGCCCATTGACGGAGTAAAAATCAGCCCGCATACCCCGACCACTACTCCTCCGATCGCCGGCCACCACATCCAATGCACGTGGCTGTATCTTTTGAAGAGTTTCTCCACGAAGTACAGGCCATGGGTGAGCATCACCGCTACCAAGCCGCATACCACGCCGATCATGGCATAAATGGCCAATGGCTCCAGCGTGGGCACCGGTAGCGCCGGCATGGCAAAGATCGGTGTGGTGCCCATCACCGCAATCCGCAGCCCGCCAGCGACACCGCTGGCGATGGCCACTGCCAGAATGGATATCGGCTGGAATTCAAAAAGTAGAAGTTCCAATGCCATTAAAATGGACGCCAGTGGTGCGCCGAATGTCGCCGACATCCCGGCGGCTGCGCCCGCTGCCAGCAAAACACGGCGCCGGTCCTTGGTCACGGTGATAATCTGTCCCACAATAGAGCCCAAGGCCGCACCGGTGGCAATGATAGCACCCTCCGCTCCAAACGGGCAGCCCGTGCCAATGCTGATTGCTGTGGCCGTAGGCTTGAGAAATGCCACCCGAGCTGGGATTTTACTCTCGTGGTATAGCGCACTTTCCATAGCTTCCGGTATCCCGTGCCCGCGGATCATCTCCGAGCCGTAGCGGGCCATGAAGCCCACCACTAGCCCGCCGGCAACTGGAATCAACAATACCCACCAACCCACATGTGTGATGGTGGGTGCGTTAAAGGCAAAGGAAAATTGCCCGCGAAAAGACAGATTTGTAAACAGCCCGATGAGCTTAAACAGCGACCACGCCGCCGCCTCGCCCAGTACACCTATCAGGGCCGCCAACAAGCACAAAAACCCCCCACCACGGCCGAGTAGACCGTAGGTATCTTTCGGCAGGACCACTTTGCCCAGCAGATCTGAATCAGGTTGCTCTGAAGCGGGTATGTTAGAGTTTACCGAGACCACATCTGAAAGGCCACCGTTCGATCTCGACGGCACTGCTTGCGGTGAATTGCCGTGATCACTTTGTCCACGGCTTTCGCTTGCGTCAGCCAAAGCTTGTTACTCCTTTGACACTGGCGGGGCTGCAATAAGGCAAAACCAAATAGCCGCCGCTGACGACACTGGGGGATAAGATACCCTCGTTAACCTCCCGCAAATTCTAATCATTTAGCCTGATGACGACAACCCGCGATAGATTAATATGGTCACACCGTTGGCTAAATAATATTCACTGCCCGGGCCGCCACCAACGCCACAATCGCCACCGAAATCAAAGACTGGGCCATCATCAGTAATTTGGCCGGCCGCGCCAAAACCGCCGTATCTGTGGGCGAAAAAGCCGTGCTGGTGTTAAACGCCAGAAAAAGGTAATCCACATATTTGGGCATCCAAGGCTCACTGGCCTGGGCTGGCAGCAGCATTTGTGGGAACAAAAACCAACCAGTTCCCCGCGGATTGTGGATGTGTCTGGCCCGAGGGCCACCGCCGTCCAGCCGCCAATACCACAGCGAAAACACCAGCACATTCGTCAGCCATAACGCAACTGCGGATTGCAGCAGCAGAACCGGCTTGGTGGCCGAATCCGGCAACTGCCGGATCAGCAAAGCCAGCGACGTTAATTCAAAAAAACTTACCACCCCGTTGATGCACAACCCGATTATCATATTCAGTCGATGCTTGCCTGCGCGATGCGTTACCACCGCCGGCACCAACAGCACGCCTACCAGCACCAGCAAAGTCCACCGTCCTCCCAGCGCCATCGCCGGCGGCATGGCCACGTAAATGCCGCCCGCAGCCAATAAAGCCACGACCACCGGCCAGCGTGGTTCCACCGCAGCTTCTATTTCCTTGATCGCGGTTTTCAAACTCATCATCATCGGCACCCATGCAGCTTTGGTTCCGCAAGAGCCCAATCGCCGCTGTTGACATCATGGCCCTGGGCCTGCGTTCGGTCAAGCGGGAGCGGTGCTCTGCGCCTGTCGGCACGGTTGCGGTCAGTACCCTTTTCGATGACCATGGCCGGGCATGGGATGCGGCAGCGCTGATATGTTCAACCCCGTCGCGTCAAATAACCGATGGATAGACGTCGGACGCGGAACTTAGTTGGACCATTCCGGTAACCACGAAGGGATCTTTGGTATGAAATCTGTTGTACATGTAACCCACGAAGCCGTCCAGAAAATCGGTGGTATCGGCGCGGTTCTCCAGGGACTTTTGACCTCGCAAACGTGGTCCAGCCAGGTGGACCGTGATATTCTGGTTGGGCCGCTGTTTTCCACCGATGGCTCCGCCACCACGCGTCTGGGCAGCAATGGCGAAGTGTTGTACAGTTCCATGGACGGCATCGTGCGTCATCCCTTCGGCCATGCCTTTGCCGAAATCGAACGCAAATTTCATGTCAATATCGTGTACGGGCGCAAGGTATTTTTTGATTCCGCTACCGGCGTGAAAGCCTTTCCCGAAGTGCTGTTGCTGAATGTGAACCATTATGATCAGGCCCGCTCCAACCACTTTAAGTTTCGTCTGTTTGAAAAATTCGCCATTCAATCCAACAAGTATGAATGGATCTGGGATTATGAACAATACTGCCGCATTGCCGAGCCGGCGCTGGAAGCCCTGCATGCGGTGGGTTGCCCGGAAGGCCCCGAACCGGCGGTGATTCTTTCCCATGAATACATGGGCATGCCCACCGCCCTGGCCGCCCACATGCTCGCTCCAGACCGTTTCCGCACCATCTTCTACGCCCATGAAGTGGCACCGATGCGCCGCATTGTGGAAGAACATCCCGGCCATGACATTGCCTTTTACAATGCCCTCAACTACGCCCATCTCCACGGGCTTAACGTGAATGAAGTGTTCGGTCCGCAGGATTCCTTTTACAAATATCCGCTGGTGGATGCTGCCCGCCATTGTGATAACATTCTCGCCGTCGGCGATGATGTGGTGCGCGAACTGCGATTTATGGATCGCGCATTTGAAAAGCAATCCATTGATCTGGCCTACAATGGTGTACCCGCCTTTGCCATTTCGCTTTCCGAAAAGCTTGCGGCCCGCGATCGTCTCCGTCGCTATTGCCAGAATCTGCTGGGGTATGAGCCGGACTTTGTCTTCACCCACGTTACCCGCCTGGTGCTCTCGAAGGGATTGTGGCGCGATCTTCGCGTGATGGATCATCTGGAACCCCTGCTGCGCCGCGACCATAAAACCGCCGTGCTATTTGTGCTTTCTACCGAAACCTCGGCCCGTCGTCTTGATGATGTGCTGAACATGGAAGCCGGTTACAAATGGCCCGTGGCCCACCGGGAGGGCTATCCGGACCTTACCGGCGGCGAAGCCGCCTATTATGTCGGCGTGCAGGAATTCAATGCCCGTGGCCGAAATGGAAAAATCATCTACCTCAACCAATTTGGATTCAGTCGCCAGACCTGTGGTGAGCGCATGCCCCAGGATATGGATTTCATGGATATCCGCAAAGGTTCGGATGTGGAATTCGGTCAATCCATTTATGAACCCTTCGGCATTGCTCAAGTGGAACCCATCTCTTTCGGGGGAATCTGCGCATTTACCGAACTCTGCGGCTGCGCCGGTTTTGCCCGTAGAGCCGCGGGGTCTAAGCCTGTGGACAACATACTGCAGGTGGATTACACCGCCGCCGCCCAGATCAACCGCAATTCGCTGACGGAGATTCTCTCCATCGATCGCAGCGCCCGCGACGGCATCGAAGACAGCGTCGCCGGTCAGATTGCCGCTGCTCTTTACAGCCGCTTGCCGACGGAGGAACGCCATTTTGCCAAGTTGCTGCAAAATGGCTACGAACTGGCCCAGAAAATGAGCTGGGAAGTGGTGGCCCGCGATTACGTATTGCCCGGGATAGACCGCGCCATTCAACGCCGCTCCATGCAATCTCGGGCGCTGGCTGGACGGTAGTTTTCCACCTGCCGGATGCGGCCAAAAGTTGTGACAGGCCAATCGAGGTCTGTCGCCGGACCGCCCATTAGTATGGCCGGGCAAAAGGCATTTATGGGCCAAGGTGCCAGCGCTCCAACCGGAACAATAGCACATCATCGCCGCAAAGACAGCAGAATAACCGGGGACAGCGTGCCATGCCGCAGATTGTTGACAACATTGCCCCGCATCTCCAGCCCGGCCGACCGGCCGGTCTGCGATGACACATATTGCATTGCCTGGTGCAATGGCTATACTCGATGAATCACTTGGACGCCTGCGCTGCCACAGAAATTGTACGGGATGCGTAATCATGCTTACGAAATTGCCCATGAAATGGAAGTCCATCATTGCGGTTCTGGCCATGCAGTTCGCCTGGTTGGCAACTGCCCACTGCCAGATGATCAGGATATCGCTGGAACATCTGCCCAAGCATCGTTCTGCAGTTCCTTCGCACGCTGCGCAGGCCGCGGACCGCCAATATTTTTCCCGGATGTTCAAGTTAAAGTATGGGCGGTTGAATGCCTACACCAGTTCCGAGTTCATGGGTTATCTTGACCGTACGTACGCCATGTTTGGCCAAAAGCATCGCCGCCATCGGTACGTAGGCCTGACGCTTTGCTGGAAAATTGCCGCTGCCAAGGGCTGGGCACAATCGCTGCCCGGACCACTGATAGCAATCTGCTGGAATTATAAAGTCAGCCCATGGAAATTACTGGCCCGGGCGTGCAAGGCCACCTTTCCCAATCTGCAGGACCATTGGGATGCCAAGTTTTTGATGCAGCAGAGCTACCATTGGGGCCGTCAGGCCATGCACCACAATGCCTATCCACCGGCGCGCATGCTTCTGGCGACCTCTTTCCAGTGTGCCCAGGCCCTCAACAATGCCTGGTATCTGCGGGTGATACCTCCACTGAGCCGAAGGCTTATCATGCTGCAAGCAGCCTATAAACAGCATCTCGCCGATGAACATGATCTGAGCATGAAACCCGATGATGCGGCAGCTTTGGCGCGAACAGCAGTTTACTGCTGGCTTATGTCTCGGGCCTCTGATGCCCAGGCCAAGGGTAATGCCGCCGCTCAACACGCCGCTTATCCATCCCTGCTGGCCATACAACGACTCACGCAGCGCAAATTGCTCAATGCGGCTGCTGCCATCAGCCTGGGTGACCTGTGGTGGCAACTGCCCGCCCGCCATCACCTGCTGGCACTGGGCCCGCTGGCCCGGGAAAAGGCCATTAAGATTTACCGTCAGGCCGCCAACCACATCAGCAACGGCTTCGCTGAGCTTATTCACACCAAAGGCTTTCGTTCGGCCAACCGGTTTATCATCGACGCCCGGCGCTGCCTGAAACGCGTGGATGATCCGCACCTGGAATCCATCCGCCATGCTTGCAAAGGCCTGCAAATTCAAGTGCGTATACTCCATGGCCAGTATGCCGCCGCGGTCAAAACCCTCGCCGCATTACCCACTAATCCCTCGGCCAATCAGCAGGTGGGAGAATATACGTGCTTTGTTGCTGCACGCTGGCACACCGGCCTGCCGTATCTGGAACATTCCCGGCAACCCGGACTTGCCAATACCGCCCATGCCGACGCAGCCAATCCACAAGCCCCCGCCAGACAAATTGCCCTGGGCAATCAGTGGTGGGCCCTCTCATCCGGATATCACGGTCTGATGAAGAACGTCATCCGTCGGCGGGCTATACACTGGTATCAGCAAGCTCTGGCCAAACTTTCTCCCGGTGGGTATGCGACTGTCCGCGAGCGCGTGGCGTCCATGACGCATGCCAAGTAGTCACCTGCGTTCTGGGGGCCGCAGAGCCCGGGAGGTTGGACTGCATTAACTGCGCAGGCTTGGCGTGAATTCTGGATTGAGGAGGGGCAAGTGCTGCTATTCCATGGCCTGCACCATTTCCCGATAAGTCGCTCGATAGCCAGCCTGACTGAATAGTTCAGTGGCGGGCTGGTTCTCCACCGCCACCATGGCGCGAATCTGATTCACGCCCCGTCGGCCGGCCCAGCGACGGGCCTCCTGCAGCAATTTATTGGCCACCCCGCGACGGCGATATTCCGCTATCACCGCCATATCATGAATAAACGCATACTCGTGGTACGCATAAATCGGAATTTCTTCCTGAATGGCGGCCACCAGCACTCCCACCAAAGAGAGCATCGGCCCTGCGGCGGCACCGACTTTAGCACAAAGTATCAGCCATCGCGCTGCGGTTAAATTACTTTCCAGCCAACGGTGATAGCGCTGACGAAGATCGTCGCGCAGTTGCCACCGCAGCGGCCAATAAGCCTCGTGCTGGCGTTCCACCGATAGACATAACTCCACAATGCCCGGCACATCTTCCGGTCCGGCGGGCACTAAAGTGATCAAGTCGTTCATCATACAAACCTCCAGCACATCTAATATACCCACAAAACGGGGGGCGATGACAAACACCAGGGGTTATGTTAGAATTCCAAATGGATACGGCAGAATTTCTTGAAGGCGGACACGCTTTTGATGGCATGCTACATACGATGGTGATGATAGCGGATGGGTAAAGGCCATGTTGGCCTGTACCAGTGCATATCATTGTAAAAAATGGGACATCATCTCGGCGGCGGTCGCCGAGGTATGGAATTATCGGCGGATTCTGGAGATCATTCATGCGATTTCAAAAGAGATCTTGGTGCCAACGTTCTGGCTGGACGCGATCCGTGCTGTTTCTGGCGGCGATGGCCGGGCTTCTGGCTTTGGTGCAACTGGCCCAGGCGGCACCGGCCATTTTTCCATTTGCGGCTGGGGCGTCAAAAACGGCCACGGCGCACTTCATTCCTTTCGGGTTCCTGTGGTCATCCCATTTCGCCGTTTATGAACGGGTCATGATCTTTGCTGTGCTGGGGGTGGCAATATGCAGCATTTTATATGCTTGGATGCTGATGCGCATAGTGCGGCGGGCCGATCGCGGTACCGCGAAAATGCAGGAAATCAGCCACGCCATCCGCGAAGGATCCAGTGCGTATCTGGCCCGTCAACGGCGAACCTTAATGCCCATCATCGGGCTGCTGGCGCTGGTGCTGCTGGCGACGGCGAGCTGGCATACGACGGCGGGAGCTAATTTACCCATTGGCCGGGCTATTGCCTTTTTAATGGGAGCCATCTTTTCGCTGATGGTAGGTACGGTGGGCATGTTAACCGCTACGCAGGGTAATCTTCGCGTGGCGGCGGCGGCCCCGCAGGGTTTCGGCAAGGCATTGCAGCTTGGCTATCGCACCGGCACCGTGACGGGCATGTTGACCGAGGGGTTAGGCCTCCTGGGCGCAACGCTTATTTTCATGTATTTCGGCGATCGGGCGCCGGAGGCGCTGTTGGGATTTGGGTTCGGCGGTACGCTGTTGGCGCTGTTTATGCGCGTGGGCGGTGGAATTTATACCAAGGCTGCCGATGTGGGGGCGGATCTGGTGGGAAAAATCGAAAAAGATATTCCCGAAGATGATCCGCGCAATGCTGCCACCATTGCCGACAATGTGGGCGATAATGTAGGTGACTGCGCCGGAATGGCCGCGGATATTTTTGAAAGCTATGAAGTTACCATGGTGGCGGCCATGATTCTGGGTTGGGCCACCTTCGGACACAAGGGAGTGCTTTTTCCGCTGCTGGTGCAGGCCATTGGCGTGGTTTCCGATATTATTTCAACTTTCAGCGTGCGTGCCCAGAACAAAGGCGGAGTGCAGGAGGCTTTAGGGTCGCTCAATTTCGGATTTCGCATGGGCGCAACGTTAAGCACCATCGGATTTATGATTTTGGGCTTTTTTTACCTGCGGTTCAGTCCGCAGATGCTGGCCCACGATCACCTGTTGGCCTCCGCTGAGGCCCATGCCACCTGGTGGACAAATTTTGGAATTCACGGGCTGGATATGCGCCCGGCCGAGGTAACCTTCTGCGGAATTCTGCTGGCGATGGCCCTGAGTTACGCGACACAACATTTTACCGGTACGGAACACGGCCCGGTGCGCAGCCTGGTTAAGGCCTGTTCCACAGGTCATGCGACCAATATTATTCACGGACTGGCGGTAGGCCTGGAAAGCAGCGTATGGGCCATCATTATTATTGCCGGGGCACTCATGGCCAGTATCCTGATTTTTTGGGGTGCTACGCCACCGTTTGTGGCTTATGGTGTGGCCATGTCCGGGATTGGCATGCTCACCCTGACGGGCAATACCATCAGCATGGATGTATTTGGCCCGGTGGCGGATAACGCCAACGGCATCGGTGAAATGGGCTACGACCGGGCGGCCATGGGTGAAGCAGCCTACGCCAACGCCCGACAGGTACTTGCGGATTTGGATGCTACCGGCAACACCACCAAGGCTGTAACCAAAGGCATTGCCATCGGCAGCGCGGTGGTGGCGGCGGTGAGTTTGTTTGCCGCATTTATCACGGTCATCGGCACCGGCGGTGGATCCGCCCAGAGCCACCTGACCAGTGCGGTTTATAACGCGGTAACGAGTTTGCTAAGTGTTACCAATCCGCGGCTGTTCGTGGGCATCTTGATCGGCGGGGCGGTGCCGCTGCTGTTTTCATCCATGACCATACGGGCGGTCGGACGGGCGGCGCACCTGGTGGTGCAGGAATGTCGGGTGCAATTCCGCGACAAGGAAATCTGGAAGGGGCACAAAAAGCCGGATTACGGCCAGGTGGTCAATATATGCACCATGGAAGCACAGCGGGAACTCATTGGGCCGGGTTTGCTGGCGGTGCTTTCGCCCGTATTGGTCGGATTTCTACTGGGTGTGTTGGCCCTGGCCGGATTTCTGGCCGGTGCCATTCTTTCCGGCCAGCTCATGGCGGTATTCATGGCCAATAGCGGCGGAGCATGGGACAACGCCAAAAAGGTGATTGAAGATGAACCACGCGACCACGACCGCAATACCGGGAAGGGTTCCGAGCGACACAAGGCCGGCGTTACCGGCGATACCGTGGGTGATCCACTCAAGGATACCGCCGGTCCTGCCATCAACCCGCTCATCAAGGTGATGAACATGGTGTCTTTACTGGTGATTCCATTAATTTTGCCCTTTGATCCCGGCTTTATCAATGCCCTTTCGGCTCGGATGCTCACACCATCTCCCGTGGTGGTGTCGCACTATACCTGGATTCCCTGGGCTGTGGCCACCGGCTGTGTACTGGCATTGGGCTGGGCGGTATACAATTCCAAACGTGAATCGGCGCAGATGAAAAACGTGCTGGAAGGCTTTGCGGCCATGGGCACAGAATTGCCCACGGCACCGTCGCCGGATGTATCCAAATAAACCAGGTGCGTCCGTCGGTATTGCACGGACTTATTGCGTCGCGGATAACCGGAGAGGTCCGAATGCGGGAATGGAACGATCCGCTTCATCGGTGATGTTGCACACCGGGTTGCAGCCATACCCATAATAGATCGCGGCACCGGCTGCTTCCTGCAAGGTCAGCCGCGTTAATATCCGGGCCTTACTGCCCTGCAGTTTAACGTCCACCACGTTGACGGCTCTTTGATCATTGACCACCGTAAACCCGACGGGGCGTCCGGAAGCCACCAGTTTTCCCACCACATCGGCAAACGTTGCCACCACTTCCACTGCACCATTATCCTCTATCTGCCCGATCTCGATGGACTTGAGGCGAATCGGTGCCCGGTGCGCCTTTTTATCGCCGCGCAAATTACCCATGGCTTGCGCCATACGGCGGCCCAGCCGGTTAATATCGCTGCCGCCGATATGAATGGCGTCATCCAGCGTCAGATCAATAGCCGGCACCAGCGCCAGATGGTCGATACTTTGCGGCAACTGCCGCTGTTGCTCACGAATAATATTCCACCCGTTGACATCGGTTTCCACCACCCGGGAAATCTGGACGGCCACAAATGGAAGTAACGCATGGTTGCAATCGCGCCGCAGTGCCGCCACCAATTCCCGCATCCGCGAAGTGTAAAGATCCACCTGCTGGGCCCCGCAGTCACTTTCACCTTGATACCATGCTACTCCGGCAATGCGTCCGCCATTTTTTTGTATTCGCCGCAGCGCCGCACCATACAGGCTGTTGGTTCCTTCGTCTTTGCGGGCTGGATTCCACTGCTCCATGGAGGTGCCGCCATGGGCCGCCGCGATCAAGCCCTGCGGAACCCTGGTAAGCCGCCACATTTCCTGTGCAAAGGCCATGCCCGGTCCCACATATCGATCTTTCTTCAACGTTGGACAGCCGAGAATTGCATGCACCTTATCGACGGCCGCCCACAAAGCATGCAGCGGATCCCGGGCTACACCCCAATGGTCGTCCATAAAAAACGCGCGCACCATCGGATGCGTCGGCAGGGCGTTGCTTCGTCGCGCCACGCCTTCCATATTGGACTGCCCCGCCAGCAACCACACATCTCCCACCAGCACATTGGTAACAGCGGCGTGATCAGCAATTTTTCCCGCCGCGTCCAGGACTCGCATCTCAATCCGATAAGGCCCTCCGACAGGCACGCCCGTCACCCACCCTTCAAAGCGCCCGTTTTTTGCCTGCCCAACTTGTTTTCCACGAAATCCTGCCAGCACACGGCCGCCCCGGCTCACCTGAACGACGACTGCACCGACGGCATTGGTGGTACCGCTGATATAAGCCTCGCTGACATTGCTGCCGTTGCGCTGCAGCACACAATTATTGAAAATAGAAGTTTCTACCTGCATACATACTCCTGTCATATTTCCAATCACACGTTTTCGCATTCGCCGTCAAGGGTGCCTGTACCCGGCGGCACACCTTGTATCCTGTTATCCAGGCCGCTGACCGGAGGACCGCATCCATGCCGGACTATACCGGTCGTCAATGTGACAAAAGCCGCCCTGTTCCGCCGCCTGCCTGGTTTGCAGGCTTAAATACGTGGTGCGAAACGCCTCGGCCGTATCGGCCTGCAACTCGCCGGCTTTTCCGGTGCCAATGGTCTGAATGAATCGCTGAAAAACGTGCCCTGCCTCCGGCAATTTCACATCCTGGCCCGCCGTACCGCCCAAAATGACATGGCACGTGCCGTTGGGGCCGCGATCCAGGTAGGCCTCAAGCTGTCCGCGCGAACCGATCACCCTGATCCAGTCATCGCCGTGGGTTGGCGCACCAGCCGGTCGCAGAAAATCCACACTGATGGTGCACACTCCGCCACCTTCCAGTTCCAGCAGCATCGCCGCATAATCTTCGCAACCGGGTAATTCCGGATGTGCCAGATTCCCCTGTCGTGCCGCCACCGTCACAACTTGCTTCCCCGTTACCTGCCAGAGGATGTCCAGGGCATGAATGCCGATCCATGGAATGGTGCCGCCGTAAAGCTCGCGCCGTCCGAACCACTCCGGCCGTTCGCCCCACCGATAAGATTTTCGCACATTCACCACCGCGACAGTGCCGAGATCTCCGCTGCGCACCATCTGCGCCGCCGCCCGGATCGCCGGCCTGTCTCCGTTGGCCAGCATGGTAATACATGCCACGGCGCGGGCTTGTACCGTGGTCCATAAACGGGCCAGGGTCGACACTTCAATCGCCAGCGGCTTTTCGCAAATGAGATGACAGCCTGCCTGCGCCGCAGCACAGGCGGCCACGCCAATTTGATCCAACCGGGTTCCGATTACCACAACATCCGGCCGGTTCGATTGCAGCATTTCCTGATACGTGCTGTAGACTTTGGCCTGGGCTGCCTTGGTATACGCTTGCTGCAACTGGTCATGGCGATCTTCCGGAAAGACACCGGCCAGGCCGGAAATTTCCACGGCCGGCATAAGTTCAATCTGTTCCAGCACCGCCCCAAGATGACCCCAGGCACCAATAACACCTACACGAATTCGTTTCATCGGCTTTTATCCATGATTTTGAGCCACTGCGACACAGCGCCAGTATCAACGGGCGGACGGTGTCGATTGGCCTGGAATCTCACCGACACGCTCACACCGTTGGGAGTGTTGGGCCTGCGCCATAGCCTCCACAATGGCGATGGCCTGGGCCACCTGTTCCGGTGTTACGATATCGTCAATTTGTTTCCCACTGATGGCCCGGTACAGCACATCCCATTGATAGCTTCCCGCCCGATTGGCACGCGGCACCTCCGCCTGATCCACCACGCGGCAGGTTTCACCGGTCCGCATCACCAGTTGCAGAGGCACCATTTCCCGCGATTGAACCGGGGCTCCGGCATTAAGGTACACCGTGCCGCTTTCAAAATTTAACACCATCGCATCTGCGTAAAAATCGCCATCATTCACGCAAAATGATGCGAATAGACTCCCGATGGCACCGTTTTTGAATTGCAGTGTAAGATGGGCATTATCCGGAGTGGCTCGTCGCGTCATCAGGCGGGTGCTGGTTACCTGCACCGATTCCGCCGGCCCCAGCAATCTTACCATGTCATTGATGCTGTAAATGCCCAGGCGAAATATAGGGGCCACGGGGCAGCGTTCCGGATCGTCATACCATGTACCGTCCGGCTGTTCCCGGTAACTGGACCATGTACTGAAGTGTGCAGCTACCGGTCGGCCCAGCTTATGCTGCCGTCGCCAGTGCTCCACCTGCTGCCAATCCGCAGTCAACAGCGGTCCTGGCGAATTGATATGCACCGTTCGCCCTAATAATTGAGCCTCCTGCAGCACCGCCAGCGCCGCCGCCGAATTGCGTTCGAATGGTTTCGTGGTGATGACATGTTTGCCGGCTCGAATAATACGTCGTACCAGATCCGCCCTACCTACCGGCGGCGTAAACAGACCAATGACGTCAATGGTCTTCTCCGCCAGTATGGAATCGAGCGAATCAAAGGCCCGTACGCCATATTGCGCAGCCCGCGACTTCAGCAGCGCCTCATTTTGATCACAGATGCCCGCCAGGTGAAACAGCGGTGCTCCGGAACCTGTGAGAATCTGTTGTTCAATAACCCAGTGGCCGAAATTCAAACCCACAAAGCCGATGTTTATTTTATTTGTCTTTTCCAAGATATCTCCGTACAACATTCACGTCCAGATCAGGTAGCTTGCAATTAACATTCGCCGGTCAGGCATTGCCTTTCAGCCAAGGTCCACTGCGCGCTCCAAAAACCTGTTCGCCGATTGCTTCTCCCAATGCCTTAATAGTTTAAGTAATTTAAACGGCGGTGCAACCGCGGGGTTTACCTGATGGACCGGATGCCGCTGTTGAGATGCCAGCAGGCAGCGATGAAGGAGCCGGCAAGACGAGGCGTTTGGCGGGCCGGCCCACCCGCGATGTTCAGGATGAGGCTGCCGGCATACACCGGACCTGGCAGTGCGGACTTGCGTTTGGGTGGATGGTGGCGGAATTGAACGGCGGCCACCAGACCCGGTTGTACGCACATCCGCAGCCGGGCTTGCCAAGAGATGCGTCTGACCGGTATTATTCGCCAGCGGATGGCGAACACCTCAATTTGGCTCGGCCCCGCGCAGGCTGTCAGGATCAGCCGGTGAACCGACGACGTTGACCGGGCATGGCCAACGAAAAACTGGAACGGGCCGCAGATGAAAAACTTGCTGGAGAAAAAAATGACATCGCCGAACAACGCCCGTGAACTTGGTAACGAACTGGACATAAAACTCGACGCACAGGGCCTTTTTACTGTGGTTACCGTTGATGCCGATACCAACCAGGTATTGATGGTGGCTTTCATGAACCGCGAGGCCCTGGCCAAAACCATGGAAACCGGCAAGGCCACCTACTGGAGCCGTTCGCGTAATAAGTTCTGGGTAAAGGGAGAAGAAAGTGGCCACGTTCAGCAGGTACAGGAAATTCTAGTCGATTGCGATCAGGATGCGCTGGTGCTCAAGGTTCGCCAGCATGGTGTGGCCTGCCATAATGGCTATCGCTCCTGCTTTTATCGGCGTGTGGCAGGCAGTCCGCGTACTGGCAGCAGCGTAGCTTTGGAATTTATCGCCAAGCCGGAGATTGACCCCAAGGCGGTTTACAAGCACTGACGGGTTTTGGCCGGTTATTTGCCTTTCCGCCCCAATAATCCTACGATTTGCCGGTGGCTGCGATTGGTCGCGGCCCATCAGGCTGGAGGATTTTATGACAGACGCTGGTTCCGGCATCACCACCACAATCGCCCCCGAAACTTCTACACTTGCTGATGTGCAGGGCGCATCGGACCAGCGCAACGTAGCTATTGATAAAGTCGGCGTGCGGGCAGTGCGCTACCCCATTACCCTCAAACAGCGGGACGGCGGGGAACAATCCACCGTGGCCAGCATCAATTTGTATGTGTCGCTGCCCAAGCACAAAAAAGGCACGCACATGAGCCGGTTTCTGGAAATCCTCAATCGGCATCACCGCACCATTACGCCCTCGCAGATTATTCCTATTCTTCACGAGATGAAAACCCGCCTGATGGCGACCGATGCCCATATCCAGATGACTTTTCCGTATTTCATTGAAAAAGCCGCGCCGGTTACCGGGGCCCGCGGTTTGATGGATTATTTATGCTCCTTTGAAGGTACCAGCAATGGAGCCGATGATTTTATTTTAGGCATCCAGGTTCCCGCGACTTCGCTGTGTCCGTGCAGCAAGGAGATTTCCGCCTATGGTGCCCACAACCAGCGCTGCCAGATTACGGCACGGGTTAGATTCAAGGGATTGTTGTGGATTGAAGACCTGGTGGCCATTATGGAAGGTGCCGCAAGTTCGCCGGTGTATGCCGTGCTCAAACGCCCGGACGAAAAATATGTGACGGAACGGGCTTACGAAAACCCGAAATTTGTGGAAGACATCATTCGCGATCTGGCCCTGGCCATGGAAAAAGAGCCGCGTATCACGTGGTACAGCATCGAAAGCGAAAACTTTGAATCCATCCACAACCACAACGCCTACGCCCAGATCGAACGCCAAAAACCCGAAGCCGCACCAGCCCTGCGCAAAAAATAATAAGCACTGACTGCTGTCTGCTGATTACTGGGAATTAACGGCGGCCTTACCTTCATCCGGCCGTCGGGCCGGTTATTCCATCAGTCACCTGGTGGCTGTGGCGCAAGCCGCGACGCGGGGCTATCCGCATTGGCTGCATAAAATTTGACCGCACCAATTTTATTAACTTGACATTTAGATTTCTCCGGCTATTATGCCGCTTCAGTTAGCCTTCGTGGGCTAGGAGAGTCATAGGGAACATGAACTCTCATTAAACAAACAGCGGCGGAGCGCCGCGATCTCTTGGGTGTGTTATGGGGCCGGGGCAAGTTTTTGCCCTTTGACGGCCATGGGCCGCGCTCGCATTGGCGGGTGGGCTGGTTAGCGCACGTCGTGCGCTCTTTTATGGAGGTTTTCATGCGTATTGGTAAATCACAGGTGGCAAAATTTCTTTTCGCGCAGGCATGGCTGGTAAGTTTATCCGCCGGCGTGGGCCATTGTTGGGCAAACGCTGCCGTCTCCATTGGCCTGACCGGTTGGAATGCGGATGTAATTTATGTGCCCGGAAGTGCACCCGGAAGTGTACAGAGTTTCGATGGCAGCGGCTACGCATGGTTCGAATCGGGAGGTTACCCCCCAGCCTACGGGTACACAGGTACCGGTTTGGTTAGCGTGGAAGACACCGGGCCGTTCGTAAGTGCGTGGCAGGACACCAATAACTCTAACCAAACAGAATTTCAATTTCAACCCTATACGGGTAACAACGTACTTGAGCTTGGTAATGCAGCGTCACCCGGCCAAACGCTTACGCTTACCACTCCTGCGGGCTATAACAACTTGGCTATCCTCGCTGCCTCCGGCAACATTGGTGGCGATGCCACCAGCACCTTCACGCTGACTTTTTCTGACGGTTCCACCACCAGCGCCCCCATTACCTACGACCCCTACGATTGGGGCGGTGGCAACAGCCAGAAGGTATTTACTGGGCTGGCCCGCATGCAATGGTCCAACGGCAGCAACCCAACCATCAGCAGCGCATCCTACAACATGTACGAAACGGACATTAACCTCACCACGCTTACCAGTTCCAACGGCGCTTTGGATAGCGCTAAATACATCAAAAGTATCACCTTTGCTGAACCGACCGGCGGCCGGATTGGTGTTTTTGCCATCAGCGGTGTGCAAAATACCAGCGCCACCGATCCGTTGCCTGAACCATCTACCGTAAGCTTGCTGGCTGCGGCTGCAGTTCCACTGTTATTTCGGCGTCGTGCGGGGCAGTGGATGCACCGGTGCCATAAAACCGCCAGATAAAATACATGGCCATTTTTCATCCGCCTTCTCTTGCCTCAGCGCCCTGCTAAGTCGCGGAATTCCGTCCGTCCTGGGGTCGGCGATGTCTCCATCACCGACCCTCCACCCCTCCATCACACCACCCGCGCAGGACGCTTGGCGTTACGGCCACTATACAATAGAATGTTGTATTCGCGTTGCCTGCCCGTGGGCAGAGCCGAAAGACCCGGCCGCCCCAGCACAACTGCGCCAGCGTATAATGTAAGTGCCGCGACCCAGGCTGTTGGCCCGGGGTATTTTAGGTTGTAAATAGGGGATTAATTTGTGATTACCCTGGTTGAGCAGAGCCAGAAAGTTGAACCATCACCGGCCCAGATGATGGACTGGTACCGGCAAATGGCTCTGATCCGGCAGTTTGAACTGCGCTGTGCACAATCTTACCAGCAACAGAAAATCGGCGGATTCTGCCATTTGTATGTCGGCCAGGAAGCCGTGGCCGTGGGCAGCATTGCCGCGGTACGTCCTACAGATTACATCATTACGGCTTACCGGGATCATGGTCATGCAATTGCCCGGGGGATGGATTGCCAGTCGCTGCTGGCCGAGCTTTATGGCAAGGCCTCCGGATGTTCGCATGGAAAGGGCGGATCCATGCACTTTTTTGACCGGGAGAAAAACTTTTTTGGCGGCCATGCGATTGTGGCCGGCCATGTACCTCTGGCGGTGGGCCTGGGCTGGGCAATCAAGTACCGCAAGGAAGACCGCGTGGTGCTGTGTTATTTTGGTGATGGAGCCATGAATCAGGGAGCGTTTCATGAGGCCCTCAACCTGGCCGGCCTTTTCAAACTGCCGGTAATTTTCATGGTGGAAAACAACGGCTACGGCATGGGCACCCATGTGCAGCGGGCGTCGGCGGTGTCGGAATTGAAGTTGCGCACCGGAGATGCCTACGGCATTCCGGGTAAACATGTGGATGGGATGGATTGTCTGGCGATGTACGAGATGACGCTGGCGGCTGCACAGTATTGCCGGGCAGGCCAAGGCGCCTTGTTTATTGAGGTAAAAACCTACCGGTATCGGGGCCACAGCATGTCCGATCCGCAGAAGTACCGCACGCGGGAAGAGGTGGCCAGTTATCAGGAACATGATCCGATTGGGCGTCTGGAAAAGTTGCTGCGTACCAAAAACCTGCTGGATGACGCCAAGGTCCAGGCCATAAACAACGAAATTCATGCCCATGTGGAAGAAGCCCACCACCAGGCCGATGCGGCCCCGTTTCCCCAGACTGACGATGTGTGGAATGATGTTTACGCCAATCCGTATGGGCCTTACCGGCTTTGATACGGTGGCCGGCGGGGGCACGCGGTGGCAGGTTTTATCCGTCCAGGAGATTAAGTTTCATGCCGGAAATTCAGTTCAGAGAAGCTCTCAACCAGGCCATGTGCGAGGAAATGGACCGCGATCCGGATGTGTTTCTGATCGGGGAGGAAGTGGCGGAGTATGATGGTGCGTACAAAGTTTCGCAGGGCACGTTGGCCCGCTTTGGTCCGATGCGCGTGGTTGATTCGCCGATTTCGGAAGCTGGTTTCGCGGGGTTGGGCGTGGGGGCGGCCATGGTGGGCATGCGGCCCATTGTGGAATTTATGACCTTTTCCTTTTCCCTGGTGGCCTTTGATCAGGTGGTCAACAACGCTCCGAAAATGCGGTACATGTCCGGTGGGCAGTTCAAAGTACCCATTGTATTTCGCGGGATTTCCGGAGCGGGCCAGCAGCTTGCAGCCACCCATTCCTGGACGGTTGATGCGCTCTATGCTCATGTGCCGGGGTTAAAAGTGGTGGTCCCCACCACGCCGTACGAAGCCAAGGGGCTTTTGAAAACGGCGATACGCGATGACGATCCGGTGATTTTTCTGGAAAATGAAGCCATGTATGGCCACCGCGGTGAAGTGCCAGCGGAGGAATATCTGCTTCCCTTTGGCCAGGCGGATATTAAACGTGAAGGATCTCACTGTACCATTGTCGCCTGGGGACACGGCTGCCTGACGGCCCTGGCCGCGGCCGAGCAACTCCACAAGGACCATGGCATTGAGGTGGAAATTGTTGATCCGCGATCGCTGCGGCCGCTGGATATTGACACCATTGCCGAATCGGTAAAAAAAACCGGCTGCTGTGTTACCGTTGAAGAGGGTTATCCAACGTGCGGTATGGGGGCGGAAATCGCCGCCCAGGTGCAGGAAAAGTGTTTTGACGATCTGGACCATCACATCATCCGCGTAGGATCGC
>JAJZNX010000063.1 GCA_021852275.1 Planctomycetota bacterium | reverse complement strand
ACGGTAACCACGGTCTCTTTTTCCCAGGATTCAATGGCCGCTTCAATCACCAGTTGGGCCTTAAGTGCATCCTCGGCCTTACCATCAATGTTTTCCGGGGGTGTTTTTTTCAGCAGATCATCCACCCATGTGTCAATACGCACTTGAAATGTACCATCGGCGTTGGTCATGCCGTCGAGATTTTCGAGTACCTGGGACTCCTTGGAATGGCGATGATGAAACCGCAGGCGCTGGCAAGCTTCTTCAATCACCACGCGTCCGTTGGATCCCACCAGTTCGCAGTTTTCCAGGCCATAGCCGATACCGGCATCGTAACTGCCGGTGAGATGTCCGATGGTGCCGTTGGCAAATTGTACATTCACCAGCACATTGGACCAGATATTTCGGCCCGGCCCTTTTTTGAAAAAAGCCTGTACTTTGGCGATGTCACCGCCAAAATAGCGCATCACATCGATGGAATGGGGATGCAAAGCCCGAATATGAAAATAAGGACTGCTTTCATTGGGATTGCTGATCCACAGGGTCATCTTAATGATGTTGATGTCGCCCAATCGCCCCTCATCGAGCCAAAGTTTGGCTCGGCGGGCGGCGGGGGTAAAGCGGTGGTTCAGATTGATGGCGTAAGGCACATGTTTAGATTGGCCCAGGGCCACCATTTCCCTGGCCTGCGGGATTTCATTGGAAATGGGTTTTTCACCCAGCACGGGTATACCCGCGGCCAGCAATTCGACGGTGGCCTGATAATGGTCGCCGCCATTTTCTTTCCCGCCCGTGGTCATGCTTACCGCGTCTATGGGTACACCTGCAGAGAGCATATCCCGGATGGAACCAAAAGAGCGGCAGTCAAAAGCCTTGGCGGCGGCATCCAACCTTTCTTGGTTGATGTCGCACACGGCAAAGAGCTTGACGTTCTTATTTTTTTGATAACATCGGGCATGGGCATGGCCAATATGGCCCATTCCAACAACCGCAACATTGAGCATGAAGGCTCCTTTTGTCTGCATTCCTGATTTCTGCACCGGCCCAGCCGCACCGCCGCCGGCAGACTCCATATTATGATGGTCCAGGGGATCATTGCCAACCGGACAGCCGCGGGCTAACATGACTGCGAATTTGGATTTTTTTGTGTATGGACAATACTAAATTCAGAACCCTGGGCTGGGCGGAATCGGCACAGCCGCTCACCGGCAGCGTGAGTGTGATCCGTGTCAACAATCACAACAGCACTACGTTGCATGATCATCTGTTTCACGAAATTGTTTTTATCGAGGCTGGGGCCGCAGACCATCTGACGGTCGACGGCACCCGACTGCTGCGGCCCGGTGACATCATCCTGATTCGTCCGTGGCAGTGGCACGGCTACCAGAACACGCATCAGTTGAAATTGATCAACTGTCTTATTGACCGCCGGCTGATGAACCAGTTGGCGGTTATCCTGCGCCATGATGAAAGGGCTTTTCAATTGTTTGCCCGGCCGTTGTCCCGGCCCCGTGAATCGGCCCCGCTGGTGCTGCACGCCGGACCGGCGGAAGGTCGGCATTGCCTGTCGCTGCTGGAGCGAATTATGACGGAAACCCGTTGCCGCCTGGCGGGGTGGGAACCTATGGCCACCGGAGCACTGCTGGAATTTTTGGCGATGGCAGTGCGCTTGGACCCCCACATTCGCCCGGTGGAAGATCTGGATATTACCGATCGGGCGCAAAAGGCGGTTTTTGACACTGCCGTGTGGCTGGAACAAAATGTCGTGGTCAAACATTCGCTGGAACAACTGGCCCGACGGGTAGCCCTGAGCCCCACGCATTTGTCGCATGTTTTTTCGCAGCGCATGGGCATGGGCATTGTGGCCTATCGCAACCGTATTCGCATCGAAGAAGCCTGCCGTCTGCTGGCCCATACGGATTTGTCCATTACCGAGGTGGCAGCGCGGCTGGGCTATGAAGAAATCGCTTTTTTTTCACGCATGTTTCACCAATTGACCGGACAGTCGCCGCGGCAATACCGGCAGGCCCGGAATCATCCCGCAGGGGCGCAACTGCCCGCGGTGAAACCTTAGCGCCCCAGCACAATGACCGCGTGGCGGGTTTGCTGCATGTTTACACGTGGCCGAATATGCACATCCCATCTCAGGTTGCCATGCCGCGACTGAGTTACGGCCGTCACCACTCCGATAACGGCACCGCTGACCTCCGCCGGCCAATCATGATCGTTGAGCAACACCAGATCGCCGCGCTGGGGGGGAATCGCCCCAAGATTCTGCTCCAGCATGCAACGCATGCGCCCGCGGCCAATTCCCCGCGCCAGGCATAATCCGGCGATCAGGGTCTGGCCATCGCGCGTGGGCCGCACGATACTGGCGGTTACCGGGGCCATCCGCCGGGATGTCAGCAGTCGAACCACGCTCGTGGCTGCGCCCGCCTGGACAATTCTTCCGACCACGGAAAGCTGCGCCATCACCACACATCCGCGACGGATGCGTTTGTCATCGCTCCAGCCCTGATCCAAAATGCACGTATCGCTGGAGTCGGAGGCAAAGCCATCAATATTGGCGGCCCGCAACTGCTGGCTGGAAATGCCGGGAAAACCGCGATGAATGAGCCGCGATTCACGCAGCAGACGCTCCAGCGTGCTGTTGCGGGCCAGCAGCATGGCAATTTCGTTCTGGTAGTGCTCCTGCATACTGGTATCGGCGGGATTGGCGGAGGTGGGAGGGTGGATTGCGCGGTTAAAGGCGATTTGCACGCGGGTAAAGGTCCAGGATGCCGGCGTGAGCACCCAGCGAATGGACTGGCCGGCAACATCGCGAACCCAGTTTACGGCACCGGGCCGATGTAAGCCCGTAATGATCGCAATGAGCATAATAAAATTGAGCAGCCAGAACCAGCGCCGCATGGTCATCCGCATCTTGGACCTTCCGTGAAAAGGCGGTGGCGGGCTGCGGCCTGTGCAAGACCGGCTGGGCTAAAAAGTCCACCGTTTTTCAGCCGGTTGCGGTTGGGCTGGCGTTTGGCCCGGCCCCTGTCCGGCCGGGGCCAAGTGCGCTTCAGCCGTGCCACAAAAAGCCGTGAATTCCCGGCACGTTATCCATACCACTGCAGCCCCCGCAGCGCCGCAGCCTGAATTCTCGCGATTGCAGCCAAATGGCCATGGTTTGCAGCCGGCTGCCGCTAGGCACCGTCGTCAATGGTTTCCATTGCATCTTTGGCCTGCTCCAGATTTTCCAGGTAGACGTTGGTGCCCCGGGCTACGCAGGTGAGAGGATCTTCGGCAACTTTCACCGGCAAACCGGTAGCCTGATTGATCACCTTGTCGATCCCGCGCAGCAGGCTGCCGCCGCCGGCCAGCATAATGCCCGTTTCCACCAGGTCCGCCGCCAGTTCCGGTTCCGCCCGCTCCAATGTGTGCGTGACGGCATCAATGATTTTGCCGACCGGCTCCTGCAGTGTTTCCCGGATCTCTTCACTGGTAACAATGCACTTGCGCGGTAAGCCGCTGATCATGTCGCGCCCGCGCACCTCCATGGTGCTTTCGGGATTGATGGCACTGGCGGAACCAATTTCAATCTTGATTTTTTCCGCGAACTGCTCGCCGATCATCAAGTTGTAGGTTTTTTTCATATGGCTGATGATGGCTTCATCAAAATTATCGCCGGCCGTGCGGATGGATTCCGATACCGCGATGTCGCCCAGGCTGATGATCGCCACTTCCGTGGTTCCCCCGCCCACATCCACAATCATGCTGCCGCGCGGATCTAAAATCGGCAATCCCGCACCGATGGCGGAGGCCAGCGGTTCCTTCACCAGGTATACCTTGCGGGCATGCGCCTGCAGGGCCGATTGTACCACGGCCTGTTTTTCTACCGCCGTGATCCCACTGGGGATGGCAATAACCACCCGCGGCTTGATCAGCCATCGACGGCCGTGTACCCGGCGGATAAAGTACGTGAGCATGGCCTCGGTGATTTCAAAATCGCTGATGACACCGTCTTTGAGCGGACGGATCGCGGTCATGTTGCCCGGCGTTTTACCCAGCATCTCCTTGGCTTTCAGGCCAACGGCAGTGCCGCCCAGCAGCACCTCGCTGGTACCCTTGCGCACCGCGACAACGGACGGTTCATTAAGCACAATGCCCTGGCCGCGCACACACACCAGGGTGTTGCACGTACCCAAGTCAATGCCCATGTCGAGCGAAAACCAGCCTAAAAAGGAATCAAAAAACAAACGTCAATCGCTCCGAACAACCATTGGCGGACAATTCGTCTTAAAACTCCGCCAAACCCGCCATACCCTGTCCTGTGGATATGGCCACCCCGACGCCACCACTTCCGTTATTATCGGAATTCGGAGGCGGTGGCCACCAGCCCTCTCTGAATCTTTCCTGCGGCAGTCTACCAGAACGGCAAAATTTTACAAATTAGTTCTTGAATATGAAAATTAGCGATGAAATGGCAATTCATCGCCTGGATCGGATTGATCCCCCGCCTTAAGCCGATCATCCAGACGGCCACTGTTTTGGCACGTATACCATGGGACGTACAGTGGTAACCCGGCATGGCCAGTTATTCTAACCCACCAGGGCCTTGTATTGCAGAAACACGTACACCAGTGCGGCCAGCGTAGCCCCCATGGATATAAATGCCAACGCTGTATACACGTTGGGCTGCGGCTTGACGGTAATGCGTGCTGGGCCATCGATTCGCGACATATTGTTCTCCAAAGCCAGAGACCGGAGTTTTTAACCGGGCGGTTCGCCTGTCCAGGTTTCAGATGCCCGGACCACTCATCACCAGATCATTGACCATGACCTTGGCACTGGGACTGGCCAATGTAACCACGCCCACGCAGGTCGTGGGGTCTACACTGCGAACGACCACATCGGCAACATATTGTCCGCTCTTATAAACCGTCAGACGTGTGCCCTTAGACACCCCGTCACGTGCACCCAGGTTCACACTCACATAAACCCGGTTGTTGTACGACTGCACCTGCTGGATTTTGCCGTTCACCGCCACCGCCGTTGGTACGCCGATAACCGCATTGACAGCACTCGGTGCAGAGGCCACCTGGTGCTGCAAGGCCGCGGCCCGGGCCAGACGGGTGTTCAGAGCCACAATGCTTTCCTGGAGAGTTTGAATCTGCTTTTGGGCTTCGTTGCGTTCGTTGGTAAGCTGGGTGTTGTGACGATTGAGTTGGGCGTTTTCATTGATGTAGCGCAGCACCACCGGGCGCAGCTTGGTGAGTTCCTTGCTGTCGGCGGCAAGCTGATCCTGTTGCGAGCGGTTGGCCGCGGAAAGCAGGCTGGTGCTGTTGACCAGGCTTTGTTTGTTGGCCTTAAGCTGGGCAACTTCGCTTTGCGCACTGGAGAGTTTTCCCTGCAGGTTCAATATTTTGTCATTGAGATTGCCCAGCGTATTAATGTTGGCGCGGGCGGCTTTTGCCAATTGCTCACTAAGCCGGCTGACCGTCGCCCGTGTGTTAAGCAAAGCTGCCTGCGACGCAATCATCGCATTCTGATCGGTTAATACCTGCTTTTTATAGTTTTGCTGTCCATGTGCAAATAGCACCACCAGCACCGCAAGGACCAGGGCAAACACCAGTTGCAGCAGCACAAAGATTTTGGTCAGGATACTCAAGGTACGCCTCCGGTTGATAAATAAAAGGAACCGTTACAACACTCACAACAAGTTAGCAACCCAAGCCGCGAAATTCAGTCGGCCGTTCGTCGCATCCGCATCCTGCAAATGCCCATTTTAATTTCTATTCGCGGGAAGCTCAACTTCCGCATGAAGTTTATCCAGCCACATTCTTTAGTTTGCGGCCAAGCTTCCGCCACATGCCCCCCACCCGCCCTTATGATCAACAAAGTTTAATCGCCGGCAAAATTCTGTCAAGGGCAAAATTCCCGCAAGGCACCCTCGCGCCATCGACCGCTCGCATGGATCGGGTGAAGCTCCTTTACGGCCGGTGCTCAATAGCATACATTAACGGCCGGTGCACGCGCTTAAACGGCCTGGGAACAGGGTCAAACTTACAGGCTATTTTAAGTGCCCGGCAGGTTTTTGGAGCGGCACGATGACTGACACAGGCCTTAACCCTCGCGTTTCTTCTCCCATCCGCATGGGGCAAATCGGGCTGGGCGGCGGCATCGCTCCCATGCACCTGACGGAAATGGAAAAAAATCCGAATTTTCAGGTCGTGGCAGGCTGCGACGTCAAACTCGAAGATCCCAACGTTGCCAAACAGGCGGCCCGCGTTACCGCCGCCGGCGGGAAAATTTATCCTGATTACCAATCCCTTCTCCAGGATCCCGCGGTGGAAGCAGTGTGCATTGCGGTACCCCACTTTCTGCACCGGCCGGTAACCGTGGCCGCGTTTAAGGCCGGCAAGCACGTGCTTTGTGAAAAACCGATGGCGACCCATCCGGACGAATGCCGCATGATGCTTGAAGCACAAAAGGCTTCGGGCCGGGTCGGGGCGGTGCAGATGCAACATGTGGGGCGCAGTTCCATGCTGGAGCTGCGCCAGGCGATTCACGGCGGAGCCATTGGTAAAATCCGCGAGATTTTTCTTTCCAGCCTGTGGTGGCGCGAAGAATCTTACTATGGCCGGGCGGCCTGGGCCGGCAAAAAAATGATGGCGGGCCAATGGAATCTCGATGGGGTGATGTTCAATCAGGCGGTACACTTTATCAATCAGGCACTCATTCTGGCATCGCCGGGGGATTTACCTGTCGTGGCCCGCGCGGAAAATATCCGAACCGCTTTGTACCGCTTCCATGATTCTCCGGAGCTGGAAATGGAAGACACCGCCATCACCCAGGCGACACTGACCACGCCCGATCGCCCGCGCCTGACCATGGTGGCCACGACCTGCTCCCGGCAGGAACGGCACATGATTGAGATTCTTGGTGATGCCGGCCGGGCCATCTGGAACGGCATGGGTTACTTGCTAAGCCATGGCCAGCCGTCCACCGAATTTCACGATGACGCCCGCGACTTTGAAGGCAATATGCGAACCTTTAATAGCTTTGCCCTGGCCATTCGTACCGGATCCACGCCCATCACCGATTTTGCCCAGATCATTAAAACCACGGACTTTATATTCTCCTGTTACCAGGCGGCGGCCTGGAACATTAAAAAGGCACCGTGGTCCGCGACGGAAAACCTTACCGCAGTTTTCAGCCAGATCGCCCGGCAACGCGCGTTGCCGACGGAATTGAACCCACGGCCGCAGTGGGCCTGACCACAGAGAAATACCCGATGAAACCAAAATCGCCGAGTTTGATTTTGTCGCTGACGGCGGCGATGTGGCTGGCGTGGCCACAATCCAGTCAGGCTCAGGCCCGCCCCCATTCCACCAGCCAGACCGCCACGGCGCTGCGGCAGTTTCAACAGGGACTAAGCAAGCTCGCGCAGCCGCAGTATGCCGTCCGCCAGGCCGGTAGTGCCGAACTGCGACAGGCGCTGGCCCGCCTGACCGCCTGTATGATTCGCGGGGGCGGTCCGGAACAGCAGGCACGCATCGATCATTTGCTGCGGTACCAGGAAGATCTCACCCGGTGGGCCAGAGCTTTATTGCACCTGCCTCTCCAGCAACGCCTGAAAATGCTGCAGTGGGGAATCAGGCCGAATTTATTGCCTCTGGTGGCGGGGGCATTTTCGCACCACCCGCAGCGCCGGGCTGACGTGGCCCATTCGCTGGCCAAAATTCCGGGCCGCAACGCTGATTGGCTGCTGACTCGTCTGCTTCGAGATCCGCATCGCCTGGTTTACCTGACTACTATGGATGCTCTGTGGAATCGGCAACCCACGCCGGCCATGGTCAAAAGTGTATTGAGCCGGGCCGTCATCCTGGGATTTGGTGGACAGCAAACTCTGCAGCACATGGTCATCTTTCACGGCCAGAAAATACCAATTTTTACCTATGTTAATAATTACTGGATACAGGTACAATACGGCCCATACGCCACCGAATTGCTGATGCACTGGAAACCGGCCAATCTCTCCCATCTGCTGGTGAATTTATTAGATCAAATGTGCCGACAACCGCCCATGGAAAGTCTTTTCAATACGCCATATACCATGCCGGCGAAAGATATTGCCAAGCTGCTGCCGCTGGCCAAGCCCGCTGATGTAGAACCATACCTCCTCTTTTTGATTCATCGACCCATATCCCAGAATTTCGTATTCAATTTTAATAACAAGCCCGGATATATTTCCAATCGTACCATGCCGCTGTACCTGTTGATAAAACTTGCCGGAAAAAATCCTGCCACCTGCCACCTTTTTCACACCTCTTATTACAGTGGCACCTGGGCTGTGGGCACAGCCCAGCAGGAAAATGCGGCCATAAAAAAAATCACCGCCTGGTATGCCAGTCGCAAAATCACCGCATGGACCCCAACCCCACCCACAAGTCCCTCCAACCGTTAAGAAAATGATGCCGCCCTGCCCGCACGGACCACGGCCAGACCAGCGGCTGCGCCGGGCTGCACGCGGCCCCCAAAAAAAGAACCCGCGGCAGGGGCCGCAGGTTCCGGGGCATGGTTACAACGTTTCCGAATGACGGGAAAAATCAGTGGATGGCAACTTTGGTGTATTTGCCATGTTCGTCCACCAGAATTTCTGATGGGATCACGACATTGGTTTTGGCATTGGCCACCCCAATGACTCGGGCTTTAAGGCCGATGTAATGGGCCAGCAGCCGGGAATTGACCACCAGTGTCCAGGCATGGCCTTTCACCAGAATACCGGCCGGCAGACCCTTCATCATGCAGGCCATTCCGCAGGTTTTGCCATGAGCCCGGCTCATCAGGCCATGGGCGGAATAGCAGTTCATGTCCAGCAGGATGCCTTTGACATTCACCTTCACTGTGGTGGCGGCAAACGATGTACCAACCAGCATGCACAGTGCGGCCAACGCCGCAACACCGAAAACAATGGATCGCTTCATAATATTTCTCCTGAATTTGAAGCCGACTTTCGATGGAATCCATCCACGCGACGCACATGGGCGAAAGTCCATCGAGTACCACAACCATTATAGCCCAACTGCAGCAGAAGCGTCTCCCTGTCCTCAAGGTGTAAGTTTATTTTTGTGGGGGCGGGCAAGATCCTCAAGATCTACAATATCATCACATAATTTTAAGCGGGAGGCAGAATACAGCGGTCAGAAGACGGGGTGCGGGCTGCGGCCCGCGAGAGAGGTGAACAGTAGAACAGTTGAGCAGTAGAGCAAGAGGCGGCGGGGGAATGTGGATTTGAGATTTGAAATTTCAGAGTTCGGCATTGAGAGTTCAGGATTGCAGGTTCGTGGGGGGGGGCAGACGGGTACGGAGTTTTACCGCAATGGGCACAAAGGTACGCAAAGAACGGGGCGAGGTGGTTTGGTTTTCGGGTGGGGGTGGATTATCAAAACAACCGCACAAAATTGGATCACGGGTTATAATAGAGACATGATTACACGGCAGACGTTACAGCAAAATCGTGCGGCGATTCTTGCCATTGCAATGCGATATGGTGCGCACGATATTCGTATCATCGGGTCCGTGGCCCGCGGTGATGCCACCAGCGATTCCGACCTTGATCTGATCGTTCGCTTTGATCCCGAGCGTTCACTTTTCGACCATGGCGGACTGCTTATGGAACTTCAGGAGCTATTGGGAGTTAAGGTTGACGTTATCAGTGAACGTGGCATGAGCGAACGCTTTCGCCGCCATGTTATGAAAGAGGCGGTTGCCCTATGAGGCCGGATCGACTCCTACTTCAGGATATCCTTGAAGCCATCGACGAGGTGATAGAAACAACCCCACGCGACAGGGCCGGATTTGATGCCGACAAGCTCGTGCGTTCGCACATCATCCGTAACATCCAGATTATTGGTGAGGGAGTATGGCGGTTGTCAAAAGAGATCAAGGAGCGGCACCCCGAAGTGCCCTGGAAAATCATTGCGGCCATGCGTCATGCCATTGTTCACGACTATTTCGAGGTCGATTTCAATGAAGTGTACAATACGGCACTGCGAGATGTGCCTCCTCTTCGGTCTCTAATCGCCGCCATCTTCACTGCTCTGCCGCCCGATCCTGACGGGGATGCAACATAACCACCTTCGATCCGCAACGTCTTAGGAACCGGGCAAAAATAACTTCGCACTTTTCGGCTGGCCCTTTTGGCCTCCAGCTTCGTTGTTCGCTCGTTTCAGACCCACTGCCGGGGTATGTGCCTCACTCACGCCTCGCTGGCGGCCAAAATTTCTGCGCCGTAAAACACGAATTTATTTTTGCGCGGTCCCTTATTGAAGTGGACTTGCCCATCAGGCGGATTTCCTCACATGCACGGCGGGAAAATTCAATTTGCCATGGGCATTCTTCCACATTGCATATCTGGTGGGAGCGGCAGTGAGACGATAAGTGCACCGGCGGCCAAAAGCAAAGCGATCTCGGGCGGCGGCTCGCCGGGTGTGGTGGTCGGGCCGATCCCGGACCAGTACCTATAGGCACCGGGGTGCGGGGTGATCTACTCCGTTATCCTTGCGCGATATGGCAATCGTGCTTCCGGTGCGTGGAGACTGGTGAGGAGGTTTTTCTATGTTTAATCGATTTGCCGTTGCTCTAACTGCTGCCGTTCTACTTTTGTTCTGGGGCGGTAGAGCTGGAGCACGGATCTCCTCCACTTTTCTTGGGAATGCGGGCCGGGGATACGGCGGCCTGGCTCTTACAGCGTCAGATTGGTTTTCGAAAGATCTGCGCGGAGCACCGGCTATCGGCCATGATGTTGTGTTCGGCATTGTGGAACGTGTCCGGACTTTTCAGAGTGCCGCGACCGTTACCTATACTGTCAAGGTACTGACCGATTGGCGTGGTGACGTGCGGGCGGGGCGGCTGATCGGCAGGTGGGCCGCCACACACCGAAGTTAGCCTTGATCCGGGTGTTGGATGGGTTCTGGTGTCCTCGGCTGTTAGCGCTTTATTGGGTGCAGAGCCGTTACTCTATCTCGGGGCGTGGCTTTCTTTCCAGGGTCGCTGGATCGCATATCTTCCGCAATCGGCAAAGGCGGTGCATTACGTGACGGCGGCGGGCGCGACGCTCGGGTTGGCTGCCGTAACGATTGCCATCCA
This sequence comes from Planctomycetota bacterium, assembly GCA_021852275.1. Taxonomy (GTDB): domain Bacteria; phylum Planctomycetota; class Phycisphaerae; order WQYP01; family WQYP01; genus JABEVA01. The sequence continues at coordinate 21,117 of JAJZNX010000063.1, read as the reverse complement.
AAACACCTTGCGTAAGCCGTTGCATGGCTGGTGGCGACTGGCCATGTTTGGGGCGGCCCTCTTGGCAGCTACGGGTGTCGGCTGTGCAGTCGGCTGGTGGCCATACATGGCGGTGTGGCACATTTAGGAGATGAAAGTTGATTTGTTTTAGACGGATTTCTCCCCTATTCAGATGGATTGCTCGGACTGCGATGGCGGGATCGCTAATAATGGGCGGCAACGTTGTGCTTAGTGATCTATGGAGTGGTGGCACATTCATTCTCTCGATTCCCCCGATGAGCGCCATTAGCCTTGAACTTACCGTTGAGCTCCTGTGGAGTCTCGTCTCGGCGATAGTTGGGATGGTTTCGGTGACCATAGCCTTTGGGCTTGATGATTTATACAACAGGCCGCGGGCGGGTACGGCCGGCGACCTCATCGTGCTGTTCCTATGTGCGTGCTGGATGGCATTCGTGACGACGATCTTGCTGTTGGCAATGCTTTTGGGGAGTCCTTAGAAAATCGAGGAGCGAAACGGGGACGCGGCCAGTATCAACGGGCGGCTGGCGCGGCTGCGTCGTGGACAGGAGAATTTGGATCAAGTGTATGGTGAGTTGATTTTGCGGCAGACATCTGTGCCTGCAACATAATTGGCCGAGTGGCATGGCGTTAGGCACTGAAGCTATAATGTGACTGTTGCATTTGAGGCGGGTGGATGGTTGCGGTTGGGAATGCCTCCGTGCACGGGTGGTGCGTTGTTTCCGGATGATCGTACCGCAAGCGGATGCGGCTAACCACGGGGCACGCACCGCAAGCGGATGCGGCAACTATAATACTCCCCAAAAACTGGGCGCACTGCTAAGGAAGTTTTTTGCCCCGGTATCTAGAATTATATTATGTAGATATGATGTCTATTTACTTCGTGGTTCAAAGCCAAGGTGGCCATGGAGGCGGTCAAGAAATACCTGCAAAAGCCATAGACGGAGCAAAAGCGATGACGATAGCGGCGAATTTAATGCCGTCTCCGGGCGGGCGCGGGTCAGATATGGTAGGGGACATAATTGGAACTCTTTGCAGGCAATATGCCAGCACCACAAAACAAGACCATACTAAAACACAGACAAGAATATCTATGCCACATTATTTTGCCGCGGTTGGGAGGGGGGAACGGCCGGATGCGTGATGTATTGCGTGGATTGACTGGCAGGGCGGAAGCATAGTACGCCCGGCCAAGCAATGGCCGGGCTGGGGAATGGCGGGGACGGCGTGGAATATGATACCGCTTCCTGACGGGCGCGGCTCGGATTTGGCCGGGGGAACTCCACAGATGGCACGGGTTTAAGATTTCAAATTTCAGAGAAGAAACGCTGACGTAGGCGCAGATTGTGATTACGCAATTGACTGGCATGGCGGAAACATAGTGCGCCCGGCCAAGCTATGGCCGGGCTGGGGAATGACGGGGACGGCGGGGAATATGATACCGCTTCCTTACGGGCGCGGCTCAGATATTCGGGGGCGATCTGCGGGCCGCATTTATTGGCCACGGCGATGGGGGCATGGCCGGTTACGGTGCCGTAAAATATGGATTTATTTTTGCGCGGCCCCTATGAGCGGGGAGGACGGAGCCAGAATGAAGTCCAGCACATCGGCGGCGGAATAAGAGGTACTGTCGGGGCGCAGATAGCGGGAGATATGGGCGACATCATCGCCGGCGGTAACAATGGGAGATTCGACCACGCCTGCAGCATCAGTCTGGCCGAGTCCGACGGTCGCAAACAAGGCGTTGCAGAGGCACTTACGGCCGATGGTGCGGCTTTGCAGGCCACCCTTATCCACATAAATATCTACCGGTTCAGCGGCACAGCGATAACCAACCAATCCATCGTGGCGACGGTAAATTTCGCGTAAATAACCCAGATCGCAGCGGCGCGTGCGATGGGCATACGTATCGGCGGAAGAAAGTGATTGAGGAAGCTGCAGCACTTTAAATGGAAATCCGGTGGGCGAAGCCAGGGGATCGGTAAAGACCACTGCCCGGCCGGCCTGGACTGATTGTATAACCTGATTTTTGAGATCATTGCGAATGCCGGATTCACGGCAGAAAGCAAAGGCGGTTCCCACCTGAATGCCTGCGGCACCGAGTTGCCGCGCGGCCGAGAGTTGATCGGGAGTGGAAAATCCACCGGCAAGGTAAAACGGCAGGCCGATCTCGGTGATTTTCTGCAGATCTACGATATCACGCTGGCCATAGATCGGTTCGCCGCCTGAGGAGAGCTGCAACGGCCCACGCGGCGGAGCATTGTGGCCGCCGGCAACAGGCCCCTCGACAATAAAACCATCCACATGGCCATTGGATTTGCGGGCCAGGGTGAGGGCCAGCGTAGCCGAGGAAACAATTGCCAGGAAGGCCGGTCGTTGCAATGCCGGCGGAGGAACAGCGGAATCAGGGTTATCGGCCCAAAAAGCGGCTGGATCAAAGCGACTGGAACAGTCATCTTCCGCGACGGCGTTTTGAACATCTACCCGCAAATCGGCGGTGTGGCCGCAGGCCAGCGCGTCGAGCGCTCCGGGAATGAATCGGGGAATGCCGGCACCCATGAGTACGTAATTTACGTTGGCGAGCATGGCTCCAAACAGGGAGGGCAGCGTGGTGGTTTGCACTTTTTCCAGAAGGTTGATGCCGACGGGGCCACCGTGCCCCTCTTTGGCCAGAAAAACTTCGATAAATGCCGCAAGTATGGTGAGTTCCAGGAGGGGCCGGCTGAAATTAATGGTGGGCACCGGGTTGGACTTGAAAGGCGTTCCCGGGGCAAGGCCGCCGGCAACGTAATAACCATTCCATACGCGGCGCACCAGGGCCTGGGCTGGAAATGCCGCCGCGGCCCGGGCCATATGCCCGCCGATGTCTCCCTGCTGCAGGCGGCGGGCCAGGATGGTGGCAATGCCGGTGCCGGACACCACACCGAGTTGTCCGCGTTGGGCGACCGCACGGGCCAGAACCCAATTGGAAACTCCCACACCCATTCCACCTTGAATAATCTGAAAATTGAAAGCCATTACGCATAGGTTCCACAGGGGCCGCCAGTAACCTGACCATGATAGGGCATTTCAACGGAAAAACATAATCTGATGATCCAGATATCCAAAGTCGACGGATAGCCCACGCTGCTGGAGGGTTTTCAGCTCTGGCATACAGCCTTACCCCGCCGCGAGCTTGGGGCCAAGCTCACGCCGTGCTGATCGTCGGCAGTTTTTTTCAGATCTGCCGGACTGTTAATTTTTTGTCCGCAGCGACGCCATGTCAATGACAAAGCGATAGCGAACATCGTTTTTCAGCAGACGGTCGAAGGCTTTGTTGACGTCCTGTATCGCAATGACTTCCACATCGCTGACGATTTTGTGTTGGGCACAAAAATCAAGCATGGCCTGTGTTTCCGCCATGCCGCCGATGGCGGAGCCGGCCACACTCCGGCGACCGTGAATGACGCTGGCCCCCATCAGCGGCGGAGTGAGGGCAGTTAATGCGCCAACCAGCACCATCGTACCGTCAAGTTTTAACAAGTTGACATAAGGATTCAGATCATGGGCGTTGGGAATGGTATTGAGCAGAAAATGAAAACTATTGCCATGGTGTGCCATGGCCGCGGGATCGCGGGAAATCAGAACCTGATCGGCTCCCAGACGCAGCGCATCTTTGGCTTTATCCGGCGAGGTGGTAATCATGACGACCTGTGCGCCCATGGCTTTGGCAAACTTAATGCCCATGTGCCCCAGGCCGCCCAGGCCAATAACGCCCACCTTCTGCCCCTGGCCGACTTTCCAATGCCGAAGCGGAGAATACGTGGTAATGCCAGCGCAGAGCAGCGGGGCCGCGGCCTTCAGATCAAGCGCGGAGGGTACCTTCACCACAAAGCGTTCTTCCACCACAATCTGTTCACTGTATCCGCCATAGGTGGGCTGCTGATTCTGATATTCTTTGGAATTGTAAGTCCAGACTGGGCCTTTTTCACAATATTGTTCCAGATCGGCACGGCAGGAGGCACATTGACGGCAGGAATCTACCATGCAGCCGACACCCGCAAAATCGCCGACCTTGAATCTGGCAACGTGTTGCCCAACCGCTTTCACACGACCAATAATTTCATGGCCCGGCACCATGGGGTAGGTGGAACCAGCCCAGTCATTGCGGCACTGATGCAAGTCTGTATGGCAAATGCCGCAATAGAGTATTTCAATGTGCACATCATGGGGTCCCGGTGCGCGGCGCGAAAAAACAAAGGGTGCCAGCGGAGAAGAGGCATTCTGTACGGCATAACCATGCGTCTGAATCATAAAACTTTATCCTTGCAGTAAGAGTTCACCAACGCTGCGTGGTATTGTAGGCACCAGATGGGTTAAAACCAAACTGATGGGTTTTTCAATCGCTGGCTACGGTGTGGCGAGGAATTGTGGCGTGGGGGGAAAAGCGGGCAGCGATCGGCGGTCAGGAGACGCCAAGGTATCACGGAGGTACCACGGAATACACGAAATGCACGGGACTGGATTCACCGCCGAGGCGTCCCGAGGACTAAATGTTGTTATAGGTAAGCGGGATAAACTCCGGTCGCAGAGAATGACAGGGTGCGGCTACACCGCGAAACGGGAGAATATTTCACCACAGAGGGCATCCCGATGACAGAATGTTATTAAAGGCAACCGGGATAAACTCCGGTGCACGATGGACGAGGCGCGGGCTGTGGCCTGTGCGCGATTAGCTTTTGCGGTCACGCTCAACGGGGGGGCGGCTGCGCCGCGAGACGGGAGTCGGGAGATACGTATGTACCGCGGAGGCCTGTCCCGGCCGCGCCGGGAGATTTCGACTTCCATGTCTTCCCGATTGGCGACTCCTGTCACATCGGGATTTCGGCTTCCATGCCTCAACGGGCGGCGGCCCGCGAGAGCAGGTGAACAATAGAACAGTTGAGCAGTCGAGCAAGAGGCGGCGGAGGAATGTGGATTTGAGATTTGAAATTTCAGAGTTCGGAATTGAGAGTTTAGAATTGCAGATTCGTGGGGCGCGGGTTGGTTTGGCACGGTGGGCGGGTGCGCTAAAATTGCTTTCCAATCATCGATGAATACCGTATACTTAAAAGTTTGTGGTTTTTGATGGAATATCTTTTACGATGTTGCAGTGAGGTTTTTAATGGTAAAAATGAATCAGAGAACGCAGTTATTTACCAGCGAGTCCGTAAGCATGGGCCACCCGGACAAGGTGGCCGATCAAATTTCCGATGCAATTCTGGACTTGCTTTTGACCGCGGATCCCCACGCCCGTGTGGCCTGCGAAACGCTGGTTACCACAGGTTTGGTGGTGCTGGCGGGCGAAGTGACGGTTAACGAGGCTGGGATCAAGGCGCTCAATGAAGTGGATCAGGTGGCGAGAAAAACCATCGCCGCCATCGGCTATAACGACCCGGCTACCGGTTTTGACGCGCGCAGTTGCGCGGTGCTAAGGGTCATTCATGGCCAGTCGCCGGATATTTCCCGTGGTGTTACCGCCACCAAAACCAGGGAGCAGGGGGCCGGCGATCAGGGCATTATGTTCGGTTTCGCCTGTAACGAAACCAGAGCCTACATGCCGCTGCCGATTTATCTGAGCCATCGGCTCATGGAGCGCCACGCCATGCTACGACAAACGGGTAAGATTAAATGGCTCCGCCCGGACGCTAAAAGTCAGGTTACTGTGGAATACGATGCGCAGGGATTGCCATTGCGAATTCACACCGTTGTACTTTCCACGCAGCACACGGAAGCGGCCATGAAAGGCCAGAGTTTTTCCGATGCATCCCGCAAGGTCATCATCGAGCAGATCATCAAGCCGGTGATCATGGCGGAATGTCCGAAACTCTGGAACGATAAGATCAAGTTTCATATCAATCCCACCGGCAATTTTCTGGTCGGCGGGCCGCATGGAGATTCCGGCCTGACCGGCAGAAAAATTATCGTTGATACGTATGGAGGCCGGGGTTGCCACGGTGGTGGCGCATTTTCCGGCAAGGATCCTTCCAAGGTGGATCGCTCGGCGAGTTATATGGCCCGGTATATCGCTAAAAACATTGTGGCGGCGAAACTGGCCACCGCGTGTGAGATTCAACTGGGCTATGCCATCGGCGTCGCCGAACCGGTCAGCGTGGCCGTGGACACGGAAGGAACATCCACCCTGGAAGATGCCTTCATCAGCGATCTGGTGCGCGAAGTATTTCCGCTCACACCCGCCGGCATCATTAAATATCTGAACCTGCTGCGTCCGATTTACCAGGAAACCGCGCGGCACGGTCATTTCGGCCGCACCGGAGAAAAATTCACCTGGGAAAACACCGACAAAGCTGCGGAATTGGCCGCCCGTGCGGCTGGTCGTAAATAACGTAACCGTTCACGAAAGGGCGGCCGGGCAGGCTGGAAGCCCGCACCACAAGTGGGGTCCCCGCTGTTGAGGACGCCACCACTGCCATAACGCTGATCTGTTGGCATGGCCGTGAACGGTTACTAAATAAGCGTATCACCGCCGGCGCAGCGGGGTGGGTTCACGGAAGCTATTGAGAAATTCCGTATTGGTCGGATATTTTTTCATGGCGGTGAGAAGCGTCTGCATGGCCTGCACTGGATCGCGATGGATCAGATTACGCCGCAGCAGTGCGGACTTGTGTGCCATTTCCGGTCCGAGCAGTAATTCCTCCTTGCGCGTACCGCTGACCGGTAGATCGATGGCCGGCCACACCCGTCGTTCGGCGAGTTTGCGCGACAGGACTACTTCCATATTGCCCGTGCCCTTGAATTCCTGAAAGATAAGCTCATCCATTCGGCTGCCGGTGTCAATCAGGGCGGAGGCGATAATGGTCAGGGAGCCGCCATGTTCGATATTACGTGCGGCCCCAAAAATACTGCGTGGTTCCAGCAGGGCCGACGAATCCACGCCGCCGGACATTGTGCGTCCACTGGACCCCACAAAATGATTAAACGCCCGCCCCAGTCGCGTAATCGAATCCAGCACCACCAGCACGTCGGCACCAAATTCCACCAGACGCCGGGCCCGTTCTATCATGCCCCGCGCGGCGCGCACGTGGGATGGAACATCTTCGTCATTGTTGCTGGCCCAGACTTCCGCCGACAGCGAGCGGCGAAAATCGGTTACTTCCTCCGGGCGCTCATCAATGAGCAAAATGAACACCTTCATATCCGGATGATTGATCAGGGCGGCTTCCGCGATCTGCTTGAGCAGGGTGGTTTTGCCGGTTTTGGGTGGAGCCACAATCAAGCCCCGCTGTCCGCGGCCAATTGGGGTGAGCATATCCATGATGCGCATGGACTCCGGCCCGCCTTTGGTCTCCAGCACGATGCGCTGCCGCGGGTCAATAACCGTCAATTCGGAAAAAGGCGTAATTCGCTGATACTCCGCGGGTGTTTTGCCGTTGATGGAAATTATTTCCGCGACCTGATCCACAGATCCTTTGCCAGTGGAATTCAACGTGCCCGTAAGTATCAGGCCGGGCCGCAGGTGCAAGGCCTCAATTATTTCACTGGAAACCATGACATCTGTGGGGTTCGGCTTGAATTTTCGCTGCTGTGTGCGCAACAGTCCATGACCTTTTTCGGTTATTTCCAGCAAACCAGTCACTTGGTTTTCCATTCCATCGTCTCACTATGCTAAATTGTCCTGGCCGATCATCCACGTTGAGAACGGATCAGGTCAGGATAATCCGTAATAATTCCTTCTACTCCCATCGCCGCCATTGCCGCGACCAGTCCGACATCATTGGCCGTAAAGCACCATACTTTGAGGCCGGCGGCATGCGCCGCCGCTACATGCTCCATCGTCAGACACCGCACGTTTGCCACCACGGTGGTTGCAGCCAGCGCCCGCGCCGGCCGCAGCGGATCCTTGCTCCAGTCATCCAGCAGCAATCCGATTTTCAGTTTCGGCAATAATGCCTTCAGCGGAGCCAGCAGTTCTGCATGGTAGCTGATCACCATCGCCCGGGCCGCCGCATTGCGGCGAAGCAACAATTCCGCCAGCACCGCTGCCGGAACATGGACTTTGATTTCAAGGACTGGAATCACGGGATCCGCAATAGCCAGCAGGGCTTCTTCCAGCGTGGGAATGCGTGCTGCCGCAAACCGATGACCTTTCCACGAACCGGCATCAAAGCGGCGCAAGTCCAGCGCCGTAAAATCCGCCACGCGCCCATGGCCATTGGTTGTTCGGTCGATCCGGTCATCGTGGATGACTACAGGAACACCATCGGCGGACATTCTCACATCAAACTCAACCGCTGACGATCCCAACCGAATCGCTTCATCGAAAGCGGCAACGGTGTTTTCGGGGGCAATAGCCGATGCTCCACGATGAGCAATCGCCATGACCGTGGGTTTTGCCATTGCGATCTTATAGCATAAACCGGCTTGAATGCAAAGCGCGGGGCGGGCTGCGCAATTCAGTTTGGTTGCTTTCCCGCCATCTACCCCGGGCGCACGGGCCGGTTCGGTATCGCTTCGACGGTCAGATTTTCCAGATCGCTCACGGCCATCCAAAACCCATTACCGCCCGAACCGGCAGCTACTTTCACCAGCAATTCGCTGTGTCCCGTGGGCAAATCAACATCGAGGAAAAACTGCCCCTTGCATGCCGATCCATGGCCCCGGGCAAATGGCAGCACCAGTTTTCCGTTCAACCACATCCGCAAGTAATAATCCATTCCGTACCGAAGTCGCACGCGACAGGGGTGTGGCGAATATAAATGCGTTACCGCATAATGAATCGAACCTTCTCCGGCACCGAAAACTTTTTTAAAGTCCACATAATCATCACAGTCGCTCATGCGCGTCCAGCGTGCGGTGGCATGTTTGTTCAACACCACGGCGGATTGAAAATTGCGCGAAGTTTCCGGCTCATGAACGATGGTTTCCAGCAATTGCTCCGGTGCCAGGCCCGATTTTAAATCATACGCAAACGGACCGATCGCCATCCACGACGTCCCGCCCATATCGCGCAACACGGGTATACATTCCAAAAAGCCAAGTGCGGTTTTGCTGCCGCCACGGCGCTGCAGTTCCAGCCGCACTTTGCCTGCGGGCAAAGCCGCCGCCGTTACGAGAGTCTGCGGTGTGCTGCCATCAGCTTTGAGGCTCCCGAGCAGTTTTTCATCTGCATAAACATCCAGGGCACCAAACTCCCCGCCTTCCACGTATCCGGCGGTGATACAATAACGTGAATCGCACGGCATGAGCCAATCGATGGCGAGACTCGCTGCTGTGGTGAAAATAAGCTTTTCTCCCGGCCACCGTGGACTAATGGTTTCACTGGGTACCATGCTGACCGACCGGAAATCCGCCAGTCGATCCCAGAGTTCCCACGCCCCCAAGGCTTCAAAGGGCAGGATCGGCGGTTCGTCCGGGCTGGCAGCGACAGCCAGGGCCGGGTCGTAGGTCCAGCCTGCAGCCATGCCCTGGGTGGCTTCCGAAATCCAGAGCGGAAAGTTCATGCGGTGGGCTACCTCCAGGGCCTGCGGTGCCAGATCAGTCGCACCGGCAAAAATGGCTATTTCGTATTCATGCGTTCCCTGGTCGGTAACCGGAAAGGCGTCTCCCGGCGGCACCACGAAGGGATCATGGTTGGCATAGTACGGACAGCGCAACAGGGTTGCACGGATAAGACCGTTCGCCTGTACATCCACGCCGGATATATCCGCACTGACCATGGCCAATGACCGATCCTTGCCTTGCAGCGTTACTACGTCCCGCAGGGGATATTCCTGTCCATTCAACGGTCTTTCAATCAGGGATCCTGGCGTACCATCGCGCCGCGACTGCACCGGAAAGCCCGCCGGCAAAAGCAGCTTCACGATTTTGCGATGCCCATGCCAATTCAGCCGCAGTTTCATCCGAATCATGGGCGAATCTTGTTCCAGCAGTACAGTCCAGTGTAAAGAGCTGCCCTGGAAGCTGAAGGAATTTTCCAGGGCCGCACGTAGCGGTCCCTGCTCGCGGACGCGCCATGGTGTGGCTGCGGTAAAGGCTCCCAGCCGCAGTCCCTGGTAGCCAACCAGGCCGTGCGACCAGGTATCGGACAAATCTTCCAGCACGACAATCTGAATTCCACCCGTTCCCAGCATAGACTGGGAATGAAAATGCAATTGTTCCACGCCGGTGCGACCGACACTAAGTTGGAGTTGCCGGTGGGCCAGCTTGTCAACTTGTACGTCAAATGGGGAAGGTCCCCGATGAGTTTCTGGTCTGCGGTAAAGTTGCAAAATTTGCCGTCCGTTGGGCGGCACACGTACCGGAAACAGGATTCTGCGGGTCATATCCACGGCTGCGTCCGCCGCTATATCCTGCGACGGCACCACCGCTCCATCTTCATCCCGCAATATAAATTCAGGCGATTGTCCATTCACCGGCAGATAGGGTTCAAATTCGGCCAGACCGGTCCATGGTTTGTCCGAAGGATTGCAGATAACCAGACGCTGCCGAGGGCAGGGGGGAAGACTGGCCATATTCCAGCGGGTGCTATCCACGATAATTTCGTGAGCCACCGATCGGACAAAACCCAGATCATCGATGCTCTGCTGACAGGCTTTATCGATGCAGGTGCCTCCAAGCACATCATGAAATTCATTAAAAAGCAGCCGCCGCCATGCTTCCAGTAGTTTTTGCCGGGTTTCGGACGCCCGTGGTTCCGGCAGATCGTTGGTCAGAATCTGCGCCTGTATTAACGCGGCTTCGCCCTGTCGCACACCCTGTTTGATGGCACGGACCGCGGTGTAACAGCCTATCGCATGCATTTGCAGTTCACCGACCACCAGAGGCAATTGTGCGGCCTTATCCTTAACCGCATCAAAAAACGCCCGTGGATGGCTGAAGCGCAACTCCACATCCGCAGAGAAATGCCGGTTCTTCCGGATCCATTCGATCTGGGCCCGCGTCGGTCCTCCACCGTGATCGCCCACACCATAAAAACACATGGTATGGCCCACGCGGCGGTCTGCCGCGGCTACGGTTGCGTGGATATTGCTGATTAACCCCGACACACTGGTTGCCAGATACGCTCCAGAAATGCGAAATGCCGTCACCGTATCGCCGACAGGGCTTTGCCAGCGAAAAAGGTTGGACGGAAGTGTTTTTTCCGTGGCTTGCGGCCGCATAAATACATACGCATTCATGCCGGTACGGGTAAGAAAACTGGGAAGCATGGCGCAATGGCCAAAAGAATCCACATTATAACCGATATCCACGTGAACACCAAAATGTTCCCGAAAAAACCGGCCGCCGATTTCCGCCTGTTTTTGAAAAGAGGCTTCCCCGGGCAGATTGCAATCGGGCTGAATCCACCAGCCATTGACGATACGCCATCTCCCCGCGCCAACGTGGGCTTGAATACGTTTGAATGTGTGCGGATCGGCCTTGCGCACCTGATCATACACCCACGCTTCGCCGCGTGTGATGTGCAGGTCCGGGTATAAATCCAGCAGGTCGCAGGCCGTGCGGCACGTATTAATAGATTCATCCACGCCGGCCGGCCAGGTCCACAGCCAGGCGGGATCCAGATGGGCGTTACCAATCAAATGCACGATCAGCTTCATGAACGCTCCATATCATCTTTTATGTGGATGTCGCCGACCTTCAACCGCGCTGCGCCTCAAACGCGGCCTGGCGTTGTTGAATGTTGCGCACTTTGACCAGGTCAATTTTGGCGCGGCGATCAAAGGTAAAAATTCCGTTCTGTTCTTGAAAAACATCAGTCAACTGTGTATAGCAATAACCGAACATCCGTGGATTATCCAGCAGCACGTCACAGAGTGCGGAAAAACGCTTGAGAAATTCCTCTTCGGTGGTGGGTATCTGGCCGTAGCCCCAGGGGACAGCCGCTTCCACGGCATTTTTATCTTTCGTTACAGCCGCCAGATGAAAGCCCAGACCACCGAATTCACTGACAAAATAGGGCTGGCCGTTGTAAACAATGGAGGCTGGCTGCGCGTCGGTGGCGCAATTAGCAAAAGGAGCGAATGTTGGAGTTGCCTGATGCCGCAGTTTAAATCCTGCAAAGCCCTTCCAGAAGTCGGAGTTATCAGCATAGTCATGGGAATCATAAACATCCGCTTCATAAACGCGGTGGGAATAGCCTGAAGTATCCAACACGGGTCTGGTGGGGTCCATCGCCCTGGTGGCCAGAAACAGAGCCCTGGTGGCATCATCAAGATCACTGATTCGGTCGCCAATGGGCTGGTGCGTTTCATTCAGAGGACACCATCCAATGATACACGGGTGGGAATAATCGCGCTGCAATGCCTCCAGCCATTGACCGGCAAAGGTTATGGGGTGTCTCTGGTGATCTCTGGCAGGACCGAATCCCGCAGCACCCCAGTCGGCAAATTCGCCCCAACACAGGTACCCCATTCGGTCGGCGTGATAAAGGAACCGCTCTTCAAAAACCTTCTGATGCAGCCGGGCACCGTTGAAACCCGCCGCCTGGGACAGCGCGATATCCGTCTTGAGAGCCTCATCGGTTGGGGCGGTCAAAATACTGTCGGGATAATAACCCTGGTCCAGCACCAGCCGCTGGAAGATTGGTTTTCCATTCAACAGCAGGCGATGACCATCAAGGCATACACTGCGCAAGCCGGCATAACTGCGGGCGGCATCTACCACTTCATGTTGTTGATTGAGAAGTTCAATTTTCAAATCATATAAATGCGGATCAGCGATGGACCACAGCCGACGGCGGTCGGCGGGGATGGGCAGGTCCACAGTGGGGCTTAGATCAAGATCTGCTCGCGTCTCAGCGGTGGCCACCGAACCATCTTGGTCCGAAAGCACTGCCCGAATTTTCCAGCCGGCTGCATTACGACTGATCGGCTGCACCAGACGGATAACGCCTGCAGCGACATCCGGCGTTAGTCGAGGGCGATGTAAATAGCCTTCAGCGGGGACAGGCTCCATCCATACCGTCTGCCAGATACCCGTGGTACGCGTGTACAGACACCCTTGATTGGCATACTCCCGGGACTGCTTGCCCAGCGGTTGCGGCAAAGATCGCGCATCATCGCGTGCCCGCAGCACCACAGTCAACTCTGTTCCGGCGTCCACGCCGCTGCGCAGATCCACCGTAAAAGGTGTAAAGCCACCGCGATGCCGGTAGACCTCACGGCCGTTGACCCACACGGTGGCGTCATAATCCACGGCCTGAAAGTGCAACAATATGCGGCCGGTGTTCCAATCTGCGGGAATTGCCACCTTGCGGCGATACCAGACCGCGGGCATGAAATCGGTATGGCCGATTCCAGAGAGAGTCGATTCCGGGCAGAAGGGAACGGTGATTTTGGACTTGAGCGGACGATGCAACAATCCGCGTTCCAGGCCGCTGTCGCTGACATCCATTTCAAATTCCCAGGAGCCATTCAGGCACAGCCATTTTTCGCGGCAAAATTGTGGACGGGGATATTCGGGGCGTGGAATAATTGACATGTCGCTTTTACCTTGCAGCATTCAACAAGATGTTCCGAGCCTGCGGGCCAGTCAGGCTCCCAACGGGCCTGAAGAGAAACTATGCTATCAACCCGTTCAAAAAAGGCAATTGCGAGTTTTCCGGAAAGGAGCCGCTTATGGCGGGAGTGTCAGAAGCCATTGGTGCAGTATGTGCTGGCTGCGGTTGTACAAAAAGTTGTATTCGCGTAGAGTTTCAGTCGCCGGGTTTTTGAATACTGGAAGGTTTATCATGACGCGCATTGCTATTGCTCAACTCCGTGAAGGAGATGTTGTGGATCAGGCTTTTGTGCTGGGCGGCAAACAGCTTGGTACCACCACCTCCAACAAGCCGTACCTGAAAGCCGAATGTTCCGATGCTACCGGAAAAATTCATTGCCGCATGTGGAATATCGCTCGTGAATTGTATGACCGGCTGCCTGGTACCGGATACGTGCAGGTACGCGGACGGGTGGAAAATTATCAGGGCCATCTGCAGCTTGTGGCGGAGGGAATACAGAAAATTGAGGATGCTTCCCGGCTGAATCTGATGGAACTGCTCAAGCATACGCAGAAAAATGTGCCGGAGATGCTGGCCCGGATGAAGGTGATATTGGGCAAAATCAACGATAAAGACCTGGCGCAGCTTATCGCTTCGTTTGTGAATGATCCGGAATTGATGAAGCGTTTTTCGCTTTCCCCGGCGGCGCAAAGCATGCACCACGCCTGGATCGGCGGCCTTTTGGAACATACGCTTAGTCTGCTGGAACTGGCATTGGTGATATGTCCGCGCTATCCGGATATAGATCAGGATCTGGTATTGGCCGGGCTGTTCCTGCATGACATCGGCAAAACGGCGGAGTTGGCCTTTTCCACCGGTTTTGACTACACCGATACCGGCCGCCTGGTCGGACATATTGCCATTGGTACGATGTGGGTGCATCAAAGGGCGGAAAAAATCTCGCAACAGACCGGCAAGGCCTTCCGTCCGGATCTGCTGATGGTCATTGAGCACATTATTCTTTCGCACCATGGTGAACCGGAGTTTGGTGCTGCGGTACGCCCCAAAACGCCGGAAGCGATTTTAGTGAACATGATTGATAACTTGGATGCCAAAACTCAAATGGCGATTGATGCAGTCGCCGCTCCCAGTGAAGACGGCAACTGGACGGAATACCAGAAGGCTTTCAGCAGCCAGCTTTTCCGGCCATCCATTACCACCGGCAAACCGGAATGAGCGTGGAGATGGCGATGTTGCCAAGCGCGGCGGGTTTGGGCCGTGGAGCGGTCGTCATGGCTGTTGGGGTGATCAATTTAATGCCCCATGCCGCCGCCAGCCGGTCCGCTACCCGCACCACCATTATTAGCCGGGGCGCCGCCCATGTCGCCTATGTGCATCACAGCCATCATTTTCATATAGATGTCGTCGTGCAGTTGTTTCCAAGTTTTTACCTTACCCGTTTGAATATCGTCGGCCGCAGCATTAAAGGCTCCAGCCATCTGATCGCTCATTTTCAGCCTCTGGGACAGTTCCTTGGTCGGAATTTTCTTCACGGCATCCAGATGAAAAAGTTTTTCTCCGTCAATTTTCCAATGGGTGCCGACTTTCTTAAAATAAAGTATGCCGGTTTTGCCAGCAGTGGTGCCTTTAGGTGCCGGCATTGTGACGGTGGCCTCGGTACCCTTGATGCTTACTTTGGCCTTTTTGAGTTTGGCCTGCATGGCCTTGTAACCGCTGGAAGCGCTGGCTAATTCCTTGCCGCCGCGACTGGTGGGTGGGCCCAGCCTGGCCACCGCGATTTTGGATAAATGTTCATTGGCCACCATCATCGTCAACATGGATTTCACCACGGCTTTTTCGCGTTTGCCGGTGCTGCTGACACACGCCATCGCATGGGGCACACTTTGCGCGTGAATGGCGGCTGCGTAGCTGCGCAAGGCACCCAGCGGCGTACTCAAATTGGTGGCTGCATGGACTACCGAAACGCCAAGCAAGGCCACGGCGGTGATGCCGAGTATAAATGAACGCACTGACATAAATTATCTCCGGAGAATATTAAGGAACCGGGCAAAAATAACTTCGCACTTTTCGGCTGGCCCTTTTGGCCTCCAGCTTCGTTGTTCGCTCGTTTCAGACCCACTGCCGGGATATGCGCCTCACTCACGCCTCGCTGGCGGCCAAAATTTCTGCGCCGTAAAACACGAATTTATTTTTGCGCGGTCCCTAAAGTAAACCTTGCCGGCTTTTGGCAACGACCACACGCAAGGTGGGAACAACGTCCCAACTGGCGCATAAAGCACATTTCTACAATAATTTATGGGACAGTAGATGTCAAATGACAGCCGGGCAAATCCGGGTTCAGGCAACTCTGCTGAGGATGAAACGTCTGGTGTTTTTCTGGCCAGTGCTCTATCGGCGGGTCGTTTGCCCGGTCCCTTCATCGGGCACTCCATTTCCAGTTGCGAATTTCCGGCAGGTCCTGTCCGTGCTGGTCAATGTAGCGCTTGTGCTCAACGAGTTTGTCGCGCACCATTTGCTTGAGATACGCTACCTTGGCACCGAGCTGCGGCAGCCGATCCACCACATCCTGCACCAGATGGAATCGGTCCATATCATTCAGGACGGTCATATCGAAGGGGGTGGTAATGGTCCCTTTTTCCTTGTACCCGCGTACGTGCAGATTGCGGTGATTAGCGCGCCGATAGGTTAACCGGTGAATCAGCCAGGGATAGCCGTGAAAGGCAAAGATGATCGGCTTATCCCGGGTGAAAAGAGAGTCAAAGTCCGAGTCCTGCAGGCCGTGCGGATGTTCGCTGCTGGGCTGAAGTTTCATCAGATCGACGACATTGACCACTCGTATCTTCAGATCTGGTAATTCCCGCCGTAAAATGGAAACCGCCCCGAGCACCTCCAGCGTGGGCACATCACCAGCGCAGCCCAGCACCACATCTGGTTCGCCGCCGGCATCGTTGCTGGCCCATTGCCATATCCCAATGCCCTGGGCGCAATGGCTGGCTGCGGCATCCACCGACAACCACTGCGGAGCGGGATGTTTTCCGGCTACCACCACGTTGACGTACTGCCGGCTGCGCAGGCAATGATCCATTACGGAAAGCAGACAGTTAGCATCCGGCGGCAGATAAACGCGCACCACGTCCGCTTTTTTATTCATCACCAGATCCAGAAAGCCGGGATCCTGATGGGTAAAACCGTTGTGGTCCTGCCGCCATACATGCGAAGAAAGCAGATAATTCAACGAGGCAATATCCGCGCGCCAGGGCAAATCGCGGGTTACTTCCAGCCACTTGGCGTGCTGATTAAACATAGAAGCAACAACATGGGTGAAGGCTTCATAGCAGTTGAATACGCCATGCCGCCCGGTAAGCAGATATCCTTCCAGCCAGCCTTCACACTGATGTTCGCTGAGCATTGAATCCAGTACGCCGCCTGCGGGTGCGAGAAATTCATCTTGTGGCACTTCGCGGGCATCCCATTGGCGATGAGTGGTCTCAAACACCGCCCCAAGTCCATTGGAAAGTGTTTCATCCGGGCCCAGCAGGCGGAAAGTCCGCGGCTGCTCATTGAGCTTGGCCACATCGCGCAAAAATGGGCCCAGCACATGTGTATCGCCGATGCCGGTAATGCCGGGCGCGGGAACGGCCACGGCATAATCACGAAAGTCCGGCATCCGCAAATCGCGCAGCAGCAGACCGCCGTTGGCGTGCGGGTTGGATCCCATCCGCCGCGTACCTTTTGGTGCAAGGGCGGCAAGTTCCGGCTTGAGGCGTCCGGTATTGTCGAAAAGTTCCTCCGGGTGATAGCTTCTCATCCAGTTTTCCAGCATCTTTAAATGCTCCGGGTTTTTCGCCGGGTCAGAGAGCGGCACCTGATGGGCTCGAAAAGTGCCTTCCACGGGCAGGCCGTCAATAAATTTCGGGCCGGTCCACCCCTTGGGCGACTTAAGTACAATCATGGGCCAGCGAGGGCGCATGATATTATTCTGGCTGCGCGCCTGATGTTGAATTTCCTTGATGCGTTCCACCGCAGCATCCAGCGCGGCGGCCATGGCTTCGTGCATCAGTGCGGGTTCTTCACCTTGCACAAAATAAGGCGTCCAGCCGTAACCGCGCAGCAGTTGTTCCAATTCTTCCGGTTCAATACGGGCCAACACAGTGGGGTTGGAAATTTTATATCCGTTGAGATGCAAAACAGGCAGTACCGCGCCGTCGGTTTTGGGATTTAAGAATTTGTTGGAGTGCCAACTGGTGGCCAGCGGACCGGTTTCCGCCTCGCCATCGCCCACCACGCAGGCGGCAATCAGGTCCGGATTATCAAAAACTGCACCAAAGGCGTGGCTAAGGGAATAGCCGAGTTCGCCGCCCTCGTGAATTGAACCGGGGGTTTCCGGCGCGGCATGGCTGGGAATTCCGCCAGGAAAAGAAAACTGTTTGAATAACTTTTTCAGCCCTGCTTCATCCTGGCTTATATTGGGATATACTTCGCTGTAGGTTCCTTCCAGGTACACATTGCCGACCACGGCCGGACCGCCATGGCCGGGGCCGGAAAGGTAAATCATGTCCAGATCATACTTGTTGATCACGCGGTTGAGGTGCGTGTAAATAAAATTCTGGCCAGGTGTGGTACCCCAGTGGCCCAGAAGCATAGGTTTGATGTGTTCCAGCTTGAGGGGCTTTTTCAACAGTGGATTGTCATAGAGATAAATCTGTCCGACGGAGATGTAGTTGCCGGCCCGCCAGTACGCATCCATTTTGGTGAGCATTTCGGACGTTAGTGTGTTACTGGCCATGGCAGCCCTGCCTTTCGTATTGCCGTTCGCCATTGATATGCTAGCCATGTGGCGCAGCGCAGGCAAATTGGTTCATGGGCCGAATGCAAAAGGGGGCACTACCAATAACGAACAGCTTTTCGCGCAGGTCTTCATGGACGATTTGGGGTTGTATGCCGGCCAAATGGAGCCGATTTGGCCCCCGATGCCCTCTATGAGTGCATAACAGAGGCTCGAGAAAAGTCGCTGGTGTAAGACATGTGGAACGAACTTGCCGGTACGTAAAAGCAAACCATGGACGCTGCGCCTTATGCAATGGGAATAAGCTCTGGTCCAACATATTCAGGTAGAGTTGGTTCAACAAACGCGGAGGTGTTCCAGTATACAAATGGCCGGTCTGGAGGTTGGTGACAGAGGGATGGCGATTGTAACGCCACTTTCTTCCGGGCTCGGATCGAACTTCACTGGCAAATACTTCTGTGCCGTAACGTAAGAATTTATTTTTACGCGATCTTTTTTAAAGCGCCCTCACGACTGCAAGCAGAACACCGAATCAGGTGGCGTCGGCGGCACTGGTTCCGGCTACAGCCGGAGCGTCTGCCAGAGGCTCCGGCGGGGGTGCAGCGGGCACCGATTCAAACCGTAGAGAATCGCCGTTGCGGTCAATTTTCACCTTGCTGACCTGTTTATATTCGCCGCGGAGGATTGCCTCGGACAGCGGGTCTTCCACGTATTGCTCGATGGCACGGCGGAGAGGCCGGGCACCAAAGTCCGGGTTGTACCCTTTTTCAATGAGGAAATCGTGGGCGGCGGTGGTGGTTTCCAGACCCACTCCCTGTTCCACCAGACGCTTGGTGACCTTGCGGATTTCTATATCGATGATGCGGTAGAGATCTTCCTTGCTTAACGGGCGGAAAATGATGGTTTCATCCAGCCGGTTGATGAATTCCGGTCGGAAGAACTTTTCAACTTCGCGCAGCAGGCCTTTTTTCATTCCTTCAAAGTCCTGTTCGCTGTCGCGTTTGCCATAGCCGAAACTCTGGATGCCGCCACTCTTGATCAGGTCCGCCCCGATGTTGCTGGTCATGATAAGGATGGTATTTTTGAAATCCACCTTGCGACCGACGTTGTCCGTGAGGTGCCCTTCTTCCATGATCTGCAGGAGCATATTGAACACGTCCGGATGGGCTTTTTCAATTTCATCGAGCAGCACTACGGCGTAGGGCCGACGACGAATGCGTTCTGTGAGCTGTCCGCCTTCTTCGTAACCGACGTAGCCCGGCGGGGCACCGACGAGCCGGCTGACATTATGCTTTTCCATGTATTCAGACATGTCAATTTGAATCAGCGAAGCCTCATTGCCGAATAGAAATTCCGCAATGGCCTTGGACAGCAAGGTTTTGCCCACGCCGGAAGGCCCTAAAAACAGGAACGTACCCATAGGCCGGGCGGGGTCCTTGAGGCCGGACCGGGCGCGGCGAATAGACCGCGAAATGGATTTAATGGCTTCATCCTGGCTGATTACCCGCTTGTGAAGTTCACTTTCCAGTTCCAGAAGGCGCGACGCCTCGGCCTTTTCGAGCCGGGTGAGCGGAACGCCCGTCATTTTGCTGACCACTTCAGCCACGATTTCCTCATCCACAATACCGTCGACCACCTTGGCTTGCTCACGCCATTTCTTCTGGGCTTCTTCCTTGTTGCGGCGCAAAGCTTCAGCCTGATCGCGTAGCTCGGCGGCGCGTTCATAATCGGCGTTTTTTACCGCCTCTTCCTTGTCCATGGTCAGGCGTTCAATTTGTTCATCAATTTCCGTCAAATTCGGCGGCTTCGTCATGCTTTTAAGCCGCACCCTGGCCCCGGCCTCGTCAATAATATCGATGGCCTTGTCCGGCAGGCAGCGCCCAGTGATGTAGCGTGTGGAAAGTTCCACCGCACCGCGCAAGGCACCATCGGTAATCTGAACGCGGTGGTGCGACTCATAACGATCGCGCAGGCCGCGCAAAATATCCAGCGTTTCGTCCTTGCTGGGCGGTTCGACGATAATGGTCTGGAAACGCCGTTCCAGGGCGCTGTCTTTCTCCACGTATTTGCGGTATTCATCAAGGGTGGTGGCTCCGATGCACTGAATTTCGCCGCGGGCCAGGGAAGGCTTGAGAACATTGCTGGCGTCAATGGCACCTTCCGCCCCGCCCGCTCCGACCAGGGTGTGAAGCTCATCAATGAAGAGCACCACATTTTTGGCGCGGCGCACTTCGTTCATCACCGCCTTGATGCGTTCTTCAAACTGCCCGCGATACTTGGTACCGGCCACCATCATCGCCAGATCCAGCACTACAATTCGCTTTTCAAATAAAATTTCCGGAACGTCATTGGCCACAATTTTCTGCGCCAGACCTTCCACAATGGCGGTTTTGCCCACGCCGGCTTCACCCAGCAGCACTGGATTATTTTTGGTGCGGCGGCACAAAATTTGAATGACCCGTTCGATTTCATTGGTTCGACCGATAACGGGGTCCAAGGCTCCTTCACGGGCCAGTTCGGTAAGATCGCGGCCGAAGGAATCCAGCGCGGGTGTGCGCGATTTGGTTTTAGTCTCCTTGCTTTCGGGGTTGGCTTCGCTTTCGACCCCGGCACCCAGCAAGTTCAGCACTTCTTCGCGCACTTCCTCGAGCTTCAGCCCCAGGTTCATCAGCACCTGGGCGGCAACACCATCGCGCTCCCGGAGCAGGCCTAGAAGCAGATGCTCCGTACCAACATAGTTATGGCCCAGATTGCGGGCTTCTTCAATCGCGTATTCAATCACTTTTTTGGCCCGTGGCGTCTGCGGGAGTTTACCCATGGTGACCATATCCGGTCC
>JAJZNX010000172.1 GCA_021852275.1 Planctomycetota bacterium | reverse complement strand
CGCAGGCAACAATTTGAAGAGGTAATGACTGGATCCGGCATGCAAAACAACTCCTGAAATTAGTCCTGTTCGGGCCGACCATTCGGGCTTCAGGATCATACTCAACATTTTCCGTTAAGTATAGCAGCAATAATACAGCGATGGCCGATCACTGCCGGCACCAACCTTGGACAGGCTGCATATTGACCGCCTAGCCGTTATCATGCAATCGATTATGAAAATGCCCATCATTGTTATCGTCGGCTGCACTGCCTCGGGGAAATCGGAATTGGCCGAAGTGCTGGCGGAATCCTGGCCGTTAGACCGGGGCCAGCCCACCACGATTATGGCGGTGGATTCCATGCAGGTGTACCGGGGTATGGATATCGGCACGGCCAAGCCGGATCGGGTGGTGCGGCAGCGAATCAAGCACCTGATGATTGATGTGGCTGACCCCTGGGAAACATTTTCCGCCGCCCGATTTGTGCAACTCGCCGGGCCGATACTGGAGGAGCACCGCCGTGGCCGCCAGCCGCTGATTCTGTCCACCGGAACGATACTTTATTTGCGAGCTTTGTTGGAGGGATTGTTTGCCGGACCGGCGTCGAATGCAGCCTTTCGCACGGCGTTGCAGATGCGGGCCGAGCAGAATGGCACCGTGAGTCTACATAGGGAATTGCAGGAGGTAGATGCCGCTGCCGCGGAGAAAATACACCCCAACGATCTGCGCCGCATCATTCGTGCCCTGGAAGTTTTTCATGCCACGGGCCGCCCCATCAGTGAATTGCAGACGCAATGGTCCGCCCGGCCAGGAGATGATTCCACATTATGGATAGGTATTCGGCGTTCTCGGGAAGATTTAAATAGCCGGATCAATCGGCGCGTCAAGGCTATGATCACGGCCGGACTGGTGGCGGAAGTACAGGCCCTGGTGGCCAGCGAAAAAACTCTTTCGGTCGAAGCGGCCAGCGCCGTGGGCTACCGGCAGATACTCGATTATCTCTCGGGCAACTGTACGCTGGAAGATGCCACTGAAGCGATTAAAATAAAGACGCGGCATTTGGCCAAGCTGCAGCGAACCTGGCTGAAGCGCTTTTCCAGCATACACTGGTTGGAGCCGGGACCGCATCAATCGGGTGCGGATATGCTACCCGCAGTACTGCAATGGCTGAAGTCCTGACCGACCATGTATCGCGAAATAAGACGGTACCATCGGCTAAAAAGGAATTATCGTGCGAATTCTGGCAATAGATGTGGGTTCTTCCTCGATCAAGGCGGGCTATTTCAAAAATGGCCACCTTAAAGATTTCGCCCATATTCCGGTGATGAGTGTTTTACAGTCCAGCAAAGTGGAAGTGCCCGCCACCGGATTGCTGAAAGCATTTGAAAAAGCCATCTGCAAAGCCATGGCCTCCCATAAAAAGATTGACGCCATTGCATTGGATACTTTTTCCCCTGGATTGGTGGCACTGGATAAGCAAGGTCAACCGATCGTCGGCTGCATTACCCACCAAGATCGGCGCAGCCTGCAACAAGCCTGCGAGCTGGAAGCACGAATTGGGGCGGAGAAGCACTTAAATATTACGGGGAATCGGCCGTTTCCCGGCGGTATGGCCTCCACATCGCTGTTATGGATTAAACAGCATGAACCGGGACTATTTAAACAGATCGCCAGAATCGGACAACCCACCACACTGCTGGTGCATCACCTGACGGGGAAGTGGACGATTGACCCTTCCCAGGCGGCTTTTTTAGGATTGTACGACGCCATAAGCCTGGCTGGATGGTCCGCTGAGTTATGCCAGGCGGTGGGCATTAAAATGGCGCAACTGCCCGAGATATTGTTTTCTGATGAAGTTGTGGGCCGGACGCAGGCACCGATTTCAGAGCGGCTGGGGATTCCTGCCGATACGCCGGTCTTTGCTTCGTTGGTGGATACCAGTGCCGCCATGGCGGCCACATCCGCCCAGCCTGGTACTCTGGTGCACAGCGCCGGTTCCAGCGATGTGTTGGCCCTGTGCCTCAAAACGCCCCAACCCGCATACGACATTCTTACCAGACCGCTGGGACCTGGTAAGTACCTGCCGCGGCGCTGGCTGGCGGTAAGCACCATTGCCGCCGGCGGATCCACCATGAAATGGCTGCACGAAAATATGTTCCGGGATCTTTCGGCTAAAGCGTTTTCCAAACTCACCATGCGGATCGGCCGTCAACTGGTGCCGACAGTGCCTGCCTCCCACCCCATGGCAGACGCAACGCCAATGGCTCCGGTAAGATTTCAGCCATATCTGGCGGGTGATCGCACAAGCATGGAGAACCGCGCAGCAGCATTTGAAAATCTGACTTTGGCCACAGATCGTTGCGCCATGCTGCAAGCGGCAATCGCAGCGCTGGCGCAAACCAGCCAGGATCGTTTTGAACGACTGGCGAAGATCCATTCTATTTGTAATCCAATTTATACCATGGGCGGCCAGACGGAACTGGCGGCAATTATGCAACGTTATTGGCCCGGGGACTGGAAGTTTCAACCGCTGAAACATGAAGCTTTGGGCGGTCTGGTCAAAATGGTTGCGTCTCTCGAAACCAGGGCATTCGGTTAATAATCATGATCATCAAAACACTGCATTGGTACTTTCTGCGCGAACTGGGACGCATTTTTGTGCTGACCACTGGCGTTCTTACCACCATACTGGCGTTTGGCGGCACCTTTAAACCTTTGACCAAACAGGGGCTGACATTGATTCAGCTCATGCGCGTACTCATGGACCTGATGCCAGCGATGCTGGCCTATTCCATCCCACTGGCGGCCCTTTTTGCGGCAGTCATGGTCTATTGGAGATTAAGTACAGACAATGAAATCACCGGGGCTAGAGCCAGTGGAATCAGCTTTCAATTTTTACTGGTGCCGGCGCTGGTGCTGGGGCTGGTGGTAGCGGCGATTGACCTGGCCTTTGTTGACTTTGTGGTACCTATTTTTCTACAAAAGTCGTCCCATGCCATTCAAAGCGATGTAGCCTCTGTTCTCCTGGATCATCTGGACAAACATGAACCATTTCAGGTGGGCGATATGGTTGTATATGCCAATCAGGCTTATCGTATTCCAGTCCCTAAGGCGCTTCGCCCACCTCAAGGTGTGCGGCGTACCATTCTGCAACTGCGCGGCCTGGCCGCCACCACATTGACCAATGGCAAGCCGACCGCGGTAGTGCTGGCCAAGGCCGCCAATGTACTCATTGATAAAGTGCCGGCCAGCAACCAGGTGGATGTTGCCGTGCAATTAGATGATGGAACCGCATTTGATCCCAATAGTGTCCGGCAACTCCGAGGAACGGTGCGTTACCTGCCGGCTGATGGCCAACCCTATGTCATCGGATCGTTGCTGCAAAATGTCCCCAAGTTTTTCAGCATCACCAAGTTAGAACGGCTCCACAGGGATCCTTACCAATTCAGGCCCATTGCCGCACTCAAAAGTAATCTCGACCGGCTGCAGCGATTTGCTGCCGTGTGCAATAACTATTTGCTGCAATACTCTCCTGAAAAAGCTCTTCGCTTTAATCGCGTAGATTCCCGTGCCGATTATATTGTGATTTATGCCCCGAGAGCATTTGTGAACCCATCTGATATTTTTTGTCTGGCCGCCAGCGGCAACAAAGCAATCCGTGTGTGGGTCTACAGGCATCAACAGGTTTCCGTGATTTACACGGCGGATTTTGCCGCGCTTACACTCCATGGCGGCAGGAACGCTACAGATCCCATCAGCGGTTCCCTCACCCTATCGGGAAACGTGCGCATGAATAACCCATCCATTGGCAAAGGGTTCCATGCCGGACCAGCCACTATTGCACTCAATGAACTGGCCATTCCGCGGCAGTTTGCCACCGTTTCAGCGACACCCCGCATCGGGCTGGCACCGGTGCGGATGGCCGAGTCTCCGGCAGTAACCAACTTAAAAGCCCAGATCGCCCGACACATCAGCAAACTCGACCATGTTATCGAATCTGAGGTGCAAAGCCGGCGATCCTTTGCATTTTCGTGCCTGGTGTTGGTCATGCTCGGAGCGGCGCTGGGTATTTTGCTGGAGGGACATAATCCGCTGGCGGTATTTGTTGTCGGTTTTTTCCCGGCGATGATTCTTATTCTGCTGATTACCACCGGTCGCACCATGGTGGTGCGAACCACGGGATCCGCCATGCCCGGATTATGGGTGATCTGGATGGGCAATGGCATTATTTTACTTTTGAACCTGATCGTTTACAGCAAGCTCCTGCGAAAATAGCCTTGGTGCCGCTGCGTTGCCGTTACTGGATGTATGATGCGTTTGATTGATCGTTATATTGTCCGCAATTTTCTGTTTAACTACCTGCTGGCTTTTACGGTGGTGGTGGGACTTTATATTCTCCTGGATTTGATCGTCAATTTTGATCAGTTTACGCACGCACAGGCTGCGACCCATGCCGGTAATTGGTCGTCTTTTACGGATTTGGTGGGGGCAATATCCAGCTTTTACATGTATCGCACGCTGCTGATTTTTCAACAGGTGTGTGGCATCATTCCCCTGCTGGCAGCGGGTTTTACCATGTTCCGCATGACGCGCAACCGGGAGCTTACCGCCTTGCTCGCCAGCGGTATTTCGCTTTATCGTGTGGCCGTGCCCATCATCATCTGTGCTATCGGCTTTAATATGCTGGTAGTTCTGGACCAGGAAGTGCTAATGCCGGATAATATAAATAAGCTGTTACGCACCCACAGCGAAGTGGATGCCGCCACACTGCATCCGCAGCCAATTTACTTCATACCGGAAAGCGACAATTCTCTGGTCCTCGCCTCGCGTTACAATCCCGCGACCAAAACTTTGACACACGTGCGAATTATCCAACGCAACAAGGCCGGACTTCCCATTTCAAGAATTATCGCCCGCCGCGCGGTATGGAAAAACAATATTGGTGAAGGGCCGCATCCCGGAGGCTGGCTTATGACGCATGTGACGCAAATCAATGATCTGAAAAGTCTGGATCCTCATGAAACCCCCCAACCAGAACACCAGATGATCTACTATACCCCTCTGAATCCTCATCAACTCAAACTGATTTTCGCCAAGAAAACTGTCGATTATCTTTCCACCGCTCAAATCGACCGGCTGATGATGGACAGCCCCCCTTCCACCCGCGATGCCCTGGAAAAGATCATGTACACTCGATTCACGCAGTTGATTGTCAACTTGCTCATGTTGATGATCGGCATACCTTTTCTGCTGACCCGTGAACCCACAGCACTGATCAAAAACATGCTGGCATGCACGATGGTTACCGGCATATGCTTTATCACTACATTTGTACTGTTCCAACTGGCTGGCACGGCGGTTTCGCCAATCGTAGGAGCCTGGCTGCCGGTGCTGCTTTTTACTCCTCTGGCCGTGGTCATGCTCGAAGGCATCAAAACATGAGCCACGAGATGGCAGGCTTGGCCCCACCTGTAAGCCTGTAAGCCCGGCCGCTCTTTCGCTTGCGCTATTGGGTAAAATCGGTTATCATTCTTTTGGTTATTCCCGAAGCAAGGCTGTTGAATCTTCAATGAAAATACGTAACTTTTGCATCATTGCTCACATCGACCATGGTAAATCCACCTTGGCGGACCGGATTCTGGAACGATCCGGAGCCATCACCGAACGCGAAATGCAGGCACAATTCCTTGATGATATGGACCTGGAACGCGAACGAGGCATCACCATCAAAGCCAGTGCAGTCTCAGTGCGGTATCAACTTGATGGTGAAGATTACATGCTCAATCTGATTGATACCCCTGGTCACGTCGATTTCCATTATGAAGTGGCCAAAGCCTTGCAGGCTTGCGAAGGGGCTTTGCTGGTGGTAGATGCCACGCAGGGCGTACAGGCCCAAACAGTAGCCAATGCCTACGCAGCTATTGAAGCTGGCCTGGAAATCATTCCCGTGATCAACAAAATTGATCTGCCCAGTGCCCGACCCGATGAAGTAGCGGAAGAAATGGAGCAGGTACTGGGGATAGATGCTCTTGCCTGCGTGCGTATTTCCGCCAAAAGCGGCCTGGGTATCGACGATCTTTTTCGAGCCATCTGTCTTAAGTTGCCAGGCCCCAAGGGCGATGCCAGCCTGCCGCTGCAAGCCCTGATTTTTGACAGCAAATATGATGAGTACCGTGGAGTCATTGTTTACGTCCGCGTTATGAATGGCCGCATCAGCATGGGTCAGAAAATTCGCATGATGGGTCAGCAACGTGTTTACCAGATAACCGCCATGGGAAAGTTTGCGCCCAAGACCACAGCGGTGCCTGCCCTGGCCGCCGGCGAAGTCGGTTTTTTCGTCGCCAACATCAAAGCGCTCGGCGATGTTACCATTGGCGATACGGTTACGGATGTCAACAACCCGGCGGTAGAACCGCTCGCCGGATACCGCCCCCCCCAAAACAAATGGTTTACTGTGATTTTTATCCAGGCCCTGATACACAATACACTCAACTGCGGGAAGCCCTGGAACGACTGCGGCTAAATGATTCCTCGTTCACATTTGAGCCTGAAAATTCAGATGCTTTGGGCTTTGGTTTCCGTTGTGGTTTTCTGGGATTGCTGCACATGGAAATTGTGCAGGAACGGCTGGAACGCGAACAAAAAGTACAGGTGGTGCAAACCGCCCCCACGGTGCCGTATGAAGTGGTGCTCAACGACGATACGGTTAAAACCATTGACAGCGCCTCCGAACTGCCTGATCCGAGCAATCTCAAGGAAATTCGCGAGCCGATGATTCGTGCCAATATCATTATTCCCGGAGAAAATATCGGGGATATTTCCAAGCTCTGCCAGGACCGTCGGGGCATTTACCGCAAGACGGAATATATTGGACCGCAACGTGTGATTCTCGAATATGACCTGCCGCTGGCAGAAGTTATTTTTGATTTTTTCGACCGGTTGAAAACTGCTACCCGCGGCTACGGCACTCTGGATTACAATTTTCTGGGATTCAAAGCTGATGATCTAGTACGTATGGATATTCTCGTCAACGGCCAGGCCATCGGAGCGCTGAGTTTGATTGTTCACAAATCCAAAGCTGAAAGCCGCGGCCGGGCTATCATCCGAAAGCTCAAGGCTGAAATCGGCCGGCACCTGTTTGAGGTTCCCCTGCAGGCAGCCATCGGCTCGCGGGTGATTGCCCGTGAAACTATCAGTGCCATGCGCAAAAACGTTACGGCTAAATGCTACGGCGGCGATGTGAGCCGAAAACGCAAGTTGCTGGAAAAACAGAAAGAAGGCAAGAAGCGCATGAAGCAGGTTGGCCGGGTAGAGATCCCCCAAGAAGCATTTATGGCCGTACTCGAACCCGGCGAATAAGTCAGGAGGTCTCTTCCCGTTCCCCCACGGGCATCCGGGCGATAAGGAAGGCTCATCGTCCAAAAAACCGGCCGGTAAGCATAATGTCTTCCCGGACCAGGACCGCCTCGACCGCCCGAAGTTCCAACTCTTTCATGGAGAAATTATTCATGCACCTGCGACAAAGCCTCTACCGACGTCTGGGCCGCTGGATCACCTGCGAATTTGAATTCAGCCGCGACGCCCGGCTCGGTTTACGCAATCGCTATGAAGTTGAAAGCTTTAAGGATGTGTTCTGCCATTTCTTCTATTGGCAGGTCTTCGGCACCCTGAAGTCTGCTCCGCGCTATATTGTGGATTGCGGTGCCAATTGCGGTCACTTTGCCGTTCTAGCCGATCAGACGCTGCGCCGACGCTTTCCCGATTCCACCTGTGAATTCCTGCTCATTGAACCCAATCCTCGGCTTGCACCCGTACTTCGCCGAACCCTGCGCCAGGCCCACCTCAACGCCCGGGTGGTTCCGGCGGTCGTGGGTGCTAAACCAGGCCAGCAGACACTTTGGATTCACCCCCGCACTTACATGACCGCCAGCCTCGAGCCGTTTCGCGACGCCCGGCCATTTCCAGTTCAACAATTTGATCTTGCCGCGGAACTCCGCACTCGCCCCGCCGATCTGCTCAAGTTGGATATTGAGGGTGCGGAATTCCAATTGTTGGCGGATTTGGAAGGCCTGTTTGAACGCATCAACGCTTTGGTACTGGAAATTCACGGCCCGATTGATCATCGAAAAGCCGAACTGGAGGCTCGTTTAGCCCGCGGTGGCTTTCACGCCCAGATCGGCCCACTCCCCCATTTTGACCATGAACTCGCCTTTTATACCCGCCCCCCCCGGTGAACACCTTAAATCTGCCGAAGTATCTTCAGCCGCAACGGGTTGTGCGAACCGATGATCCGCTCCGACCCCAGGTCGACTTTCCCAAAGGTGGCCAGTTCCACCGTTTTTAGCTTCACCGTGCCTCCCAAAACGGACAAGGTGACCTCGGCTAAGCCACCCGTCTTTTTCCTGATCACGACGGTACCCCAGGCATATCCGGTGGACCAGAACCAGGTCGTTGAATTTTTCACCGGCAGATTAAAAACGATGTGCCCGGTTACGGCAGAATAACGAAAGCCAGTAATGGCCAACAGCGTTCCCCATGCCGCCATCGGCCGCACGTAATGATGTCCGCATTCCGGTTCGTCAAAGGGAGAACGTTTTCGGCCATCGTGCCGGGCGCGGACGGTTTTCACAATTTTCAATGCATCGGCGAGGCGACCGGCATAGATGAGTTCCGTTGCAACGGCATATTCAAAGCCGCTCCATACCTCATTGGCATAGGGAAAAGGAAATTGAGGTCTCTGCCCCCGTGGATACGTGCATACCAGCATTCCCCCTTCTTCATTCAGAGTGTAGGTTCGCATATGATTGAAATGACCAAACATGGAGGACCTGAAGTTATATTTCATCAGGGACTGGAGCGTCTTTTTAAGATGCTGGCGATCAGCAAGATCGCCCAGCCCCAAAACATGGGCCATTGTCTGCCCCACCAATTGATCCGCCAGACAACCCGCACCAATCTGAAGTGTAGGATTCCGCAGATCTCTTGGCCCCAAATTCCATCTTAATGCTGGATTTATCGCCGACTCATCTCCCGGCGGCACAATACGTTGTTCATAATATTCCCCATTGAAAAGGTTGGAATCCATCCATTGGGATCCGCGAACAATAAGAGCTTGGCATTTTTTCGCAAAGGACTCTTCGCCAACATGCCGGGCCATCTCCTCCACAGCCCGCAATGCGCCCAGATACCAGAAACCCACTTCCGGATTCGGACCAAAATATTCCACATCCATGGTATTGTGTTGCGATCCCTCCATTACACCGTCGCAATCACCATCCCATCCATGTTCCAACCAGCAGAACTCCATCGATTTACGGGCGCTGGGCCAGCATTTTTTCAGGAACTCATCATCTCCAGAAAGCTGCCATTCCCGGTACAGCCGCATCAAAGTGCCCATTTGGCCGTCTGCGGCAGCACCCTTCCACTCGCGCCCCTGGCTAAGTACGGGCAATCCCACTCGAAAACTCATCATTCCTGTATCACTGGTGGCACAATTAAAGTCTGTATCTCGCATCGACTTGGCCAACTGGCCAAAAACAAAGGCTGTGGTATGCTCATAATTCCATACATGCGTGCACGATCCATGACAACATCCGCCCAGATCATGGCACCCTTCCCAGCCAAAAAACCGTCCGTCCGCGGTGCGAAAGCAGGTTTCCGTGCGCAGCGTACTTAAATTAAATAGAGCCGCTTCCTTCACCACATCCGGCAGGTCGCTGCGACAAAAAGCCTGCACAAACTCAACTGTTTTAGATTCTAATCTCGGCAAATCTCCGGCTGTGCGTACAGCCACATCCCAGGCATCCGCATACTGGGTGCAATAGTAATTACCAACTTCTTCCGCTATCGGATTTTGTGGAGCAGCAGAATCTGTTGCCGCAGTCCCGGCATCCGGCAGCTTGGCCCAGCCGTTGCGATTTGGAAAATGCCAGGCGATGATAAAGGTTACACTTTTACTTGCTTTCGGAGGAACCTGCACCGACACCGCCAGCGACGCTCGCGGATCCTGCTGCCCATCGGCTGGCCGGGCATCCAGCTTTCCATCACTGGAAAAATCATCCCAGAAATCAAGCAGGCTGTTACCCCAATCCAGCTTACCCCATGCCTCCCGCCAGGTGACCTGGCCCCTGGCTGTTGTGGCCAAAGCCAGACTGCCCCATTGCGACGCGGTTTTTTCCAGGCCGTCGGAATACATGTAAAGCCCCTGCAGCTTCGAGTCTTTTCTAAAGACGTTCCGGTTTTCGCGGGCTTGAGAATCGTAACTGTCAAAACCTTCGAATTGTTTGTTCGATGTCGCTCGGCCATCGGCTCCAATAAAATTAGGCAGCGAACCGCATACAGATGCCGCCACCGGCTTTGAAGATGGATTTGTCAGCACGTAACGCAACACCATTACCGGAATGCCACTGGAGTCAACATCTGCCGGAATCAGGGGATTGAACGTTTCCAGCCGCACATGCAATGGAACGTCCGGATCGGACATAACCACCTGCGCCAGCGGGTACGCCGCATGAAACTCACATTTACGGAATCGCGGCAGCGAAGCATTGACCGCCCAGGCTCCGTGCCCTTTTCCATCATATTGATCCGACCCTATGATGCCTTCCAGCGCACGCGTCACGGTTTTCCCGGACGAATCCTTTGTCCACAGAGCAAAAAAACAGCCGGCCTGTCTGCCCTGCACAAGATCAAAACCTTTGGCCGAACGATTGCATATTTCCCAATCGCGCAGGTTGCCTCGTCCACCGATGGAAATGGTTCCTGTTCCAATGCCCCCGACGGGCATGGCAACATGTGACAAGTGGCTTTGTGGGTACGATTTGAGTATGGGCCACACGGTTGATTTAACCGTCATTTCTAACTCCAGATTTTGCGTTGTCAAAATTAATTTATTTCCAGGCCATCACGGTCCGGCAACAATGGAAAAGGTGCCGTCGGCAAAGTCTGATACCAGTATGCCACAGATGCAATATCATCCTTCAACGGTAAATAGCGACCGCCAGATCGCCACCCCAAAGCCTGAATGGTTATGCGCAGATTTTGTTCAAAACGCACCGGATCCATAATGTGCCACCGATAAAGACCAAATCGCTGCTGCGATTCATACAGACCGTTGGGCCTTAACACTTGCGATAGTCCCGCATAAGGCGTGCTGAATTCCTGATATTGATGCGTCACCTGATTTTCAAAATTGTAACTGCCGCAGAAATAATCCTCCGTTCCAGTGCCACAAATGGTGGGAAACTCCCTATCGCCATCCATGTAAAATTTGATTTCGCCTTCACCCCACCAGCCATTGTTGTTGACACCCCAGGCCATATAGGTACCTACGTATTGCCCTCGCCCCATCACACCATCCAAAATGGTGTACACCTGCTTGTAAGGAAGCGGATTGACCCGTCGGAACTGCGCATGAAAATAGGCCGCGTCCTCCGGAACATCCGTAAGCGTATAGTTGATCTGATAATACAAGACCATTTCCGTGTCAGCGATATTGGTCATAGTCATACGGCACTTGCGACGAAAAGGCATTTCCCAGTAACAATTCAGCGCGCTGCCGGGGTTGACACAGATAGGCAACGAAGTTAGCGGTGCAAAACGATTCCAACCGCAGGCAAAAAAGTCGCCCACCGGGCATTCCACCGATGGCACGGTCTGGTCATCCCAATAAATGCGCAAAATGGCAAATCGCCAGTGACCTCCCGGCGTCATCCATATCTGCTGGATAGCGCCGGAACCATTTATTTCCGCCAGCGTGAAGGTCTGACCGGCGGCAATTTTGATATACGGTGAAACCTTCCAGCCTTGGCCAAGGTCGCGAGCTGCCCCAGCCGCTGGACCATCCGTGGACATGCCCGCTTGACCTTTTTCTCCGGTAAAATTTTCCGGACTAATCGAGCGGGTTTTGGCTCTCGACAAACGCGAAAGATTGCCCAAGTTCATACCCAATCCATTGAATGATTGTGTCATATTATGCTCTGTAAATAACAAACCTGCAACATTTAATAAAGATGCAAACAATTCGCAAATCTCTATTTTTTATCCTGCACGCCTCCACGAAGGCTTTTGTTAAGCATGCGGTGCTCCGCTCCAATCGAAAATTGCTGAAAACCGCCTTCGTTGACGCAAGCTATCATACGCCTGGGGTGCCTGCGTGTAGGGCACAATCAGATCAATGAAGTGCTCCGGATTGATCTGCTTCGTCCGAATAGCCTCTACGGTCGCCTGCCTGTCTTCCACACCACGGTCGAAAGGGCTGATAATAATGGCGGCCTCGCCTGGTATGAAACCAAACGGATTCATCGTAATTTTATCAATGTAATTGGCCTGCATGACAATTCGTGGCCAGTCGCCATGGTAGAAGCGGATCGGTTCCTTTACATATTGGGTGCCGTACGCTTGAGGTTTTCGCCGTGCAAGTTTATAGGCTAGCTCCACGCCGGAGATAACTCCGGTTGCTTCCACGACAATATCCGCACCATTGTTGCAAAATACGCCCACACGTTCGGCGACATGCGCGTCGCGGGCTGAAAACGCGGCTGCAACTCCAAAACCTAAGGCCCGCTCCAGACGAGCTTCTTCTAAGTCAACCACACAAACGCGGCAACCGCGGCTGACCAGCCACGCCGCCGAAAACGCTCCGATCATCCCCTGTCCAATGACCACCGCCGTTTCACCCACTACCGGGCGCGCCGCCTCGACGCCGCGCAGGCTGATCGCCGCAACTTCTGCGATGGCATAATCCATTGGCTCGGCACCTTTTGGCAGCAGTACCGGGCGATCTTCTCCGCTCGTGCGATACAGGTGCATGGACGCCTGCCCGCCCCACTGCGATTTAATGCCGGCAATAGCTTTCGGATTGCGTCCTGTAATCCAATCTCCCACTCGCCATCCCTTAACCTCTACACCCACTTCCACCACCTGTCCTACCACGCAATATCCCGGAATCAGGGGGTAATGACCTTCCGCACCATAGTGACCATTCAAAACGCGCAGTTCCGTTCCCGGCGACACCATGGTGTATGCAGTTTTAACAACAACTTCATCCGCACCACAGGTTTCAAGGGCAAATTGTCCGTGGGCTATCGAGTCTTTCGCCTGAAAAATAATTGCTTCGCACAAATTTTGCACTGGAGTTTCCGATCAATGAACCGTTTTTCCAAACTCTACGTTACTGGTGAAAAGAATCTTCGTCAATGTTGATGCTGTTGTCTTCGTTATTGCCACACCCGTTTTCTGAAACTACGGGGCAAAATCGCTCGACGGTACGACTGGCATTCCGGCCTATGGCGATAGCGTTATCCCATTTTCAACGCCGCCATCGCAGCTTGCCTCATCGCCGACTCCGGGGCGGTCTGGCCGGTAAAACCTGTAAATTGCAGCAGCGCCTGCTGTATCAGCATCTCGACGCCATGTACCACCACGGACCCTCTGGATCTGGCTAATTGCAGCATTTGGGTTTCATGGGGATTGTAAACTGTGTCAAACACAACGGTTTGCCTGTTCCAGGGAATATCTTCCGGCACCGGCAATGCAGCCGTATTCGGACTCATTCCCACTGGCGTGCAATTAATATAGATGTCATATACGTGCTCGCGAAGCCGTTCTATCGGCATAGCGCAAACTATACCGGTGCGGCCGTTAAATTCACCTGCCAGTGCGGTCGCTTTATCAATTCTGCGGTTGAAAATAGTTACCTCCGCCTCCCATGCTGCCAGCCCTGCCACTATGGCCCTTGCCGCACCTCCCGCACCGAGAACCGCCACTCGTTTTCCCCTTAACCCAGACTGATCCACTCCCATGGCGCAGGTCAGTGCGTTGAGAGCACCAGTATAATCAGTGTTCAGGCCAGTCATTGTTCCATCCAGGGCGAATAAAATGGTATTGATCGCTCCTATATGCCGGGCCATATCGTCCATCGTACCGCCGCGCTCTAATACATAACGCTGGGCATGATGTTTATGCGGAATAGTTACGCTGACTCCCCCCGGATTCAGGCCCGGACATTGCCGGATTGCATCGAGAGCGGCACAGAATTTATCGTACTCAGGTTCGACGGCCAGCGGCACGTAAACACCGTCATAATCAATGGCCGCAAAGCCGGCGTTATGAATGGCAGGGCTGATGGAATGCCCTACCGGCCAGCCGACAACACCAAACACCCGGGTGCTCTTGCGCTGACTGGTCCAGCGGTACAAGTTTTTAAGTTGTGCCAGTGATGGCTGGCCCGGAGCGCTGCCACCCTGGAATTCGGCGGTGGCAAAGTTAAAAGGAGCCGCGAATTTGGCGGCCAGCAAACGGGATATCACTCCCGGCTCCCCCATGGCCAGGCATAAAAATTGTCGTGCATCGCCAGCGGCGTGGCGCGCATAAAGCGCCAATGCCCGCACCCCGTCGAGGATGCTGTGAGCCTTCCACACCAGCTTGAATATCGCAGCCGCGTGCACTTCATGCATCGTCGTCAGGACTGCGTCCAGATCCATGGGGCACTCCGTCCAATCATGGCTGGAAACAATTAATTGTGAACCCGAACTGCCTTGCGGGCCGGTCGCATTCGTCAAAACGTTGCGAATAGCCGGCGATCGCCGCCAGACCTGCAATTCGACATCCACTAATTCGGGCGCATCCGGTCCCAGCATGGCCTGCTGGTATAAACCGGCCAGCATGTCATCACTGCCGACAAAGCCGCCGCCCTCCATAGCAGAACGGATGGTCAGAATGACGCTCAGATGCCCATGACCGATCTTAATTTTCCGTCGAGCGGCCAGTACCTGGCGAATTACTGACGCTTCGGCCAGATCGCAGCGCAGTTCCACCATATCTGCGCCGGCGGCAACAGCCAAGGACATCGCTGTGATGGCCGGCGCTGCAGTGGTAACAAATATTGGTACAACCAGTTTAGTCATTTTTGCGTTCCCCTCTGGAACGAGGGACGTTTTTGCGCCGCAGACATCAGGATGGTATTTTTTTCAGGCTGAGAAAACTTCTGGAGTGTTACCGGCTGGTCCGTCGCCAATGCCTGCAGTACCTCTATATTGATCACATCCCATGGCCGTCCATCGGGGGCATCTTCTTTGGCGGTTTCCAGAATTTTTGGGATGTGGTGCAATTGCGGATACCGACAGATAAATCGAAATGCACCAAGTCCTACGTATCCGCGGCCAATATGCGCATGGCGATCCACCCGACTGCCCAAAGGTTTGAGGCTATCGTTGAGATGCATGACTTTCAGCCATTCCAGTCCAACCACGCGATTAAATTCTTGCCACACATTGGCCATGCCCGCCTCACTGGTAATATCATAACCGGCGGCAAGAACATGACAGGTATCCATGCAAACGCCGATTCGCGCGGGCTTGCCGAGGTTCTGAAGTATCCGTGAGAGATGTTCAAACCGCCAGCATAGTGCATTGCCCTGGCCCGCAGTGGTTTCCAGACATACGATGACTGTGGAACCGGGCGTGGCGGCAAAAGCCGCCCGGAGCGATTCAGTCAATTGCCATAAACCCTCATTCTCGCCAGATCCGCCATGCGATCCACCATGGGTTACCAGATAGCGAATTCCCAGGGTGTCGCAGCGTTGAATTTCATTCGTAAAAGCCTCCAGGCTTTTTTTTCTTAGTTGCGGGTCAGGGGCAGCTAAATTAACCAGGTAAGAATCGTGAGCGACGATCTGGGAAAAACCGGCGGCGTCTGCCGCGTGTCGGAAATCCGCAATGGTTTGCGGCAGAAGGTCCGGGCTTTTCCATTGCTGCTGATTGCGAGTGAATATCTGTACGGTTTGCAGATTTAATTTTTGCGCTGCCTCAAGGGCACGATACAGGCCTCCAGCAATTGATAAATGCGAACCAAACACCAGAAATACTCCACAGTACCATTTCTTCCCGGACGATGATGTTATTCATACGTAGCGGGAAGACATGGGTTGTCAACGACGCAACACCGGGGTTAATCTGCGGCAGAGGCACAAGCGATCGTGTTGGCGACTTGGACCGTTGCCCGGCCGTCCAAGTACGCCACTACCCTGTCCTTCATCCCTCCGCGGGCATTATGCCGTGTTCCCAAAATGTAGCAAGGGTACCTGACCAGACTCGATCAGGCCATTCGTCGCAAACCCCAGTTCATCCGCTTGCCGGTGCGGGCAGTTGCCAAAAACCGCTGGTTTCTGGTACAAGACTGGTAATATCCTGTTTAGGAGTCAACTCTTTTAATGTCACCTGTGTTGCCGACATTCCATGAATCCTGGTATCGCGTGGCCGACTTAAAACTGCGCATCCGCAGCAGTGTACATATTGTGCGGCAAAGGTACCGCGGACAAAGGCGTTATGTGGTGCTGGATCAAGCCAATAATGCTGCGTTTAGTCTGCCCCAGCCGGGCTACCAGTTGCTGGGTCTGCTGGATGGCACGCGCACGCTGCGGGAAGCATGGGAAAGTTGCTGCAAGGTGCTGGGAGATGAGGCCCCTACGCAAGGCGAAGCCTTGGATTTACTGGGACAGCTAGCTTCCAACAACCTTCTGGAATCGGAGTTGCCGCCGGATGCTGCCGGCATGTTTGAACGCTACAAGAAGCGTAAAAAGCGCGAACTCCAGAACGCACTGATGAACGTGCTGTTTCCGCGGATTCCAATTTTTGACCCAGACGCAATTTTAGAAAAAGGTATCTTTTTAGTCGGCTGGATATTTTCGTGGCCCGGCTTGGTGGTGT
Source organism: Planctomycetota bacterium (assembly GCA_021852275.1). Taxonomy (GTDB): domain Bacteria; phylum Planctomycetota; class Phycisphaerae; order WQYP01; family WQYP01; genus JABEVA01. The sequence continues at coordinate 15,599 of JAJZNX010000172.1, read as the reverse complement.
GGCTGGCGGTGATACTTGCGGGGATTTACACCCTTTTAAACCGCGGCCCTGGATTGGGGGCAGCGTTGGCCAGCGCATCACATATTTTAAGGCCGGACAATTGGCTACTGCTCTACGGAGCCTTTGTGCTGGATAAACTGGTGCATGAATCGGGCCACGCCATTGCCTGTAAAAAATTCGGCCATCAAAACGGCACCTCGGGAGAGGTGCATGTAATAGGGTTGATGCTGCTGGTTTTTACCCCGGTTCCTTACGTGGATGCCTCCAGCGCGTGGTTGCTGAAAAACCGCTGGCAGCGGGCCATCGTAGGTGCGGCCGGCATGTGGGTGGAATTTGCGCTGGCCGCCTCAGCCGCCATGGTCTGGGCTTTAAGCAGCCCGGCATCCACGCTGCATGATTTTGCATACAATCTCATGTTCATCGCCAGCGTTACCACGGTGATTTTTAATGCCAATCCGTTTCTTCGTTACGATGGATACTATATTTTGTCGGACCTGCTGGAAATACCCAATCTGTTCGGCAGGTCCATTCAATATGCGACATATCTGATCAAGCGATATGCTTTTCGTCTGGAACACATGGTGAATCCTGCGGATACACCTGGGCAGAAGGTATGGTTGGTGGTTTATCTGCTGCTGGCGGGTATTGTGCGCGTACTGGTTTCCAGCCTGATCGTGCTGTTTCTGGTGCGTGAATTGCACAACCATCCGGAAATTATGCTGCTGCTGGCGGTAATGGCCGCTGCGGGGATTGCAGTGTGGTTGCTGGTGCCGCTGGGGCGCGGGGTATGGTATCTGCTGGATAGTCCGGAACTGCTGCAGCACCGGACCCGGGCCGTGCTGATAAGTCTGGCCGCAGTGCTGCTGCTGGCGGGAACGGTGGGGTTGATTCCACTGCCGAATCATTGCCGAGTGGAAGGGGTGACCAGAGCCAAAATCCAACGGCGCATTTACGTACAGACCAGCGGATTTCTGGAAAGCTTTCTTCCCAGTAGTCGGCTGGTACATGCCGGAAAAAACGGCACGGTGTTACTCCGGCTGGTAAACCCTTCACTGCAGAGCAAACTGGCCGCATTGGTCGGCCGCTGGGATGCGGCCAAAGTTCGCTGGCGCAAGGCTCTGGACCACAGTCCGGCCAAAGCCCAGATTTATCACCATGAAATTCAAGCTATCGCCGAGAGGCTGGTGCGGCTGCGCCATAAAGTCTCGGAATTGACGATCTCGGCGCCCGTATCCGGCACTTGGATTGCCCCCAGCCTGCACCTGCATATTGGAGCATACTTGCACAGAGGACAGCAAGTGGGCACCGTTGCCAATTGGCAAACCATGCTGGTTTTCGGCGCGGCAGACCAAAACAGGGCAGGACGCATCATTCGCGCCGGATCGCACAACACCGAGATACGGGTTTATGGGCGGCCAGGTCCGGTAGTGCCCGCCGTCATCCACCGCGAATTTCCGGCCGGTGGCAATACTCTTCCTTCCGCCGCCTTAAGTTACCTTGGTGGCGGACCATTCGCTCCCAATCCGCAACGGAATGAGCCGCTGGCAACCGGCACTCCGGTTTTTCTGCTGGAAGTACAGCCCCGCGAACCGGTGGCGTGGTTACCGGGACAACGTGTGCAGATGCGCCTGGCTTTGCCCGATGAATCTCTGGCGATGCAATTAGTGGACATGTTGCGGCGAGCCCTGGAATCTCACGGCGGAGCATAGGATGATGTCAGGGCGACCAAAGTGTGCCCCAGCCGGACATTTGCACCCAGGATGGTGAGAATGACAACAATACCCAGTGATCTTTGGCGCATGCTCGGGCGGTTGGAGGCTCCTCCTCCAATTCCGCGTGGCCTAGATGCTTTTTGGCATAAGGGTGCCGGCATGGTTCGGCGCATGGTGCCGCGACGGCATATTTATATGCGGAAAGCTACAGCGGTCCATCAATTACGAGCCGCTGTGCAGGTTCTTACCGAATCACAACTGCAACAACGTTTGACGGAAACGGCGGAAGTATTCGGCCGCAATCGGGATACGCCTGCAGACCGCATCCATGCGGCAGCCTTGATTCGGGAAGCGGCATTGCGCCTCACCGGTGAAGAACCCTACGAGGTGCAAGTGGCCGGTGCGCTGGCTCTTTTTGACGGATCGCTGGTGGAAATGGCCACCGGTGAAGGAAAATCACTCACCGCCACACTACCGGCGATTATGGCGGGCTGGCGGCGGCGCGGCTGCCATATCATTACGGTCAACGACTACCTGGCACAGCGGGATGCAGAGCAGTTTGCCAAACTATATCACTTTTGCGGTCTGACCGCGGATTATATCGGCGAAGGCATGGATGGACCGCGCCGACGACAGGCCTATGCCGCCGATGTTACGTATTGTACCAACAAGGAGGTTTGCTTCGATTTCCTGCGGGACAAACTGGTGTTGGGGCCGGCGGGCCGTGGATCCGGTGCTATGCTGCATGATATCGACTTTACCCTGGCCGGACGACTGGTTCAGCGCGGCCTTTATTTTGCCATCGTGGATGAGGCCGATTCTATTTTGATTGATGAAGCCATCACTCCATTGCTCATTTCTGGCGGACAAGTCAATCGTGATGAGATGGATTGCTTTCGCCAGGCGATTGCCATGGCCGAAGACTTTCAGCCGGGGTTGGACTACACCCCTCATGCCACTCGCAAGCAAGTAGAATTGACCCGGAGCGGCCACACCCGGTTGGCGAACCAGCGTCAAGGGCTTCATGGCTTATGGCATTCACAACATCGTAGCGAGGAACTTCTTACGCAGGTACTGGTGGCCCGCCATTTTTACCATCCGGGCAAACAATATGTCATCCAGAATTCCAGGGTTGTAATTGTAGATGAATTTACCGGGCGGCTTATGCCGGACCGTATGTGGCATGATGGCCTGCACCAGGTGATTCAGGCCCGGGAAAATGTTGAAATTCAGGCTATGCGCGAAACATTGGCACGCATCAGCTACCAGCGATTCTTCCGTCTGTATATGCATTTAAGCGGCATGTCCGGAACTTTGGCCGAAGTACAGGGCGAACTGTGGCATATTTACCAAAGGCCGCTGGTGGTGTTGCCTACGCACCGCCCCTGCATTCGCGGCCACCAGGGTCTGCGGGTGTTTGCCACGGAGAAGAATAAATACGAAGCGGTGATTGCGATCATTGCACAACTGCATCAGCAGAAACGGCCCATTCTGGTAGGCACCCGCAGTGTTGCGGCCAGCGAGACATTGTCAGCCCAACTGACCAAGCTGGGGCTGCCACATCATGTGTTAAATGCCGTTCAACATGCCCGGGAAGCCCATATTGTCGCCGCAGCCGGACGCAGCGGTCAAATTACTGTGGCTACCAACATGGCCGGACGCGGTACCGATATCCGCCTTGATGCCGCTGCACGCAATGCGGGCGGATTGTACGTAATAGCAGCGGATATCAATGATGCTGCACGGATTGACCGGCAATTGGCCGGACGAGCGGGGCGGCAGGGCGACCCTGGCGAGTCCATTCATTTTTGTGCCTTGGATGACATCCTGCTGCAAACACACACGCCACGCATCGCGAAAATGCTGGCAAAAGTTTTTCGAAACGGCCACGTTCAGCCGCGATGGCTGGCCGCCTGGTTGGTGTCGGTTGCGCAGCACCGGGCCAGCCGAAGTTCTCATCGGCAGCGCCAAACGGTAGCCCTTACAGATCACTGGCTGGAAGAATCGTTGAGTTTCTCGGGCAACACTGGATAATGTGCCGGATCCCACAGAACGCGGGTCCCGCATATTCGATGGAAACAGTCCTCTGATTTACGCATTGATTCGCCCTTCCCATGGACTACTCGCGGTAGCATAGAGTTTGCGGGGAATTCTACCCGCCTCAAACGCCAGTCGCCCAGACAGCGTTGCCAGCCCCATGGCTTTGGCCATCTGCAACGGGACTTTAGCCCCAGCAATAGCCGTGTTGAGCAGCACGCCATCAACACCGAGTTCCATGGCCAGACTCACATCACTGGCGGTTCCCACCCCGGCATCGACAATCACCGGATAATCTGGATTTTTCTCCTTGAGTTGCTCTAGAATGATGCGAATGGCATTTGGATTCAGGACCCCCTGCCCTGAGCCAATGGGCGAACCGGCAGGCATAATCGCCGCGGCCCCTTCATCTTGCAGGCGCTTACAGAGCATGACGTCATCGGAACAATAAACCAACACCTGAAACCCATCTGCTACCAAAGTTTTCAGTGCTTGTAGCGTACCCACCGGTTCAGGCAACAAGGTTGTGGTATCACCGAGACATTCCAGCTTCACCCAGTCGGCCCCGCGAAAACCCGAATCAGTGAGCATTTCCCGCCCCAGCCGGGCTACGCGCACCACTTCCTCGGCGGTAAAGCAGCCTGCCGTGTTGGGCAACAGGATGTACTTTTCAGGATCAATAAAATCCAGAATATTCCGGCCCGAGGTTTTATCCACCAGTCGTTCCCGTCGCACCGCCACCGTTACACAGTTGGATCCGCTGGCAGCATGACAATCGCGCATCAATTCCAGCGAGGAATATTTACCCGTACCCACAATAAGCCGGGAGGTTAAGGCGTAAGATCCAATTTTTAATCCATTATTATCCATCATTACCTTCCACCAAGTTGCCGTCATTAGCCTGCGTGGCACCAGCTCTTATCCACCACCCACAAATGTAACAATTTCAATCTGGTCGCCGGCAGTCAGCCGTGTGGCGGAAAATTGCTTCCGGGTCACAATTTCACGGTTGCGTTCTACCGCTACGCGTATCGGCTTGATCTGGAATTGATCCAATAGCTCCTGCACCGATATACCTTCGACAACCTGTTTGATTTGGCCATTTACCACGACTTCCATGAGATTTATTTTACCATAAATAACAGGGGAGAGCATCCGCCAGTTGAACAGCCCTTATCGCACTCTTATGATAATCGCCGCTGTGTTCGACGGCGGGTGTGATCACTCCATGATCAAGCCAACCTGAACGCATGCACGGCTATGGAGGCACAGTGACAATGATGGAGACTGCCTTGACTTCAGCCAGCCAACCGCATCGCATCGCGCTTACCGGCAGTGCAGGTGCCATAGGACGAACAGTGGGAGCAACCCTGCGCAAACGCGGACACTTCGTCCGTGGTTTTGATTTCCAGAACAGTGCCGATTTAAGTGAATCCATGATTGGCAATCTGGTGGATGTGGCGGCAGTAGCCCGGTGCGTCGCCGATGTGGATACCGTCATACACCTGGCAGCCACACCTGATGTGCATGATTTTGTAACACATCTGGTGCCCAACAATATCATCGGTACGTATTACCTGCTGGAACAATGCCTGGCCGCCGGAGTGAAGCGGGTGTTGCTGGCCAGCACGTTCCGGGTGGTTGCCGGCGGTATGCAGGAGGGTGTTGTAGCCACGGCCGCCACACCAACAGCACCGCGGGATTATTACGCTTTGAGCAAGGTATGTGTCGAACAGATGGGCAAGATGGCGGCAGTCCGTGGCTTACAAGTGATTGCCGCACGGCTGGGCTGGCTGCCGCGTACCGCCCGCGAGGCCCAGAAAATAGCCCAGACACGCTCTCACCGGGCCTTGTACCTGAGTCATCACGACTGCCGAGACTTTTTTATCCGTGTCGTGGAAGAGGCTTGGCCGGTTCAAATCTCCGAAGCCTTTGCAATTGTGTACGTTTTTTCCAGCGATTCCGAATGTCTTTATGACCCACGTCCCGCCCAGGCGCTGCTTGGGTACCGGGGCACGGACGTGTTTCCGCATGGCCTGGATTTTCCATTTACACCAAGTGCAGATCGGGTGGCTTAGGACTGTCAGGCATCCGCCTGGCGCCGGGCCTGTTCCGCAGCTTCTTCCACCGTACCTACGTACATAAATGCACCTTCGGGCAGGTGGTCCCATTTGCCTTCAGCAATTTCACGGCAACTGCGAATGGTTTCGGAAAGCTTAACATTCGATCCGGTCTTGCCGGTAAACACTTCCGCGACAAAAAATGGCTGCGAAAAGAAGCGTTCCAGTTTTCTGGCCCGACTGACGGTGATTTTATCTTCTTCGCTCAGTTCATCGACGCCGAGAATGGCAATGATGTCCTGCAGATCTTTATGCCGCTGCAGCACCCGCTTGACCATCTGGGCAACCGTATAATGCTCTTCACCAAGATAGTTCTGATCCATGATGCGGCTGGAACTTTCCAACGGATCCACTGCGGGATAAATCCCCTTTTCCGCAATGCTGCGGCTGAGCACGGTAAAAGCGTCCAGGTGGGTAAAGGCAGCGGCTGGAGCGGGGTCGGTTAAGTCGTCGGCGGGCACATAAATGGCCTGCACGGAAGTAACGGCGCCTTTGGCCGTGGAGGTAATGCGTTCCTGAAGCTCACCCATTTCCGTACCCAGAGTCGGCTGATATCCCACCGCGGACGGCATACGACCCAGCAAAGCGGAAACTTCGGAACCCGCCTGGGTAAAGCGGAAGATGTTGTCAATGAACAGCAGTACGTCTGAACCGGTTTCATCTCGGAAATACTCGGCCATGGTCAAGGCGGAAAGAGCAACGCGAAATCGCGCGCCAGGCGGTTCATTCATCTGGCCAAAGACCATGACGGTCTGGTCCATGACGCTTTTGCCGGTATCCCCGATTTTGGCCTCCTGCATTTCCAGCCAGAGATCATTACCCTCACGGGTTCTTTCCCCTACACCTGCGAAACAGGAATAGCCGCTATGAAAGCGGGCCAGACGAGCAATGAGTTCCTGAATGATCACCGTTTTGCCCACGCCGGCACCGCCGAACAGGCCGGTTTTGCCGCCGCGAACATAGGGTGCCAGCAGATCAATGACCTTGATACCCGTTTCAAATATCTTGGTTTTGGGTTCCAGATCCTGAAATTCCGGGGGTAATTGATGGATGCTGCGGCGATCTTTCGCCGTGACCGGCCCACGTTTATCGATGGGTTCACCGAGCAAATTAAATACGCGGCCCAGGGTCGCGGTGCCGACGGGCACCGTAACGGGCGAACCGGTATCCACCACCTTCATACCGCGCACCAAACCATCGGTGGTACCTAAGGCAATGGCCCGCACGCGCCCGCCTCCCAGTAATTGTTGAACTTCACCGGTGAGATTAACCGACACGCCCTTTTCGCCGCCATCGTGTTCAATGCGAATGGCATTGAAAATATTGGGAAGTTTATCTTCCGGAAAAATGGCATCGAAAGTCGAGCCAATCACCTGAGAAATTACACCTGTTGCCGCCATTATATACTCCAGATTTTAAATCCAATTTCCTATTTTGCCATACCCGGAGAAACCTTCGTTCCGAAACCGCATTTTCAGTTACCAGGACGCCCATATCCGGCTTTTGCCCCGCATCATTGAGCGCAGAATTTATTTGAGCGCCTCCACACCGCCCATAAGTTCCGATAGCTCGCTGGTAATCTGCGATTGCCGGGCACGGTTATATTCGCTGGTCAACTGTCTGTTCATGGATTCCGCATTTTCGGTTGCCGCGGACATCGCCATCATGCGTGAGATCTGCTCCGAAACGGAGGCGTCCACAAAGGCTTGAAAAACTGCGGCGCGAACCATGGTGGGCACCAACTCCACCAGCAGCTCGCCCGCCTCCGGAAAATACTCGCTGCAGGCACGCATCCGGGAAGCTGAAGGCGCAGCCGACGAATCCGGATTGGTCACATTATCCACGCCAGTCAGCGGCAGCACATCAACGCAAACCGGCCGCTGCTGACCTAGACTTAAAAAACGCATATAAATAATTTTGACCGCGTCAATTTTTTGAGTCGCGTAATCGTCCATCAGTCGCTGGGCAACTGGAATAATTTCCTCGAAACGGGCATTATCGCTGATGTTGGTATAGGCAGCCTGGGCTTCGCGCCGCGCGAATCGAAAATAAGCCGCACCCTTACGCCCTGCCACATGAATATCCACGGCTCCGCCAGCCTGTTCCACCTGCCTAACCGTCTGCATCGCCAACCGCAAAATTTGGCTGTTATAGCCGCCTGCCAGTCCCCGATTGCTGGTGACCACCAATATACCCACGCGACTGCAAGGCATGCGGCTGACCAGCAATGGATGGCGGGAAATTTCCACCGAACCATGGGCACCTAAAAATGTGTTCTGCACCAGATCGTTGAGTTTTTCCAGATACGGGCGGGTACCCTTGGCGCGTTTGAGTGCCCGTTGAAACCGGGCGGTAGCCACCATCTGCATCACCTTGGTGATTTTATGGATGTTGCGCACCGCTTTTCGGCGTTTAACAATTTCTCTGGCATTGGACATGAATTACCTGCTTTATTCCGGTTACCGGCTTATTGATCCAGGCACAGCACGAAATCACCTTACTCCCGCACCGCTCGTACCTGCTCTTTTACCATCTGGTCCACAGGCTTGGTATCCAGGCCTTCGACCTTCTTTTTGACCAGCGGTGTGATATTGGAAAAGCTTTTAATCAGTTCCACGAGTTTGCCTTCAATGGCCGGCGTCAATTCTCGCGTCTGCATCAGTTCCTTGCGAACATCCGCCCCCGAAGATGTCCAATACTCAAGAAAATCATGTTCCCAGCGGCCTACCTCACGCACCGCAACGGCATCCAGATATCCCTGGGTCGCAGCGTAAATCACGGCAATTTGATCGACTACATCCATCGGTTGATACTGCGGTTGTTTGAGAATTTCCACCATGCGCATACCGCGATCCAACTGTTTCTGTGTGGCCTGATCCAAATCCGTGCCGATCTGGGTGAACGCCTCCAGTGCCCGGTACGCCGCCAAATCCAGCCGCAACGAAGCCGCCACCTTCTTATGTTTCATCGCCTTGATCTGAGCCGCTCCGCCAACGCGGCTTACGGAAATACCCACATTGACGGCCGGCCGTACACCCGCGTAGAAAAGATCCGGTTCCAGATATATCTGTCCGTCGGTAATACTGATTACGTTGGTTGGAATATAGGCGGATACTTCGCCTTCCTGCGTTTCAATCACCGGTAAAGCGGTCAGCGAGCCTCCGCCATTCTGTTTGGAGAGTTTACAGGCACGCTCCAACAGGCGGCTGTGGAGATAAAATACGTCACCAGGATAAGCCTCGCGACCCGGCGGCCGGCGCAGCAACAGTGACAACTGCCGATATGCCTGGGCCTGTTTGGAAAGATCATCGTAAACGCAAAGCGTGGCTTTGCCCTGCCACATGAAATGTTCCGCCATAGCGCAGCCAGCATACGGAGCGATGTATTGCAGCGGAGCCGCATCGGAAGCTCCGGCAATCACTACAATCGTGTAGGCCATCGCACCGACCCGTCGTAATACGTCTACGACTCCCGCAACGGTGGATTCTTTCTGTCCGATGGCCACATAAACGCATATCACTTCGTCCGGGGTGCCAAAAAACTTTTTCTGATTGATAATGGTGTCAATCGCCACCGCCGTCTTTCCGGTTTTGCGGTCTCCGATGATAAGCTCGCGCTGGCCACGCCCGATCGGAATCATTGAGTCTATGGCCTTGACCCCGGTTTGCAGCGGTTCTTTCACCGGCTGCCGATCGGCGATACCAGGAGCGATGATGTCCACCTTACGGCGCTGAGCAGTTACAATGGGGCTGCCCCCGTCCATGGGCTGGCCGATGGAATTGACTACACGTCCCAGCAATTCAGGGCCTACGGGAACGGACAGCAGTTCACCGGTAGAGCGGACCACATCTCCTTCCTTGATATCCGAGGAATCGCCGAAGATAACCGCTCCCACGGTCTCTTCTTCCAGGTTAAATACCTGGCCATACAGGTTGTTGCGAAACTGCAACATCTCACCGGCCATCACGTTGGACAGACCGTAAATACGCGCTATACCGTCGCCAACTTCAATCACCTTGCCGACCTGACTGACATCGAGCCGGTCCTCAAACGTGGCGATTTCTTTTTGCAGGACAGACGAAATTTCATCAACTCTGAATTTCATTTTTCACCTTGAACTTAGTAACCTTCATGTTGGCTTTTTTATCGTTTCACTCAATCAAACCATCCCGCTGCTGCTTCATCCGGCGGTATCAGGTTTCAATGGCTTTCTGCGGACGCAATTGGGAGAACAACTGAGCGTGCAGCCATGATTTCATGGCCGCAAGTCTGTAGTTGATACTATTGTCTACAAACAAGTCCCCCAGACGAAATTGAGCTCCGCTCAGCAATTTCGGATTCACCGATACTTTCAGTATTACTTCACGTCCCACCGCTTTGGCCACGGCCGTTCGAATCTGTTCCTGTCGGGTTGAGTCAATCGGAACAGCCGAAACAACCTCCAGTACGACGCGATTCGACCTTTCATCGTGAATCGCTGCAAACGCTGCAATAAACTCCGGCAGCAGATCCAACCGGTCGCGCCGGGCCATGGCGTGAAACACCGCCAGCGTCATCCCCTCCAACTTGCCGGCTAATGCATCGTCGAGGAGCTTGCGCTTTTCCCGGGATCCAATGGTTGCCACCTTGAGAAAAGCCTTCAACCGTGGCGTAGCCGCCAACAGTTGGCCCAGAGCGGTCATATCCGCGACAATGTCGGCAAGTTTTCCCGCAGCCAGTGCCGCATCGTAAAGTGCAGTGGCATAGACGCGCCCCACCATCAACAGTTCGGATTCTCTGGGTTCCATAAAACTCCACCAACAGCCGCGTGGCCGCCGTTTAATTCACACTGACCGTTAACTGCGCCAAAGATTCGTCCAGAAACTTCCGCTGATCTGCGGCATTAATTTCCCGCTCTATGATGCGTGACGCGATCTGGACACTTAAATCGGCTGCTTGACGGGCTATTTCACCCAAGGCTTGCTGCTTGGCCGATTCAATATCACGTAAGGCTTGCTCCTTCAAGGCCCGAGCGTCCGCCTCTGCCCGCTGGTGAATGGCATCCGCCGCCTTGGATGCATCCACTTTTGCCTGTTGAAGCTGCTGGGACGCTTGCCGCTGTACCTCGGCAATTTTTTCTTCCAGTTGTTTGCGCGTTTGTTCCACCTGGGCCTGGGCGGCGGCGGCGGCCTGCACGCTTTCGCGAATGGCATTTTCCCGACGGTTCAGGCCTGCAATGAGGGGCCGCCAGGCAAATCGGCTCAACACCACCAATAAAACCACAAATATAACCAGGGTAATCAATGCCATACCCGCATTGATCGACATCAGTCTGGCACCGGCATTGGCCGCCCCACCGCCGGAATGAGCCACGGCTGCCTGCACCGGGTTTACCATTGCCACCAGCGCCAACATAGCCGTCGCCCCCGCGCCGGTGAGCAATCGGCTTAATAGCGGCATGGATATTATCTGCCTGAATATCATATTCATAGCCAAAGTCCTTATTTGATGGCTTTACACTGCAGTTCACTGTGGGATCGGTGTCAATCGCCTCGATCCGCGAGCTTGATCCCTGGTAGCTTACAGCCCGCCATTGCGGATCAGCACGATCATCACCAGCACCAGCAGCAAAAAGGTAAAACCTTCAATAATAGCTGCCGCCAGAAAGAATTGGGTGCGGATGACGTTAATCAGTTCCGGCTGACGAGCCGTCGCTTCGCACATGCTGCCGCCGATGGCACCCACGCCGGCACCCGCGCCACCTACACCAGCTCCACCGCCAATTAAGGCTCCCGCCACCTGAATGGCTTCGGTCAGCTCATGCATGGAATTGGCTCCCTGAGCCAGGCCATGAGCCACCGCGTGGCCGGTGGCCGCCGCCGCCTGGGTTGCCTGCATCGTTGTTGTTGGATCCATCGTATTTACTCCTGATTATTGAAGACCTTCCTGAATTCACCCGCCGCCACAACACCGTGGCCGACGATAGTTGGATGTTTAATGTTCCAGGGAAACCGCTTCCGCGATGTAAGCCGCACTCAGCAGTGTAAAGATATAGGCCTGTAGAAAGGCTTCCAGCAGATGCAGCGCCTCAAACGCTGTCCCTGAAAAAATCACCGGAATAGCCGCCGTTGTCCGGGCCAGAGCGCCGCCCAGCGCAAATGTGATGCTTACCAGCACCGCCACCACCAGCGGCCCGGACATCATCACTGCAAAAAGACGCATGCACAAGGCCAGCGGCTTTACGAACATACCCAATAATTCCAGCACAAAAATCAGCGGCCAAATCACCCATGGCACGCCGGGGGGAACCAGGTGTTTAAAGTAGTTGCTAACTCCCACCACTGCCGCTACCGGCCACATGCGACGGGGGCCTTCCGCCATGGCTGCAGCATGAACATGATGTCCATGGCTGTGTTCCTGAGCATGAGGTTGATGTCGGTTGCGGGCGTGACGGATAAAAGCGGACAACCCCGACACATGCACCGTTACAAACGTGCATACTGCCAAGGTAGCCGTAACCGTCAAATTGCCCGTTGCATCGCCCCAGAATGCCGGAATGTGCGTACCAAAAGCCGCGTTGAACAGGGTTACCAGTTCATCCACCGGCAACATGCCGAAGAGATCGGCAAACAAGATAAAGAAAAAAGCCGTCCATAGGTAAGGTGTAAATACAGAAGCCCATTTCCCCAGCATCGGCTCAAAAGTATCACGCTGCAGAAATACCAGAACGGCCTCAAAAAAGTTACGAAATCCGGTCGGCACCGGGTGCTTTTTCAGGCGATGCGCCATAGTCGGGAAAATGACCAGCATCAGACCGGCCGACAACAACAACATCAAAATATCGCTGCTGAAATAGACTGGTTTTCCCAGGATGGAAAACATCGGATGGGACCACAAACGGTGCGCAACAGTTCCGCTAAGTACGTTCACGCCGGCCAGCGGTAAACTACTGGCAGTCACTGGCACAACAACATTCATAAGCACTTCTAAAATCCGGTTCCAACCTGCCGCCCATTCATCAATCCCGTTGCCACCCGCCAGAGCAGCGCCGGGGCGATTCTTTTACCTGATGTGCCGCAGCTCGTCAAATGAACCTGTTATCGACGGCCTTCCCGGCCGCATCACAATCTACACCTTGGAATGTTTGATGACCCACGAGGACACCACCGATTCGGCAATGAGCAACACAAAATAAAAAGCCACAAGCCACAGCAACACCACTGTTTTCTGCAAATGCACCGGCGAAAAAGCAATGATCACCACCGCCCCAACGGCTACACCCACCAACCGCGTCATGTTCGCCAGCACCGCACAACGCAACAGTAATATGGCGCTGCGCCCGATCAATATCACCATCGGTGCAACGGCCAGCAAACCCACCACCACGCTCACCACCGCGGCATCCAGCATCTCTTGTAGATGCAGCGGCCGATGCAACAGCAATAATGCACATGACGCCAACAGCATCACAGTTCCAACGGCCGCCACCGGCGTAGCCGCCAAACCAAGCCGCAGCCACATTGAACTGATCGCCTCTGCTTTTTGTGGATTATTCATCACCATCCTGATCGGGTCTTGAAATTTTTGTTTCCTTGTGATCCGTCTTCAAGAGTATTTTTATCTGCAAGTACAGGTCACCAATCGCCGCGACACTTACGGCTATTACGGTGGCCACTCCGTGCCATTGAAATTTTTTATCCAGCCACTGGCCAATCAATCCGAATACTAAAATAACGGCGAGAAACTCAAACCCCATCCCCGCAAAACGCTGCAAACCGCCTCTGCCGGCTCCACTGCGGTTAGATGAGCCTGAATGCATGCGATCTTCGGCATGTTTTTCCAGCCGATTCATCGCGGATTGCGCGCCGCCGGAGGGTATTTCCTTCTTAGGCCCATCTTCTTCCATGGCCGTCACCTTCGACCGCGGACTAACATTGTAATATTTTTCACAATGTTTGTCAACAGATTTCTTACTAAATTACTTGATTCCTGCGCCGCGGCATTCCAAGTCCGCAACCCAACGTTCTACAGGCCGCCTTTCAACGGTGCTTTCCGTACCATCTTGGCGGGCATTTTGCCCGCCGCTCCAGTCTTAGCACCCTCCGCCGCCGGCGTATCCGGTGATCCTGATGGTGTTGTTGCAGCTTGCCGGTCTCCCTCTGCCACCGATTCTGCCGAACTCTTGTCGCGCTGCACCTGGGCTATGGATAAACTGATCCGCTTTTTTTCCAGGTCGATCGCGAGTACCTTGGCCTCGATCTTCTGCCCCACCTGGATTTCTTCACTCACTCGTGTAATGTGCCGCTGGGAAATTTCTGAAATATGTACCAGCCCATCTACACCCGTGGCCAATTCCACAAACGCGCCAAAATCCAAAATCCGGTTGACCACACCCGATACCTTTGTTCCTACGGGAAAATCTGCGGCCACAGTTGACCAGGGATCCTTCATCAACTGCTTAAGTCCCAGCGACACTCGCTGCTTTTCTGTATCAATTCCCAACACCATCACTTGTACCACATCGCCCACCTTCACCACCTTGTTGGGATCCGAAACGCGACTATGGCTCATCGCCGATACGTGTAATAACCCGTCCACTCCGCCCAAATCCACAAACGCCCCGTATGGCTGCACGCTTAGTACCCGCCCTTCCCGAATTTGCCCCGTAGCCAGTTCGCCCCAGGTTTTTTCCCGCAGCTTGGCCTGCTCTTCTTCCAGCAATTCCCGGCGGCTCACCACCAGCTTGTTGGAGCTTAGATCAATTTCGATGACCCGGCAACGCATTTTCTCACCGACAAAAACCGACAGGTCCGGGCAGAACCGGATGTCAACCTGGCCTGCGGGCATAAAAGCCCGCGAATTTTTCAGACGCATTTCCAGGCCGCCTTTGTTGGCGGCCTCCACCATCGCTTCTACCGTGTCGCCTGCGCGCAGTTGCTCCAACCCTCCATGGTTGATCGCCCCCTTGCGGGCCAGAAGAATCAGCCCTTCGCGGGCATCATAGCCGGTATAAATAAATTCATACTCCCGCCCCACTTCCACCGGTTCCACCGCCGGCTCACCAGGCTGAGATTCAAATTGATCCAGCCCCGCAATACCCTGCGACTTGCCCCCCAGGTCCACAAACACACTCCGATCGCGAATGCTCACCACACGTCCTTTGCGACTCCGGGCCGTACCGGTTGGTGCCGCCTCTATCGCTTGTACCGTGGTCGGACGGCCCCCACGCAGCGGTCGGCTGGTATCCAAACCCGTTGCGCTGACACCCTCCGGACGCGACAGCGCCTCGGCCATAAGATCTTCAATTGTCAAGCCCTGCATCGCTTCAATCACGGCTTGGTCTAACTCTTCCAAGGCCGGCTTTACTTCCGGTGGAGGATTACGATTTTCATTGAATTGTGAGCTAAACGCCATCAAACTCATTTCCTTGTGGTAACCTCTATTCCCATTTCGGGAGAAACCAATACCTGTAGCCATTCTACACTGCGCTGGCCGTTAGCGAAAGAACCCCCATGGCCAACCCTTGAACTCGCCCATTTGGGGCCGCACAAAAATAAATTCATATTTTACGGCGCAGGAGTTTTGGCCGCCGGCAAGGCTCAAGCGACGCGCATACCCTACCAATGGGTCTGTAAGGAGCGAACAACGACGCCCGCGGCCAAAAGAACCAGTCGGAAAGTGTGAAGTTATTTGTGCGCGGCCCCTTAGCTCGACTTTTGCCATTTTTGATGAAGCCGAAAAGCCTGATTTC